>NZ_JBQFXP010000003.1:0-374357 GCF_056540905.1 Ruegeria sp. AL1
TATTCCGCAGATGAGAAGATCAGGATCGTGCTGGACGGCCTAAAAGGCGAGGACAGCATTGCAGAGCTGTGCCGTCGTGAGGGCATCGCGCGTTCACGCCGTCGGAAAGGAAGGTGCGAATTCTCGACGCCGTTATTTAGCCACCTGCCCGTCTGTTGTTTTTCGAGCGCACTCATTTCTCTGAACGCAGCCTTGTAATAAGCGAAGCGATCTGTGACGATCTCTTCGGCGCAACCGTGACGCTTCATCAATTTCTTGAGGAATCTCAATGCCGCCTGCTTGTTTCGGCGTTTGGTAACGATTGCTTCCAACACTTCGCCCTCATGATCGATGGCCCGCCAGGTAGTGTCTCTTCACGAAAACCTCGTCCAAGTGCCAGTTCCATTTGGAGAACGCGCGCAACTGCTGAATACGCTTCCGTCTGATCTCAGCAGCAAACATCGGGGCAACCCTGTTCCACCAATACCAGACAGTTTCGTGGCTCACGTCGATGCCTCGCTCGTGCAGCAGATCTTCGACATTCCGAAGCGAAAGTGGGAAACTGACGTACAGCATCACCGCCACGCGGATGATCTCGGGGCTGGTTTTGAAGTACTTGAATGAGGCAGATTTGCTCGTGGGCAAAAGCTACGAAAGCCCCCTGCCCATCTCAACTCAAGTTCTTCTGACAAGGCCGACGTGGCGATTGCTTCTGTCAGAAAGCCCATTTTCTGGCTTAGCCGAGACATGATCACGGTATCTCCGCGATCCAGGTCAAGTTTTCATGCTTCTCTGACCAGAATCTCCTCACGAATTGAAGCATTAACCAAGGCTTCTAGCTCAGCATTGCTTGGCCGACGTTTCCACCTAGCTTCAAACTGGTCTGCCAAACTCGCGACCGCGTCATCGTCTATCGTGATGAATTCGGAATTTTCGACCGCCTCGGTCTCCGGCGCAACAATGTGGAACCAAATGAAAATAGCCGCCCCAATCAAAAAAGAAATGGAACAGCGGTTCGTTCAGATTCTTCGTAAGGGCTCCTGCAAAACCCGAGCTTGCGCTCTCATTTCAATTGTTTTTTGCAAAGGATCCCACACCACGCAATCTTCACACCTATAGTGACTGCCCCGAGGTTAGTTCACCGTCTCGCTGTCCAAGTCCATGCCAAAATCATGTTACTCTGCGGGGGTGTACCAAATCGGGGAGGAATACGCGCGCTCCTGATGCGTTAGAACAGCATCTTGGGGCAACTCTGCGCCGAACCTCAGCTTGTCATAAAGAACCCAACGAGGAGTTGGGATTTCGATTGCCCGAACGTAGTAAAACGCCCTTGCGTTGGGGTCGAAATCCGGATCGGACCAAACCTTCACCAACTCGGCGGTGCCGATTGTGTTGGTCCAACTTGCCGTCTCCAGGTCCACGGTGTTTCCAACCGCGGGAACCTTGCCGTTTTCATCAGCCACGCGATCATCTGACCACGCGACATCGTAAACTTTTTCCCGCAAACCACCGTCCGGGTCGAGCCATCCCTTCACAACCTGAACGCGGTCGAGATTTGCACCAACCGGGTCGCGCAAGGCAGCAATCAGGAAGGACGGTGCCCCATCACCTTCGCGAGGGCGCAAATCCGACCCCATGGGAACACCCTTGGTATAGCCAACATCTGCAAGGAACCGGGTCTCTACGTCCGTATCGCTAAAGTCCCAGCCGCCAAAGAATCTCAACCCGATCCGAGGTCCGGTTGTCGCGTAGGTTTCGCGCCGCTTGAATGCATCGAAGATCGCCGCGCGCGTGTTCTCGGTCGCCCAAACGGCTGTGTACCCCGACGCGACCAGAAGATCGCCGGGTATTTCACCAAGATCGTTGGCGATGAATGGGTGCTTGATACGAGAGGCCGATGGCTCAACGCTGACCGACTTGCCAAAAAAGTTGTCCTCTTCGGCCGTCGCCAGTGATGTATGGCTGTCCGTAGCACCGCCCATGCCGAATTTGTAGGGGTTCACGCCGAACTTTTCTTCCAGCATCAAACCGCGCTTCAGCGCTTCTCGGGCATATTCTCCGGCCAACATATCCTCTGTCTTAAGCTCGGTGATATCGAGATTGCCGACGTCCCAGTTTTCATAGTCTGCAAACTCATCATCCGGGCTCAGGAACGGGTGCGCTTCGCCGTCACCCTTGATCTGCGTGACTTCATAATGCGGCTCCCATTTTGCACGAGCCGCCACGTATTCTTCGTCGACCTTACCGCCGTGGTATGTGTCTTCGGTCGGAAACATCCATCCATTTGACAAGTTTCCGTTATGGGCAAAGGCAACAGCACGACCCCCGGTCTTCTCCTGATATTCTTCCAGCCAGGCATAGAGCGATTTTGGATCTGTGTCGCCGTATGGCGGTTGCGTGACCGGGGGGACCATCTGGAGCGCTCTGATCGGCCCGTCCCGCAACATAACGTTCCGGTGTAGGTTGAACCCCTTCGGGACAGAGGTCCACTCGAACCCTATAAAGGCCGTAAAACTCCCAGGGTCGTTGTGCCGCTCTGCCGCGAGCACAATGTGTTCCCAGGTAAACGCAAAGGCGTCGGCACCAGGGCTGTAAGACTCAAGCAGGATTTCCGGCAGGGTCATTTGAGAGAAATTTGTAATGATATCAAAGGCGGTCTTCCCGGCTTCTTCACCGCCAGCTTTATACCCTTCGTACCACTCCAGACCTTTTGGGTCGGAAATAACGCCCGGCTTGCCGGCTTGCAGATCCGGAGCGAACCCCATCAGATCAGTGTGATCCGTCAAGACCATCCAGTCCAATGGTCGCCCTAGTCTGACGGGTTGGCCTGTCGAGGAGATGACCTGTTCACCCTTTGCAAAGCGCCATGCATCGTCCGGCAGCAACGTGTTTCCAAAAGCGCCGGCGTCCAGAGAAAGCCCCGTGTGAAGATGGGTATCACCCCATAACGGCCGCTCTGGGAAACTGCGTTGTGCATATGGGGAGTAGGGTTGTTCCAGGAACAAGCCTTCAGCTGCCTCTTCGCTTGGCACGGCATCTGAAAAAGCAGAAGCTGGCGCAATCACCAGCGAGAAAATAAGGGTGGAAACCCGGTACATATTGACCTCCCATATCAACAATACAGTTCGAAACAAGCTCTTGTCGGCTCATTAATATTCGATTTTCTTTATATCATAATGCGTCGACTTCGGTAAAAAGTTTTTTCCGACGATGTTCATTAAGCCATCGGTTGCTGCCCGACGAATTCCAACCAATCTCCACAAGGACAGAATGGCCGCCCCTTATGCCTCGCAGAGACCACGCCACTCAGAGACAGCAGCAGCCCGATTCATCTTGAAGTCGGATCTGGAAGAGAAGCTGCGTTCCGAAGTGAAAAGGTTGGAGATCGAGGCTTGAACTGCGGCGAATTTCTGTAAACTTCGCATGCGCCTAAAACGGAGCATGGCGCGTTCGCGTCGTCGGAACGGCTGGTGCGAATTCTCGACACGGTTGTTGAGCCACCTGCCCGTCCTTTGGTTTTCGAGAGCACCCATTTCTCTGAGCGCAGCCTTGTAGGATGCGAAGCGATCTGTGACGATCTCTTCGGCGTAACCGCGCCGCTTCATCAATTTCTTGAGGAATTTCAGTGCTGCAGCTTTGTTTCGACGCTTCGTGACGACGGCCTCAAGCACTTCATCTTCGTGATCGACGGCACGCCAGAGATAGTGGCGTTTACCATTCACCTTCACAAAAACATCGTCAACGTGCCGCCTGGATTTTGAAAAGGCTCGGAGTTGCTGAACCCGTTTTCTTCGGATCTCTGATGCAAACATCGGGCCAAACCTGTTCCGCCAGCATCGGACAGCTTCATGGCTCCCGTCGATGTCGCGCTCGTTCAACAAATCTTCGACATTCCGAAGCGAGAGCGGGAAGCGGATGTAAAGCATCACCGCAAAGCGGATGATCGCGGGACTGGTTTTGAAGTATTTGAAAGAGGCAGGTTTGGTCATGGGCAAAAGCTTCGCAACTGTCCTGCGCCGCTCAAACCAGGTTCTTCTGACAAGACCCCTCGACCAGCCTTTATGCCATCACCCTGAACAGGTCCGGCGTGCAAATGCCTTAAGTGGTCATTCCCACGACCAGCTTGTCGGGCACCAGATCAACAGGGTTTTGCAGCGCCTCCCGATCCACAATCAGCTTCGCGGCACAGCGTCCGATTTCACGCCGGTCCACATCCTGCGTGGTCAGGTTGGTCCTGACCGCGTAATCCCGCGAGGTTCCGTTGAACCCGGCAACGGCCACATCCTCAGGGATCCGATAATCCTGCGCGTACAAGTAGGACAGGCATCCGGCAGCCATGGAATCGTTTAGGCAATAGATCGCGTCCAAGGGACGTTTGCGATCCAGCAAACGTTGAGCCAGAACCTGCCCGGTCTCGCGTGTTCTCGGTAAATCTGGATTGATCTCTTGGTGCAGCGATAGACCGGCCTGCGCCAGAACGTCTCTGAATCCGTCCAGTCGCTGGCCAGCACAGAGATCGACATCAAGCTGAGCGCCGATATAGGCCACATTGCGGAATCCGCGCTCGATAAAGTGCCGGGCGATGGTGACTCCGGCCCCTTGATGAGACAGGCCAACCGCCGCATCCCCGTCTGTGTCGTCCGCATCCCAGATCTGAATCAGCGGGCAGGTGCGTTTGGCCAACAACTGCCGGGTCTTGTCCAGACGCGCCAACCCGCTGCTGGCAATCAGCCCCGACGGGCGCAGCGACAGCATCATGCGCACCAGCGAAAGCTCGATCTCGGGGTCGAACAACGTCTCGCCGATCAGGGTCTGCAACCCATGGGGGCGCACCACGTCGTTGACGCCGCTCAGAACCGCCGAGAATACAAAATCCGACGTCGACGGGATGATCACGCCGATGAACGGAGATTTCTTGGAACTCAAGGCACTTGCAAAAGTGTTGGGCACATATCCCAGCGTGTCGCAGGCGCTGAGGATGCGTTCACGGGTCTTGCTGGAAATGCTGCCGGTGCCGCGCAGAACCTTGGACACTGTCATGCGGCTGACCCCGGCCTTTTCGGCAACGTCGGCCAAAGTGACCTCTGCGATTTTGTTGTCGTTCACGGCGTTTCTCACTTTCGACGCTGTTATGCACTGACAAGTGTTACGTCGCCATTAGGTTATCGTTAACCTTACCTTCGAACAAGGGGGGGGGGGGATGCCCGGAACAAAGTTCAAAAAGACTGTCGACCGGCTGTTTCAGCGGCTTGATGTGGTCATCGTCGTGCTAATGGCAGCCATGATCGGGCTGGTTTTCGTGAATGTGGTGATGCGCTATGGCTTTTCGACCGGGTTTCGCGAATCCATCGAACTGTCCCGGCTTGGATTTGTCTGGATCGTGATGCTGGGCGCGGTCATTGTGCTGCGCCGGGATCAGCATCTGGCCATTACCGAAATCGCGCAGGCGCTTTTCCCCCGCGCCGTACCCTGGCTGGACAAGATCAAATGGAGCGTTGTGCTGGTGTCCGTGGCATTGCTGTGCTGGGGCGCGCAACAGCAGACCGTGGCGAACTAGAACAACATCTCGCAACTGACCGGGCTGCCCAAGGGAATCCTTTACCTACCCGGCGCAATCGCCGGTGCCATGATGTTCTGCATTGCACTGTCGCGCCTGATTTGGCCGCAAAGACATGAGCCCGACGCATGACGCTTGCACTGTTTCTCGGGATTCTGCTGATCGGGATCGCCATCGGCATTCCGGTCGCATTTTCGCTGCTGTTGGCGTCCATGGCCCTGATGCTGCAACTGGACTTGTTCAGCGCCAATGTCATGGCCCTGTCGATGATCAACGGGGTCAACAGCTTTCCGTTGCTGGCGATCCCGTTCTTTCTGGTGGCAGGCGAAACCATGTCATCGGGCGGGTTGGCAAAACGGATCGTCAGGCTGGCCAGCGCCCTTGTCGGGCACCGGCGCGGCGGGCTGGGATATGTGGCGATCTTCACCTCGGTTCTGCTGGCGGGGCTGTCGGGCTCTGCCGTCGCCGATGCCGCAGCGTTGTCCAGTATGCTGTTTCCGATGATGGCCAAGGCGAATTACCCGCGTGGCCGGACGGCGGGCCTGCTGGCATCGGGCGGGATCATCGCTCCGGTCATCCCGCCATCGCTGCCGTTGATCCTGATCGGCGTCGCGGGAAACATCTCGATCGCAAAACTCTTTATCGGCGGCATTGTTCCCGGCCTGATGATGGGGGCCACGCTGGTTCTGGTCTGGAACTTTCTGGTACGCGGCGAAGACCTGGAAGTGTTCGAACCGGCACCGCGATCGGAAAAGCTGCTGGCTTTGCGGGATGCAGGTTGGGCACTGCTGTTGCCGGTCATCATCATCGGCGGCATCCGGTTCGGGATTTTCACGCCAACCGAGGCGGCCGTGGTCGCCGCTGTCTATGCGTTGGCCGTCACCACCTTCATCTACCGCGAGATGACCTGGCGCCTGCTCTACGACATCCTGCTGAGCGCCGGCCGGTCCACCGCCATGGTCATGTTCCTTGTGGGATGTGCCATGGTCGCCGCCTGGTTGATCACCATCGCCCAGCTGCCCCAACAACTGGCGGCCATGCTGGGACCGCTGGTCGACAACCCGCGCCTGCTGATGGCGACAATCATGCTGATCGTCTTTGTGGTGGGTATGTTCATGGATCTGGGGCCATCGGTCCTGATCCTTGCACCGCTGTTCATGCCGGTCATCAAAGCCGCCGGGATCGACCCGGTTTATTTCGGCCTGATGTTCGTCATCAACGCCTCGATCGGTCTGATCACGCCGCCGGTCGGCAATGTACTGAACGTGGTCTGCGGCGTCTCGAAAACACCGATGACCGAGGCGGTAAAAGGCGTCTGGCCGTTTGTTCTGGCCTATGTCGTGTTGTTGGCGCTGTTCGTCATTTTTCCGCAGATCATCATCTACCCCATGAAACTTCTCATCGGCTAACTTAGGGAGGAAACTAAATGTCGTTGAAAATCAAATCGCTCGTGACAGCCGCGGTGTTGGCCGTTTCGGCCTCTGCCGCAGATGCTGAAACCCGGTTGAAATTCGGACACCCCGCGCCGGACACCGATCTGACCCACAAGATGGCGGTCATGTTCGCCGACAAGGTCAAGGAGGGCACCGGTGGAGAGGTCGTCATCGACGTCTTCCCCAACGGCCAGTTGGGGACAGATGATCAGCTGATCGACGGCGTGCGGTCGGGCGTCATCCATTTCACGCTGTCAGGTCTGAACAACTTTACCGGCATGGTTCCCGAAGCCGGGGCCTTTACCCTGCCCTTCATGTTCCCCGATCGCGACAAGGCTTATGCCGTGCTGGACGGCCCCGTGGGTCAGGGCGTGCTGGCCGATCTTGAAGAGTTCGGACTGAAAGGTCTGGGTTTCCCCGAGAACGGGTATCGCAATATCTCGACCAACAAGGGGCCGGTGCGCGCGCCTGCCGATCTGTCCGGTGTCGTCATGCGGGTGAACAACTCCAAGGCGCTGAACGACCTGTTTGAGACATTGGACGCCAACCCCCAGCAGATCCCGGTTGCCGAACTTTATACCGCTCTGGAAACCGGCGTCGTCAATGCGCAGGATCATCCGATCTGGGTGGTTGAGGCGTTCAAGTTCTACGAGGTTCAGAAATACCTGAGCCTGTCGCAGCACGCCTATTCCGCTCTGGTTCTGGCCATGAACGCGGATACGTTCAACGGCCTGACGGACGAGCAAAAAGCCGTCATCGAGGCCGCCGCTGCCGAGGCGGTGGCCTTCCAGCGCAAAGGCAACCGCGACAAGGAAGAACAAACGATTGAATGGCTAACCACCGAAGGCGGCATGGAAATCAACCGCGACGTCGACGGAGCAGCTTTTCAGGAAGCAGCCAAGCCGGTGTGGGCAACATTCATCGAGGAAAACGGCGACACTCTGATCAACGAAATCCTCGAAGCGCAGAAGTAACTTAGAAAAACCGCGCTCTGTCCCATAGATCTTTGGGGCAGAGCCTTCCGAGAAAACTTGCGCTACGTCGCTGTCACCTGCAGGAAATCAGCAGGAATAGATAGCCAGCAATCTACGCGCCACGTTTTAACAGTTGACCAAAGTGTCGAGGACGTTCGAGAGGCAAAACGCCTCGACGCGTTCAGAACTTTTCAACATGTAAAACAGGCCCTTGCGCAAGAGGTCATTCCGGAACTGCTGCTGACGCGCCACCGGTTTCGGACATGTTTCCGACCTCTTTTGCGGCCCCGTATGGCGTTCGAAGGGCGGGTCCAGACTAAAGCTACGTGCTCACAGGCACATTTCGTACACTTGTTTCCCGATCCCGTCTCACGTCCATTACGCCAAACGGATGTGTCGCAGGTGCGGTCAGACGAATTCGAACCAGTCTCAGTTTGCCGCAGAAACCGCGAACCTATCCGGAACAAATTTGACGCCACTCGGCAAGAGCGGCGGCGCGGGTCAGCTTGAAGGTGTCTCGACTGGCTAACGATCTTTCCTGGTTGAAGTGGTTGCAAACGGAGGAATGGACAGAGGCGAATTTCTGTAAACTTCGCATGCGCCTGAACCGCTGCATCGCGCGTTCTCTTCGGCGGAACGGCAGGTGAGAGTTCTCAACTCGGTTGTTGAGCTATCTGCCCGTCAATTGTTTTTCCGTATCACCAAGCTCTCTGAGAGCGGCCCGATACGATGCGAAGCGAGCCGTGACGACAGTTTCCGTTTTACCATGTCGTTTCATCAACTTCTTGAGGAATTTCAGTGCGGCGTGCTTGTTTCGGCGTTTGGTCACGACTGCTTCGAGCACCTCGCCTTCATGATCGACAGCGCGCCACAGATAGTGCCGCTTACCGTTCACCTTCACAAAGACCTCGTCGATGTGCCACTTCCATTTTGAGTATGCTCGCAATTGCTGAGCACGCTTTCGTTTGATCTCGGAGGCAAACAACGGGCCGAACCTGTTCCACCAATAACGGACGGTTTCGTGGCTCAACTCAATTCCCCGTTCGTGCAAAAGATCTTCCACGTTTCGAAGCGAAAGCGGAAACCGAATATACAACATCACAGCGAGGCGGAAAATCTCCGGACTGGTTTTGAAATACTTGAAGGCGGCCGGTTTGGTCATTCCCAGACGCTATGAAACCGCCCTGCCCCGCTCAAGCAAAGTTCTTCTGACAAGACCCGCCAGTAAGCTCAGGTATTGTTCAGAACCACTCTTTAACTACCGTGAAGGATCTCGGCAATTCTCTTCACCTTACCTGATGCGGCTGGTTTAAGTTCCTGCTATCTTTTTACTTTGCATGCGATCCTTTCATGTGCCGCTTGCCATCAGACTCTCGCCTTTTCGAACGCAGCCCATGCGGTCTCAAAGGTTTCGAAATCAAACCCGGATTGGCGTGCAGCATCCAGAACGATACGCTCTGTCACCAGCAGCTTTCGGATTGCCGCTTCCAAATGCACAATGACATCCTCTGGTATTACCAGTGCTCCATGACGGTCAGCGTGTACCAAATCACCTGGGCTTACAGTTAGGCCAAACACGGAAACCCGTGTATCAATCTCGCGTATGTGGACGAAACCATGGCTCGGGCCTATGGAACCGGCGACCACCGGAAACCCATCGGGTAAGTCCCCAAGATCGCGCATCACGCCATTGGTGACGACCCCCAACATACCGAACCCTTTGTGGACCGACGTGTTGATCTCACCCCAATAGGCGCCGATACAGTCCGGGTAATCTACATCCTCAATCACGGCCACAGATGGCTCTGGGGCCTCGGCCATATACTTGTAGTAGGCCATGCGGCGCGCCCGGATCACATCCGCTGGCTCGGTTGGCGGGTTAAGGGCGGCGATCTTGGCGGTGCGTGCATAGCCTACAATTGCTGGCTCATCAGGGGCAGAGCATTGCATGGTTCCCCGGGTGAACTGATCAAAGCCTCGTTTGCCCTGCGCCACTTCGATGGCGTTGCAGACGGTGGGGGTGTCGACCTTGCGAAGCAGGGATAGAAGCGACGGGGTCATGTGTCCTCCAGCCAGCGGATCAGGGCCGCTGTGGTTTCTTGTGGTTGTTCCAGTGTGGGCAGGTGTCCTGCGTCTTCAATGATCGTCAGCACGCTGTCTGGCAGAAGATCGTGCATAAGCTGGTGGCGTTCGACAGGGCAAAGACCGTCGGCACGCCCGCACAGAACCAGCGTTTTGCCGGTATAGGCCGAAAGGGTCGCTTGTTGGTCGGGACGATCCATGAGCGCTTGCGACTGACGAAGAAAGACGTCCGGTCCCAGATCTGTGGCCATCGCCATGCACAGATCCAGAATAGCGCCCTGTCGCGGACCATCCGCCAGATAGTTGGGCTTCATCTCATCACGCATCACCTGCCGCAAGCGCCCGTTGCGCACGGCGGCCATCTGCGGCACACGGCGCGCCTTGACCTCGGACGCTTCTGCCAGCGGGTTGGTATCCAGCAAAGCAAGCCGTTCGACCCGATCCGGGGCTTGACGCAGCACTTCCATCGCAACAATTCCACCCATCGACAGCCCCGCCAAAGCGAAGCGAGGCGGTGTATTGTTCACAATCTCGGCGGCCATGTCCCCAACGCTGTCCTGCTGGCTTAGCGGAAAGCTCATCAACGGCACTCTGTTTGAAAATGTGTCGATCTGCGGACCAAAGAGGCGCGCATCGCACATCATGCCGGGCAACAGGATTAAGGGCGTCATGACGCCGCCAGCTTTGCCCCGGCCGACAGCGCCGCCAATTTGGCATAGGCAATCTGCGGATCAACCGCCCCGAAGCCCGCGAAGGTGCCAAAACCGCAATCGCTGCCTGCAATCACCCGATCCGCCCCGACAATGCCCGAGAACCGGTCGATGCGCTGCGCCACAAGCTCGGGGTGTTCGATGAAGTTGGTGGTGGTGTCGACAACGCCGGGGACCAGCACCTTGTCATCGGGTATCTCGCCTTTTCGGTCGCGGAACACGGTCCACTCATGAGCGTGTCGTGGGTTCGAGGTTTCAAACAGCACATAGCGCGACTTGGTCGCCATCAGGGTCGAAAACACCTTGTCCATCGCAATGTCACAACAATGCGGGCCTTCGTAATTGCCCCAGCAGATATGCACGCGCACACGGTCCTGCGGGACGTTCTGCAGCGCATGATTCAGGGCCTCGACATGCATATTGGCAATCTTCACGAACGCGTCATCCGACAGATCGGTGAACAGCATATGCCGTGACAGGGCCAGATCGGGGCAATCCAGTTGCAGGTCCAGACCTGCGGCCACGATTGTTTCGTATTCCTCTTTCATGGCATCGGCCAACGCGGCCAGATACGCCTCGCGTGTTGGGTAGTGGTCATTCTGCAGAAACAGCGAAATCACGCCCGGCGACGCGGCATTCATGAAGCCTCGGTCGATCCCGTGCTGGGACATCGCCGCCTTGAGGTTGGCGATGTCCTTCTGCAACTCGCCCTGTCCTTTCGAACGCACCTCGCCGGTGCACATGGGCCTTGCATATTGCGGGGTGCCGCCATCATCGGCCAGACGCTGCAAAAAGCTGGGAAACATCTTCAGATCCGCAGGTGCATTGCGCGGGCTGTCGCCGGAAAAACCAGTATAGCGGTCTTTGACATAAGTAGCGTAGGAAATCTTCGAGGTTTCGCCATCGCTGACGATATCCACCCCTGCTTCGACCTGCTTGCGCACCGTCTCGGACACCGCTTCGGTCATGCAGGCATCAAAACCTGCCGCATCATAGGGTTTACCGTTTTCGCGGGCAAAGATGTAATCCACCACGTCCTGCGAGCGGGGCAGAGATCCAACATGCGTGGTCTTTACGGTCATCGGGACCTCCTCAGATTTTGCGAGCCATCAGGATTGTGTGGCTTTGGGTTTCAGGGTCTTCGGCCAGAAACCCGGTCAATTGCAGCTCGTTCTTTTCAAGGCACGTGGCGTAGCCCGCGGGCGAGAGCGACGCGTGATAGACAGGTTCCGATCCAACGGTTCCACTGACCTCCCCCGCGCGGGGACCGACGGTCAGCATCAGCATTCCACCGGGTCGCAAATGACGGGACATACGGGCGATACAATCCCTTTGCTCGTCGGCTGTCAGATGGAAAAAGCTGTTCCATGCGATGATGCCGTCGAAGGTCTGATCCAGTTCGAAATCGCGCATATCGCCATGACGCCAATCCCCGTCGGGCCAGCGGGTCCGGGCAATGGCCAACATCGCCTCAGAGAAATCGACACCCGTGACGTCAAACCCTTCGGCTCTGAACCACCGCGCAATGGGATCACCCGTGCCGCAACCCAGATCCAGAACGTGATCGCCAGGCTTCAGACTCGCGGTAAAGCGCGCCAGCCAGCGCGCCTCGAACAAGGCCTTTGAGCGGCGCTTGTCATATTCGCTCGCCTGCCTTTCGTAAATGGCATGGGTGTCGTTTGGGTCTGCGGTCATCCTGTCCAGGTCGCTCCGGCGGGGTCATCGGTTGCGGTGATCCGGTACAGTCCCGCCTGCCCGGTCATCGACGGTTCAACGCTATAGCGTTCTCCCGGAAGAACCAATGCCGTGTCCCCGGCGGACAAGGTAGTTTCAAATCCATCAACAGATATACGCCAATGACCACTGGCGGGCATCAGAACCACCGGTTTTTCCACCGCCACCGGATCAGTCACGCTTGAGCCACGCCCAAGGAAATCAACCTCGAACCCCGGCTTGTCTTTGATCAGCGCATCCTCTCCGATCACCTTCGCCGGTTTGTGGGCCGACAGCGCCATCAAGTCCCAGTAACGGGCAACGTATTCACCCACCACATCCTCGACCGGAACCTCAGGATAGGCTTTCAGTTCCTCCTCGGTCAGCAGAGGCATCGGTCGTACATTGTGGGGCAGTTCCTGACCCTTCTTGCTGTCGTAAAGCACACCATTGTCGCCCAGCATCAACCCATGCGCCTGCGCGTCTTCGATGACCTGCGGGGCCCATGTCACACCGCCACCTGCATCGTCTCCGCCCAGAATCGACATGATCATGCCGTAGTCCTGACCGACATTCTCGAACCCGCGGAAGATACCGGTGGGAATGTTGAAGATATCGCCTTCCTCGGCAATGAACTCACCCGCAGTGCCATAACGGCCCCAGAAGAACCGCCAGCGGCCCTTGGCGACAAAGAACACCTCGGCCGTGGTGTGACTGTGCAGAGAGTTCCGGCATTTCGGCGGCTGGCCCGCAGCGCCGATGTTAAAGCCGATCTTGTCGGTGATATGGACGTGTTGGTCAGGACTTTCAGACACGCCGCCGCCGATGATGGTGAAGTTTTCCTTCTGATCGCTGCCCGGTGTGTGGGCATCGATAAAGGCGGTTTTGCAGGGCTGCAGTTCGCCGTAGCGGACGATGCGTTGTTGGATGGTGCTCATGAGGGTCTCCGTTGTTTGAGTTGGTACAAAGGGGTCAGGAACCCCTTGCGCCCGGAGGTCGGTTGTTCAGTCGCCTAGCCCGCAAAGAGGCCCGGTGGCCATGAAAACGCCGCGCTTCTTCACCAGTTGTCAGACAGGTGGGCATCACAGGTCTCCGGTTGCCAGCAAAAGCTGTTTCCAGATCGCCGTTTCATCAAACAAGGTCCATTCGCGGCGCAGGCGGATATCGCCGCCGATCAGCTCACCCCATTCTGCGTGGCTGATGCCCAACACATACAGCTCGGCCCCGGTGGGTATGCCAAACGCCCCCCAGCCATCATGCTTGCCATGCAGGCTCCAGCGAATTGCGGACCGGGGCGGCATGTTGGGATCATCGCGCCCGATCTGGTGGTGGATGGTAAAAGTGGCGTTGGGCAGTGCCGCGCGCAGAGACATCCAGAACCGATCCACCGCGTCGCGCCCATGTCCTGTGGCTCCGCCTGGATATTCGGTCTGTACCGCACGGTCATAGTCGCGTTCAACCACGCCCATATCCGCGCCCATCATCCGGGTCAGCAGATCGGCATGGCGCTGACCCCATTCATTGTCATTGCCGCGCCCGGAATAGGGCCCCGGCAAATCATTGGTTGGGGTCAGTGGTTTCGCGCAAACTTCGGCCCCACCCTCGCGCGCGATCAGGTCGCGGGCGAACTCTTTCGGCTCCCACCCCATTTGCCGGACGATCGCGTCGTTGTCGCGGATCAGCCATTCATCGTCGATGGCATTGTTGCGCGCGTGGCAGTCGGCCAGAATGCGATAGCGCAGTTTGGACCCGGTGGCCTTTCCAAACGCACCATCGCCCAGATGCGTGGCGGTGGACATGATGCGGTGGCTCGACAGCATCCCGTCCTCGGGCGTGCCGGACCAGATCACATCCTCGCCCAGAAGGGTACGGTCGGGGAACTCGGCCAGCGTCGCCATGGTCGCGCCGATGACACCCTGATTGCCGGTCGAGACACTGCCCGGCATCCGCACCACGATATCCTTGCCGTAATACTCGTGCAGGGTCGCGATGCCGCGATCCTCCCAGATTTCTTTGGTGATCCCGATGATGTAGTCCGGGAAGTCCCGGAATTTCGGATCAAAGCCCTTCATGTCTCGGTCCTTTGTGGTTTCCACCCCTTCGGCAACCGGGCCGAGGTCCGCACGATCAGCGGCCCGTCAATGGCCACTTTGCGTGGTTTGGCCGTGGCCGGGGTGTCGATATGGTCAAGCAATGCGATGACGGTTTCGGCCACCATCAGATTTGCGCGCTGGCGGATTGTCGTCAGGTTATAGGCAGGCCACCCGGCGGGCGGCACATCGTCGTAACCGATGACCGAGACATCCTCGGGCACGCGCAGGCCCAGTTCAAAGCGGATTACGTCCATCGCGGCCAAAGCCATGTGGTCATTGGCCACAAACACCGCGTCGGGCCGTTTGCCGGGGGCAACATCAAACATCCGACGGGCAGCGGCGCGGGCGTTTTCGGTGTGGAAATCTCCGACATCATGGGAGAACACATCCTGCCCGCCTTCTGCCAATGCCGCACGGAACCCGGCCTCGCGGTCGCGCTGGGTCGAGGCACCCTGCCAACCCGCGATATAGGCGATGCGCTTATGCCCTCCGGCCAGTAGAAACTCGGCCACTTTGCGCCCGCCCGCATAGTTGTCCGAGGCCACCGTGGTAATCCCGTCCAGATCCTGCGTGCGGTTGAACAGCACCACCGGAACGCCGGCCTGCTGGCAGCGCATGGCAATATCCGACGACATCGGAACCGAGGCCAGAATGACCCCGTCCACCTGATAGTCCAGAATCTCGTCCATCACGTCGTCAATATTCCCGGCCGAGCGTGAGGCCATGAAGATCAACACGTGATAACCCTGTTCCTGCAGCGCGTTGGAGAGCTTCTCCAACGCCTCGGGGTAAAAATAATTCTCAAGATACCCCACCACCAGACCGATGATGCGGCTTTTGCCCGACACCATCGCGCGGGCCAGAACATTGGGTCTGTAGCCCAGTTCAGAGGCGGCCTTGCGCACTTTGTCTTCGGTCTTTTTACTGACCGAGGCACCGGGCGTGAACACCCGGCTGACCGCTGACTGGCTGACACCGGCCAGTTGCGCAACCTGCAGGGATGTGACCTTTTCAGCCATCCGGTTTCTCTCTGAACAGTGCAGCCAGCAATTTCATCCCAGCATCTAGCCCCATCGTCGGCATACCACGCGGTACGGTCGGGTCGTGAATGCTCAGCCATGCATTGCCATCGTAGTATTGATTCAGGGATTGCAATGCCGCCATTGAACCTTCGGTTTTTGCTATGTCCCGAAGACCGTCTATGGCATGCATCGGAGCTGATTTTACAAACGCACGACCGCACTGTTCACGTTGCTCACGAAATTCGGAAACCATAGCCTGGCTTTCGTCCTGCTTGGACACACCTTCATGGTCCCAACGTTTTGCGTCACGCATGACGGGGGCAACCCGCTCGGTCCAACGAAAACCGCGCGAGATCGTCGGAACCGCAAAGGTCAAATCGCAACAGGCATCCATTACCCCGCGCAGACTATCCGGTATTTGGAAGTCACCCCGGGTGTCCGGCAGTTGGCTTCCGGGGCGCTCGCCCAGAAACTGAACAAATAGCTGATGCACCGTATCGGCATCGGGTTCGTTCAGTTTACCGATCAATTGCTGCGCATCTTCCCGAACAGAGTCTTTGTCGATCTGTTTCAATCCGTATTCGTCCAAGATCGGGCCAAAACGCCCCCAAAAGTGATGCGGTTCCTCATTCACCGTCCCGGCTGAGGGTCGATAGATCATCGTTTTGCCTTCTTCCACGATAGCATCAAGGATCGCATCCCGTAGTCGGCGTTGAATGCTGATATCTTTGTCGTCATAGCGCATCAGTCCGCCGTCCACCCGCCGTCAATCAGCATCGAAGTGCCCGTCACCAGCGCCGAGGCGTCCGAGGCCAGATAGGTGACGGCCCCCATGATGTCTTCGACCTCGCCCACGCGGTCGAGCTTGATCTTGTCCATGATCCATGCGGCGCGTTCTGGGTTGTCGAACGTGGCCTGCGTCAGCGGCGTGCGGATGAAGGTCGGGCAGACCGTGTTGATGCGGATGCGCTGTTTGCCCCATTCGATCGCCATCGCTTTGACCATGCCCTCAAGCCCGTGTTTCGTTGCGCAATAGAGCGCCCGGTCCACACCGCCGACATGGCCCATCTGGCTAGAGATATGGATGATCGAACCTGGCCGACCCGCCGCCAGCAGCGCTTTGGCCGCATAAGATGACAGGAAATAGGCCGAGCGCAGGTTGACGTCGGTCACCGCGTCGAAATCTTCGGGCGTGGTGTCGATTGCCGGACCGTGGCGGGCGGTTCCGGCGGAATTGACCACCACGTCAAAGGCGCGGCCGTCGAACAGCTTTTGCAGCGCCTGCAAGTCACCCTGATCCACCACCGCGGCCTCGGCAGACCTGCCCTGCGCCTGCAGCGCGGCGACGGTCTCCGCCAGACGATCCGCCCCGCGCGCCACACAAACCACATGCGCCCCGGCCTCGGCCAGCGCCACGGCGCAGCCCTGACCGATACCCGACGAGGCACCAGTAACCAGCGCGGTTTTGCCGCTCAGCGAAAACGAGGGGGTGCGGGGCAGGTCAGTCATCAGCTCATTCCATCCGGTATTTCAATTCGGCCCATATTCCGGGCCTTGTTGAATTCCCGCAGACGGGCGAACACGTCAACTCCCAGTTGGCGATAAGCGTCCAGAAGATCGACCAGAACCCAGTTTTCGCGGATCAGGCCATTCTCGAGCCGCCAGAAATCAAGGCTGCGCATGGTGATCCGCTGGCCCGAGGGCGCAATGCCCATCCAGCCGTCATGGGTTACCGTCTGGATCATGTTCGGCCAGCCGGTGACGGCGGCATAATCGCCATCGCCGAAGAAGTGATAGGTGATGTCATCCACATACTTCCCGCGATCGGGCATCCCGTTCAGAAACGGAATCTGGTGCCAGTTGCGAAACCCGGCAAAGCCGCGCCCGGTGCCGATCCCTGCCGGGCCGTACCAGTTCATGCGGGGGTGCCAGAATTTCTCCATCTCCATCACCTCGGGCCCACCTTCCGAGGGGTGTTTCTTGAGGTGATCCAGCATGTCGATGATGTGCTGGCATGTCTGCTGACCTTTGGCGGCATCATATGGCCCCGGCACCAGACCATCCTGCGTCGCGGGACCCGGCACATGCCATTCGTGGCCAAGGCTGGGGGCCATGGGCCAGGCGTTGGCCTGCATCATTACTTCGGGGATGTCCCACAGCGCCTGCATCTCGACGATCTTGCCGTTGCGGAAGCGATAGAATTCATGGAACCGCATCGTCGCCTGATGGCCGGTCGGCGGGATATCCAACCATGGCCCGGTGAAGGTACCGGTATAATAGCCACCGCAACCGACCCAATCCGCACCGTGTTCATCCGGCCCGGCTATGACGATGTAGTCGCGCCGCTCCAAGTCAGGCCATGCGTCCAGCAAACCTTTGTAAGCGGTGTCATAAAACGCATCGCTGCCCGTGCTGTCGCCGAACGGATGGCACAACCGAAACAAGGCGTCCGGAGCGCTGACATTTGCCAACGCCTGCCGCACACCCGTTTCGGTGAAATCATACATAGCCGCCCTGACCTGCGCGATCAGGACCTTGTGCTGTGTATGGATATCACTCATTCGGCGGCGTCCCGATAGGGTGCGGCCTCACCATAGGGCACATTGATCCCGCCATAGCGGCGGACGCGGACATTACATTGCTCGGCATGGCCCACGAAGCCTTCCAGCATGCACAGGCGCGAGCCGTATTCGCCGATCAGCGTCGCCGCCTCATCAGTCAGAACCTTTTGGTAGCTATGTGTTTTCAGGTATTTACCCACCCATAGCCCGCCGGTATAGCGCCCAGCCTTCTTGGTCGGCAGCGTGTGGTTGGTGCCAATCACCTTGTCGCCGTTCGACACATTGGTGCGCGGTCCAAGGAACAGCGCGCCATAGCAGGTCATGTTCTCAAGGAACCAGTCATCGCGGTCGGTCATCACCTGCACATGCTCGGAGGCGATGTCGTCGGCGACCTGCAACATCTCGTCATAGGTGTCGCAGACAATCACCTCGCCATATTCGGCCCAGGACACTTTCGCCGTGTCGGCGGTGGGCAGGATGCCCAGCAGGCGGTCGACCTCGGCCAGAGTCTCTTCGGCCAGCTTGCGCGAATTGGTCAGCAGCACGCACGGGCTGTTATAGCCATGCTCAGCCTGACCCAGCAGGTCTGTAGCACAGAGTTCTGCATCCGCTGCAGTCTCATCGGCGATCACCATGGTCTCGGTCGGGCCAGCAAACAGATCGATGCCCACACGGCCAAAGAGCTGGCGCTTGGCTTCGGCCACAAACGCGTTGCCGGGGCCAACCAGCATGTGGACGGGATCAATGGTTTCGGTTCCCAGCGCCATCGCGCCGATGGCCTGAATGCCGCCCATCACATAGATCTCATGCGCGCCGCCCAGGTGCATGGCCGCGATCACCGCCGGGTTCGGCTTACCCTGAAACGGAGGCGTGCAGGCGATGATGCGCGGCACGCCCGCCACGCTGGCCGTCGCCACCGACATATGGGCCGAGGCCACCATCGGGAACTTGCCGCCGGGCACGTAGCAGCCCACCGATTGCACGGGGATATTCTTGTGGCCCAGAATGACGCCGGGCAGGGTTTCAACCTCGATATCCAGCATCGAGTCCCGCTGTGCCTGGGCAAAATTGCGCACCTGTTCCTGGGCGAATTTGATATCGTCCAGCTCGCGTTCGGTGAGTTGGCCGATCAGATCGTCGATCTGCTCCTGCGACAAGCAGAACGAGGCGGGGGAATAGTTGTCGAACTTCTCGCTCAGCTCGCGCACGGCGGCGTCGCCACGGGTTTCGATGTCTTTCAGCGTGGCCTCGACCACGGCGCGGGTCTTGGCGTCATCTTTGGCCCGGTCAGCGTCAGATTTGCCGCGTTTGAGATACTCGATTGCCATAATCCTGATCCTTATTTGTCGGGGCGGGGCGCGGTTTTCTCACCCCGGTCATAGGCTTCCCAGCCCTCACCGTTGAACAGATCGACCCCCAGCTGCGCGGCCACATGGGCGAAATCCACGTTCACCCAGTTGTCGACGATCTTGCCATCGACCACTTTCCAGAAATCCATATAACGGATTTCAACCCGTTTGCCGGTGGGGGCGATGCCCAGAAACTCGCCGGAATGGGTGGCCTCTTGCCGGCCAAAGGCGGCGGCCCATTCGCCCATGTAAAGACGCGCCTCATCAATGCAGGTTTTGTCCGAAAACGCCGCCTGAAACGGGCGCTGCCAGTTGTCCTGAAACTCTTTCAGGCCGGTTTTGGTGCCGCAACCCTGATTGCCCATCCAGCGGAAACCCTTTGAGAAGAACTCGCCGATATCGTCAATACGGTGGTCGTTCAGACCGTCCACCATGGTTTCGATCACGCGGCGGGTTTCATCCGTTTTGGACATATCCGTATCGCGTGTCAGAACGGCTTGTTCCGGGCGAGAACCCTTCATTTCTTTATCCTTTTACTGCGCCAGCGGTCAGACCGCTTACGATTTGGCGTTGGAAGATCATCACAAGGAAGAACAGCGGGGCGATGATCGACACCGCAGCGGCCACGGCGACCACCTGATCGGTCGTCGTTGTCTCGCGGTTGAACATGCCCGCAATGGCGGGGACCATCGTCTGGTTCTGCGCATCAAGCAGCAGTGAGGTCACAAGAAAGTCGTTATAAGCCAGCAGGAAGCTGAACAGCCCGGTCGTGATCACCCCCGGCCACATCACCGGCATGATCACGCGGCGGAAGGCCTGAAAGTGGTTACAGCCATCGACCCGTGCGGCCTCGTCCAGTTCGGCCGGGATGTTCTGGAAGAACGAGCGCAGCATCCAGATCGTGAACGGCTGATTGATCGCCACCAATACCGCGATCACGGCGAAAGGCTTGCCATAAAGCGTCGGCGCGTTCTCACCCAGAATTGGTGCCAGCCATTCGGCCGAGTTGATGAAGACCGGCAGATAGCCCGCCACCAGAACCGAATGGGGCAGCGCGCGGAAGATCAGCGCGATCAACAAAATCCAGAAGGCCAGCGTCGATCCCGACCGCGCCAGCCCATAACCCGCCAGCGTTCCCACGGTCAGCGATACGGTCACCACCCCGGCGGTCACAATCAGCGAGTTCTTAAAGTTGTTTGAAAAACCCCGGTCAACCCAGACAGTTTTATAATGTTCAGTCGTCATGCCCAACGCATCGCGACCCAAGGGACCGAACAGCGGGTTCAGTACGTTCAGAACCGCAGGCAGGATGACAAAGAACACCAGCAAGAATGCGATCAGTGCGACCAGTACTCCGACCACCCAACCGAACCACTCCTGTCCCGGCGAAGTGTATTCCTTGATCTTTCCGGGCAGTACTTTGGTCACGAGCATCGCCGCGCCCCAGATCACCGCGATGCCTAGGATGATATCCAGAATCGAAAGCCCATTCCCTGTGGCCAGCGTCGCGGGGCCAAAGATCACGTTCAAAGCGTTGCTGTCATAGGCGTCCACTGGGGATTTGACGCTCATGATTGCGATCCAGACGATCGGGAAAGCGGCAACAAGGCACCAAAACGCCAGGAAGATGTTCGAGGTCAGCCGCAGGCTGAGAGGTTGGCGAAGTGCGCGCGAGGACATGTCAGTGGCCTCCTTTATGGTCGCGCCAGGTGCGGCGCAGCGGCAGGATCAGCAAAATGACGATCCCGATCATGGTCAGCATCGCGCTGGCCGAAGCCCGGCTGATCGACCGGTTGCCCGCCTGATCCGGCACGAGGAAGTCGAAGGTCAGCCATTGCAGCGAGATGACATAAGCTTGGCTCGAGAAACCGACGATCTCTTCGAAGACCCTGTAGGCGTCCATCAGGTGGATCATCGAGACAAAAATGATCAGCGGCATCAGATGCGGAATGACGATGTATTTCATCCGCTGCCAACGAGTCGCCCCGTCGATCACGGCGCTTTCCAGACTGTCCTGATTGACGGTCTGCAGCCCGGCGTAAAACACAACGGCCGCAAACGGGGCCACGTGCCAGACACGGTAGAACATCATCAGGATTTCAATCGTCCACGCCTGCGCAAACAGCGCGATGTCTCGGTTCAACCACCATTCCAGCAGCGCCGTCAGGATGCCGTCCCCACGGAACAGCCAATTGATCGACAGCGCGCCAATCACCGGCGTGATGATGAACGGCAGCAGCGAAATAAAGATCACCGGCCCGCGGATTGACCGCGCGGCGTTGTTGATCAGAACCGCGATACCCAGCCCGAACCCGATGACCAGAGGCAGCGTGATCAGCGTGAAGGTCAGCGTGAACCGCAGCGCCTTCCAGAAGTTGATCGTGGACAGGACCGACCAGTTGCCCTCGGTGATCGCGCGCCACGCGCGTTCAGGCTCCAGCACGTTGCGATAGCTTTGCAGGCCGACATATTCGGTCTGGGTGATCACCTCGCCATGCTCATCCAGCTTGGGTTGCGACTTTTCTTCGGTGACGCAAGTCTGGGTCAGAAAGCCGGGGGTGCAGGTCTCGACTTCGACCGTCTCGTAGACGGGTTGGGTGATGTAAAAGCTCTGCTTGAACACGCTGGCCAACGGGAACGCGATAAAGAGAAGCATCATAAAGACAGAGGGGCCAACAAAGGCGGCAAATGTCCTGAAATTCATGGCTCTGCCTTTCTCATGGTTCTCGGGTGGGGAAATAGGGAGGGCACGGGGCCCTCCCCAGAGAGGATCAGTTGCTGATCAGACCAGCCTCTTTCGCGGCGGTGATATAGTCCGCCTCGATATCGGCCAGTGCGGTCTGCGCGTCCTTGGCCCCGGTCAGGTAATCGGCCAGACCATTGCCCAACGCGCTGTGCAGCACACCCATTGCAGCGCTGGCCGGGTAGGCCCCCGCACCGTTTTCCGCCGAAGCCGCAGCGCCAGCAGCCAGTTCGCCGGGCTGGTAAGCAGCGTTCAGCCAGACGGCGGTGTCATTGTTGGCGCTGACCATGTCTCCGTCGATCCCTTCCATGACCAGACGGAAGGCGGCGTCTGCCTCTTCGTCGCTCATGTTCGAGGCCAGAACGATGCCGTCCCACCAGATCGTGGTCGAGGGGCGCTCGGAGCCCATCGGGGCCGACGCCATGGTGACCTTGCCGACCACCTGGCTTTCAGCCTCGTCATTCATGGCAGCGGCGCGGCTGGCCCACAGGTTCGCCATGGCGATCTTGCCCTGCTGGAACTGCTGCTGAACATAGGTGGAATCGGACACGAGGTATTCGGGATCCATGAACTCGGTCATGGCCTTCATCGTCTCAAGCGCTTTAACGCCCTTTTCATTGTTGATCGCAGGCATGTTGCCTTCGCCGATGAACGTGCCGCCTTCGCCCATATACATGTTGACGAATTCCTGTGCCAGGTTCCAACCGGTTTTGAAGGTGCCGCCGATGGGGTATTCCATCACACCGGCCTCTTTGATCTTGGCCGCGGCGGCCAGAACGTCGTCATAGGTCTTGGGCTCTTCGATGCCCAGATCGGCCAGAACGTCCGAACGGTACATCAGGTGCTGCGCGTTCACCATCATGGCGATCGCCATCACCTTGCCGTCGACTTTGATCAGCTGGTTGGGCAGCAGGTCTTGCCCGTATTTTGCAACCAGATCATCCAGCGGACGGATCGTGCCCGCGTTCAGCAGCGGGATCATGGTTTCATTTGCCACACCGCCGATTTGATAGAGCGAGGGGTCGGCAGCGAATGCTTCGGGCTGCTTCTCGCGGAATTCCTGATCCAGCGAGGCGCTGAAATTACCGCACTCGGCCATCGCATCCGTTACCGCTTTCCATGCCTCGAACCCCGCCGATAGCGATTTCAGCGGCACTTCGTTTTCATAGGAACAGGCTGCTGATGCACCGCTTGCTGCGATGGCCATGGCGCCTGCCATTAGGATTGTCTTGAGTTTCATGCGTTTCTCCCTGTCAGGATGGGTCCGTCGTCGACGCCCGGACCGCTGTTGTGCCCCTATGGGCTGTCGTTGGGGGTTACTCCCCGATCCGCGCACCGCTTCCAGCTTCGAAGAGGTGACAGATTTCTGTTGGCACCGAGAACGAGACATCATCTCCGATCTCGGCGCGGAAGGCTTTGTCAGCCTTGACCGAGACCAATGCCCCGCCGACCCGGACCGATATCATGGTTGCGTCGCCCAGCAGTTCCAGCGTGTAGATCGGTGCGGTAATCTGGCCTGCGCCTTCGGCAAGGCTGGCATCTTCGGCCCTGAAGCCCAGCGTCATCGGGCCGTTCGGCGCATCGACCGGAATTTCGACATGCTCGGCGCGGAACACACCACCCGACACCTCACCGTCCATCAGGTTCATGGCGGGCGAGCCGATAAAGCTGGCCACAAACGTGTTCGCCGGACGGTCATAGATCTCGGTCGGGCTGCCGACCTGCTGAACCACGCCCTGTTTCATCACCACAACGCGGTCGGCCAGAGTCATCGCCTCGATCTGATCGTGGGTCACATAGATCGTCGTCACCGCCAATTCGTGGCTGAGGTTCTTGATCTGCGCCCGGGTCGAGACCCGCAGCTTTGCGTCAAGGTTCGACAGAGGCTCGTCCATCAGGAACACATTCGGCTCACGCACGATGGCGCGGGCCAGCGCCACACGCTGCCGCTGACCGCCAGACAGTTCAGCGGGCTTGCGATGCAGGAAATCGTCCAGCTCGACCATAGCGCTCGCGCGGCGCACCTTGTCATCATGGGTCGCCGGATCGATCCCGCGCACTTTCAGCGGAAAGCGAATGTTCTCGTAAACGTTCATGTTGGGGTAAAGCGCATAGCTCTGAAACACCATCGCCACATCGCGGTCTTTGGGTTCCAGATCATTCACCACGTTGCCGTCGATCAGAATGTCACCCTCGGTCACATCCTCCAGCCCTGCGATCATCCGCATGGTGGTGGTCTTGCCGCAACCCGATGGCCCCAGCAGCACCAGAAACTCGCGATCCGCGATTGTCAGGTCGAAATTATGCACCCCAACAAACGCACCCCATCGCTTGCCGACGTTCCGCAACTGAATTTCCGCCATGGTGCCCCCTGCAAGGATTCGGTTTTGCATACGTTTGCAAAACTGTAATTCGCATGCATCAAATCAGGCAAGACTTTTTTGCATACGTATGCAATTATACGCTAGCTGCTCGATTCACCCCCGCGGCACCACACTCGTAATACCCTGACAAAAATGGGAAATACCGTGACCTTCCAGAAAGAGAAAAAAGTTGTCACCGACTTTCACGCGGCCTTGGAGTCAGCGTCAGTCCAAGACGTTTCCGGTGTGATCAGCCGTTTCTGTGCACCAGATATAGTGTGGCGCGGCTTTCACCCGTTCAACCTGATCCAAGGCCCCGACATGGTTGCACAGCAATTCTGGACACCCCTGAAATCCAGCCTGACCCAATTGCAGAACCGGGTCGATATCCTGTTCGCCGGGCAGAATTCGCTGCGGGATGAGGCGGATGTTTGGGTCGTCACCATGGGGCATTTGATGGGGCTTTTCGACCATCCCTGGCTGGGCATTCGCCCGACCGGAAAGCTGGCCTTTCTGCGCTATTGCACATTCTACAAGGTCGCCGGCGGCCAGATCACGGAAACGGCGATGTATTTCGACATACCACATCTCATGGTGCAAGCCGGACAGAACCCGTTTCCTCCGCAAACAGCGGCGCATCTGGTGCAACCCGGCCCAAGGCCACATGACGGTCTGCTGTTGGCAGAACAACCCGTTGCGGACGGGGAAAAAACACTGGCCGTGATCAACGCGATGATTTCGGATCTCGGCCAGTGGGGAAGCGGGTTACCGCTGGAAGAGGAATTGGCCCGAACCTGGCACCACGACATGATCTGGTGGGGGCCCGAGGGGATCGGCGCGACCTACACGATCGAACGCTATGCCAAGCAACATTCGGGACCGTTCCGCGCCGCTTTCAAAGACCGCTCAAAGACCAATCATATCTGCCGCCTGGCCGAGGGGCATTATGGCGGCTTCTTTGGCTGGCCCAACTTCACTGCCACACCCTCAGGGGGGTTCATGGGTATGCCGGCCACGGGCAAACCCGGCGAGTTCAGGGTGATCGATATCTATCGCCGCGCGCAGGACAAGCTGGCCGAAAACTGGATATTCATAGACCTGTTGCATTTCTGGAAACAGCAGGGTGTCGACATTCTGGGTCGGACAACCGGGATTGAGGCACCATGAAGATAGACGCACATCATCATCTGTGGGACCTGAACGCGGTGGAGTATCCTTGGTTGATGGAAAAGGGCGCCGTTCGGTTCTTTGGCGACCCCACGCCGATCCAGCGGGATTACTTGTTGCCAGAGTATCGCGCGGATGCGTCAGCGCAGGGTTTCTCTGCGTCGGTCCATATCCAGGTCGGTGCCGCGGATCCCTGGGCCGAGGCGCAGTGGGTGCAATCCGTGGCCGACCGATATCCGGACTGGCCGCTGGTTCAGGTCGTGTTTTGCGATCTGACGGCCAATGATCTGGAGTACCAACTCGACCGCTTTCAATCGTTACCCTCGGTCCGCGGTGTTCGTCAGATCGTAGGGCGCGCGCCCGGTGAGGATGCCAAAACCGGCACAAATACTCTGCTTGGAAACCCGGCTTTCAAGACCGGTCTGACAGCCTTGGGTGAGCGTGGCCTGTCCTTTGATCTGCAATTACTCCCCGAACTGATGGAACAGACTGCCGAAGTGCTTTCTCAGGCACCGCATACGTCTGTAGCGCTTTGTCACGCGGGCTCACCATATGACCGCAATGCCGAGGGACTAAGTCACTGGCAAGAGGCGCTCAGTTCCTTATCCGAACTGCCTCACGTTTATTGCAAGCTCTCCGGTCTCGGTATGTTTGATCACAACCGGAGCGTGGAAAGCGTCGCACCAATCGTTTCAACCTGCTTGTCGCAATTCGGCGCCCATCGCTGCATGTTCGGCTCGAACTTTCCGGTCGACAGTCTCTCTTCAACCTTCAATGAACTGGTGTCGCGTCTTCAAGAACTGATCCCTGATGCGCATCAGAACTGCGTGTTCCATGACATTGCAAAAAGGTTCTACCGTTTTGAGTAAGCTTTAAAACTGTACTCGAATCTGCTCTGTTTGTTTCGAAGCATTGAAACTAACGGTGCCGGGCGCTTCGCTTCCAAGCTCGGCCCATACCCGACATTCAGCCACCAATCGAGATGCTGCGACCGCAGCCCGCTATCTGGACATTCGCCGCAACCGCAAAATCAAAGACTGCGTGAACTCACGGTTCGCGGGACAAAGACGCCACTAAGGCCAACGAACTGAATGGCTACTTCCTCGAACCTCAAACGGATACAAGAATTTCCGCACCGTAGAGCAGCGGATTTTCAATGCGCGCCATGGCGATCTAAGTTGCGCATTTCGTTGGACCACAACGAAACTGTGCTGGGCCTGGGCATCGACACGCACACGACGCTTGGCCCACCACATTTACGTTGCCTCGGTATCACAAGGTCACTCCGTCAGCGGATAGCACGCGCTAGCTCAACAAAGCTATCCACTTCGAAATCGTACGTGCCGATTTGAGGGAGCTCCGGTTGGTCCTCTGGAGCGTCGCCCCATTCTTCGGGTCTTCGCACGAGAGCTGTTCTGAACCCCACCGCTCGTGCAGCATCAAGATCGAAGGGATGGCAGGCTACCATGAGGCATTCTTCCGGCTCGAACTGGAGCATGCTGGCTGCCGATCGATACGCCTCGGGCAACATCTTATAAACTCCGAGGCCTTCGCAGGAGAGGATCGCATCCCAGTCTAATTCATTAGCGCGGGAGCTATCGATGACCAAACGATAGGAGAGGAGAGTGAAGCTCACGACGAGATACCGTTTGAGGAGCTCTTTCAGGCCTTGCCGAACATCAGACCACGCTTTGATACTGTGCGGAGCGTCCCAGGCAGTCGCTTTATGGTCGGCCACGTCGAACGCCTCAAGGCCCTCGGCGGTCAGCAGGGCATCAAGACAGAACCTGTGCGGTCATCAAAGTTGTAGCTTGGTGGGCCGTTTTTGCCGAGATCAACCATCGCTTCCAAGCTTCGGCGGCGCAGTTCATTTGCCAACGTCGACCAATCACGACTGATGCCACGTTTTAGGCCGTTTGAAAGGCCTCGCGGAACCCAGTATGCCAATCGAGCACCGTTCCCCCGTGTCGAAGGTGAGTGCTTTTATCCCTGCAAGACCACTCATGGGACCAGGACAGTCGCACCAAGCGTGGTTCCGCTTTCAATTGCCTCATGAGCTTTGACGGCATCCTTGAGCGGGTATTCATAGTTAATGTTGGCATCCAGAATGCCGTCGCCGATGGCCTTGAACAAATCGCGGGCTGTCCATTCAAGATCCGATCGTTTGGCCACATAGTGCATGATCGCGGGACGGGTGATGAACAATGATCCTCGCCGTCCGAGATCTTGAATGATATCGACTGGATCGGGGGGGCCAGAGACGTGGCCGTAAGCAGCGCAGACACCCATCAGACGCAGACAATCCAGCGAGTCCTGCAATGTGTCTTTGCCGATCGCCTCGTAGACCACGGCGCATCCTTCACCATCTGTGACCTCACGTACGACATCGACAAAGCTCTGCTCCGACCGAACGACCGGGTGGCCGCACCCTGCGGCCCGCGCCACCTCAGCCTTTTCCGGCGTTGAAACGGTGCCGACGACAGTGGCCCCCAATGCTCGGGCCCATTGGCACAGGATCAACCCCATGCCACCTGCTGCGGCGTGGACGAGAATCGTATCCCCGGGTTGCACAGCGTAGGTCCGATGCAGAAGGTAATGCGCGGTCATGCCTTTCATCAAAAGGGCCGCCACTTGCTTGTAGTCTAGCCCATCCGGCAAGTGCAGCAGCTTATCCGCAGGGTAATTGCGTACCTCGGAATAGCTGCCCAATGGCGGGATGCCGTAGGCCACCCGGTCCCCGGTTTCGAAGCCGGTCACGCCGTCCCCAACACCTTCGACAATCCCAACACCTTCGAACCCGATCACGACCGGCTCATCCGGCACTGGCCATGGATGAGAAATGCCTCCGCGATGATAGGTGTCGGCAAAGTTCACACCAACAGCGGTGTGCTTCAGCCGAACCTCTCCTGGGGCGGGATTAGGGACAGGCCAATCTTCCCACACCATGCAACTGGGCGGACCCTTCTTGTGGATCACCTGTGCTTTGCTCATTGTATTTCCTCCCCTAGCCGCGGTTGCTTGGCGAACCTAAGCGGCTTCTGTTTCCACCAGATGTTGTAGAATTCGAGCGTAGTTGTCCTCGCCCTGCGCCCCGCTGACGAGGTGCTGGCGTTGAAAGATCATTGCGGGCACGCCGGTTACGCCGCGGGACGTCCAGAACTGCTCTTTCTGGCGCACGATCTCGGCCGTTTCACCGGATGCCAGCATGGCCAATGCCGTATCACGATCCAACCCGATGCTTTGTGCGATTTCGGCCAAGACACTTGGGTCATTCAGGTTCTTACGCCATGTGAAAAAGGCTTCAAACAGCGCAAGCTTCGCCTCATGCGCAAGGTCCTGATCCCCGGCCCATTCAATCAGTTGGTGAGCGCGGTAGGTATTCACCATCCGCATGTCGTCCGCGTAGTTGAAGGTCAACCTCAAGGCTTTGCCCAATTCCGTGAGACGCGCACGAGCCTTCTTTGAGCCTTCCGGTGTGGTTCCATACTTAACTGCAAGATGCTCGCGCAAATTCTCACCCTCTTCAGCCATCTGCGGATTGAGCTCGAAGGGATGCCAATGAACCTCGATCCCGATACCGGTTTCATCCGCTGCCTTGACCAATTGGTAATACCCGATGGCACACCATGGGCAGACGACGTCCGAAACGATGTCTACGCGAATAGGTTGGGTCATCTCAGGCCTCCTTGAACCGTGCGGCATTTGCATTGGCGGCTGCATCAATATCCCCTTTGCCAAAGGCTGATGGCCTCGGTTCTGGCAATTGCAACGCCTCTTGGACCTTTGGCATCGCATCCAGGCGGTCGAACCAAGCCTGCAGATGGGGCAGCCCCTCCACGCTGACTGTGGCCCAGAAATAGCTTCTCGCCCAAGGGTAAGTTGCGATGTCTGCAATCGACATTGCGTCGCCCACAAGCCAATCCCGCCCTTCCAGTTTCGTGTCCAGCACTTCCAACAGGCGCCTGCTTTCATCCACGTATCGTTTGATGGCGTAAGGCACGTCATCGCCATTGGGCTTGGCAATTCGTTGAAAGAACATGGCTTGTCCCATCATTGGGCCAATACCGCCCATCTGGAACATCAACCATTGCAAGGTCTCTGAACGTTCCTTCGGATCATGGCTGAGGAAGCGATCGAATTTCTCCGCCAGGTACCAAAGGATGGCTCCGGACTCGAAGACCGCAAAGTCTCCATTTCCACGGTCCACGATCGTGGGAATGCGCCCATTGGGGTTGAGCTTCATGTAGGCCGGCGCTTTCTGCTCTTTCTTGGAAAAGCTGATCGGTACCATGTCGTAGTCAATTTCTGCCTCGTGCAGAAAGATTAGCGGCTTCCAACCGTTCATAGTGTTCGCAGTATAAAGAAGAATGTCGGGCTTGGGCATATCTGGATCCAGTGATGTCTATTGGTGCTTGACAGCGTGTGTGTGTTGCCGAAATCTTTGAGCAACGCGCACAAATTGCAACCAGTATACTTTTGGTAACCTAATCGGGATCGAAATGAGGGCACGGGTCAAACAAGACGAACTGGGGCGGCGACATGCGGTCGAAGCCTGTGTCGAGCCCTGCGCCATTGAGCGCGGCATGCGAATTATTGGCGGCAAGTGGACGGGTTCAATCCTGTGGCATCTCAAGGACGGCCCGGTCCGGTTCAACGATCTTGCCCGAATGATTGGCGGGGCGAGCAAGAAGATGATTGTCGAGCGGCTGCGCCAACTCGAGACGCAAGGATTGGTGCGACGCGAGGTTTTGGATTCCGCTCCCGTCTCGGTCCAGTATGAAATCACGAACTTCGGCCGAACCGCGTTGACGTTCCTCGATGAACTCAGAAGATGGAGCGAGGGATTGCCGCAAGAGACGACAGCGGATGCCTGAACTAAGCCGACAGAGGCCTGATCCGATCCCAACCATCCAGCCTGTCCCGGAATATGCAGCTGATGCGGCGCTGGCAGACGTTTACGAACGCACCAAACGCGGTCTTGGTGTGCCATGGATGGGTGTCGTCGCGATGGCCTTCGCTCACTACCGAAATTTTTACGACTGTCTGTGGCAAGCGATGGAGCCTGCCGTGGCGACCCAAGCGTTCGCAGACGCTTGTCGGGAACTGCGGGCGGTCGCGGAGCAAGAAGCAGCATCCCTTGGTCCTGCTGCCATTCGCCCAAAACTCACCACATTGGGCTACGATGATCGAGAGATCGAAGAAATCAAAAACTGCAACGAGATCTTTTCGTCCGGCAACATGCCGTACGTGCTCATGGCGACCTTGGCGCGTCTATTGCTGGAAGGTAATGCCTGGGACGGCAACGGTCCTACGCAACCGCACGATGCACGGGGCACTACAGCTATGAAGCCCGTGCTGATCGAGCCGCATCATGCGGACCCGGTTATTGCAGCGCTTTATGCAGATATCCGGCAAACGCTTGGTTTGCCCTTTGTGAACACGGACTACCGCGCCTTTGCACGGTGGCCAAGCTACTTCGATCCCGCATGGACCGATCTGCGATCAATTGTTCTATCGGGAGAACATGAACATGCTGTCAGGCATGTGCACGAGGCGGCCGTGTCACTGGCCTTCGGACTGCCCAATATGTCCAAAATCGCGCCACTGCAGCTCATGTGCTGTGCCGAACGCGATGCACAACTAAGCGAAGTTCTGTCAGTGGTGAGATTATTTCAATGGCTTCTGCCCGGGCTGGCGGTGAACGTCGCAGTATTGCGGCATCAACTTCTGAAATAGGAACGACATCCTCACTATCTCAGGCCAGGCGGCGCTTTTAGGGCTCAAGTCTCTCGCGGAAGATTTGCTCGGATTTTTCAAGCAAGTTACTGATAGTTTGCCGAGTAAGGCCTAGGCCGGGATGTTGTTTTCTTGAGTTCGCGTCGGCATTGAGTAAGTAAAGTCGCTTATGCCGCCAGGCAGGGCCGCGCTATCGCGATGGATCTGATCGGCCTGGGCAAATCGGATAAGCCGGATATTCCCAATCGCTTTGTCGACCACGTTCCCTACGTTGACGGCTTCATCAAGGCGCTGGGGCTGAAGGACATGACGCTGGTCATCCATGACTGGGGCTCGGCATTGGGGTTCCACTATGCGCACCGGCATCCTGAAAACACCCGCGGCATCGCGTTCATGGAGGGCGTCATTCGCTTGATGAGCTGGGGCGGGTTCCCGCCCGACTTCCGCGCCGGGTTTCGCATGATGCGGACGCCCGGGCTGGGGTGTATGATGATCTCGGGTCTAAATATGTTCGTCGAGAAAATCCTGCCAAGCGCCGTTGTGCGCGACCTGACACCGCAGGAAATGGAGCGCTATCGAGCGCCATTCCCCACCGCGCGCAGTCGCAAGCCGGTTCGGGTGTGGCCTTGTGAAATACCGATCGACGGCACACCTTCGGACGTTCACGACATTGTCGACGCCTACAGCCGTTGGCTGAGAGAAACTCAGATCCCGATGCTGATGTTCCATGCGAAACCCGGAGGCATCATCGGGCCAAAAGAGGTCGCTTGGTGCCGCCAAACCATCCAGAATCTCGACGTGGTGGATATCGGCGAAGGCATTCATTTCCTGCAGGAAGATAACCCCCATCTGATCGGAAAAAAGCTGGAGGACTGGCTGGCGCGGCTGCCCGCATGACCCTGTCCTGCCATCTGCGGTGACTGAACCGTATACATAAATCGGATTTCCTGATTTTATGCTTTGACGATCGCCCAATGCGTTCAAAGGCCAAGCACCGGAGGGAAGCCTTGTTGAATCTGACGATCCCCTTACCTTTGATCCTGGCGGCTGTCCTGCCCGCCTTTCTGGACCGGTGCTCTGGGTCCGATACCGGCGTCGCTTTGGGCGTATTGGCGCGCGACCGGGTGGCTTTGACCGCGACGGCCAGCGAAATCGTTGTCGATTTGCCGATTGCCGAAGGTGCTGTGGTGAAGGCTGGCGACACGCTGGTTCAGCTTGACCCCACCCTGCAAAGCGCAAAGCTGGCACTGGCACTGGCTGAACTGGAAAGGACGCAGGCCACGCTTCTGAAACTGCAGGTGGGCCCGCGCGAGGAAGAGATTGCGGTTGCCGAGGCCAAGGTTGCAGGCGCTGTTGCGCGCCTTGCCGATGCCGAGGCCATCTATGACCGAAACGCCAGACTGGTCGAAAACTCGGTCGTGACCGAGGCGCAGGTGGCAAATGATCTGGCCCTGCGCGATTCCGCGCGGGCTGAACTGGCCAGCGCTCAGGAGTCCCTGAAAGAGCTACAAAACGGCACCCGCCCTGAAGACCTTGCAGTTGCCGAGGCCAATGTGCGGGCGGCAGAAGCCTCAGTCGCCGCCGAACAGACCGTGTTGGACGATTTGACGGTCACTGCCACCCGCGACGGCGTGTTGGATTCCCTTCCGTGGAATTTGGGCGAACGTGTAACCTCCGGCAGCCCGGTTGCCGTGATGGTCACGGGCCAGACGCCGTACGCGCGCGTCTATGTGCCAGAGCCGCATCGCGTCAATCTGAAACCCGGCGACAGGCTGGACGTGCGCGTTGACGGGCTGGCCGATCCGCTGGACGGGGTGATCCGCTGGATCAGCGACGATGCGTCGTTCACGCCCTATTACGGTTTGAACCAGGATGACCGGACTCGTCTTGTTTATCTGGCCGAAATTGACCTGCCCACCGCATCCCCGGACCTGCCCGCCGGAGTGCCCGTGCAGGTCCCCATGCCATGAACGATGTCGTCGTCTCGACGAAAGGTCTGACCCGCCGGTTCGGGGACAACACTGCCGTGAACAATCTGGACCTCGAAATCCGAACCGGCCAGATCTACGGCTTTCTCGGCCCCAATGGCTGCGGTAAGACCACCACCATGCGCATGCTGACCGGGCTGCTGACCCCCAGCAGCGGGGCAGTCTCGGTTCTGGGTCAATCGATGCCCGAGGCGGCAGAGCCGTTGAAGAATGAGATCGGGTATATGACCCAGATCTTCTCGTACTACCGTGACCTGACCGTGCTTGAAAACCTCCGGTTCGCGGCAGAGATTTATGGCATTCCCGTGAGAACGGCTAAGGATCGGATTGACGAGTTACTTCAGACCTATGATCTGACAACGAACATCAATCAACTCAGCGGCAGTATGAGCGGCGGACAACGACAAAAACTCGCCCTTGCGGCGACGGTCATGCATCGACCCAAATTGCTGTTTCTGGACGAGCCGACCTCCGCCGTTGATCCCGAAACCCGCCGCACATTCTGGGAGCAATTGTTCGATCTGGTCGATCAGGGCGCGACGATGATCGTCTCGACCCATTTCATGGACGAAGCCGAGCGCTGTCACCGGCTGGCGATCCTGCAACACGGTGTGAAAAAGGCCGACGGGTCTCCACGCCAGTTGATGGATGATCTGCAAGCCGATGTTGTCGAAGTTGAAGGCCCGGACCTGCGCAAGGTCAAACACGCGTTGGACGGTCAGTCCAAGATTCTGTCGACCGCGCAAGTCGGGTCGCGGCTGCGTGTGCTGGTGGACAAATCCGAGCCTCAGCCGGTGGATATGCTACGCAGCCAGCTTGCTGCGTTTGCCAACCTGTCGCTGACCCCGCAGCGGCCAAATCTGGAAGACGTGTTCGTCAGCGCCACACGGGGCCTGGAACAGTGATCTCTCCTCGTCGCATTGCCGCTGTACTGAAGAAAGAGCTGCTGCAACTGCGGCGAGACCGGATGACGTTCGCCATGGTGATCATGATCCCGCTGATCCAACTGCTGCTGTTTGGCTATGCGATCAACACCAACCTGCGCCATGTGCCCGTCGCGGTGGTGGATCAGTCCGGAACCGAACTATCCCGCACACTGGCGCAGATCGTTCAGGCCACGCAGGTCGTGACCATCACCGAACAGCTGACCACCCCGCAAGAGGCCGAACGCGCGATCACTGAATCCCGCGTGCGCGCCGCGCTGATCATCCCGCCGGATGTCAGCCAGCGACTTGCCCGCAGCCCGTCGGTCGGGCTGGGCTTGCCCGACGCAACCGACCAGACCAGCAGCCGGCCTGTTGCCCATTGGATCGTCGATGGTTCGGACACGATGGTGGCCAGCGCGATCAAATCCCTGCGCACGATGCCTTTGACCGAATTGCTGCAACAGCCGCCAAACCGGCAGGTGCCCACGTTCGAGGTGACGCTTTATTTCAACCCCGAGCAGCGGTCGGCGGTCAATATCGTGCCGGGTCTTGTCGGTGTGATCCTGACCATGACGATGATCCTTTTCACTTCAGCCGCCATCGTCCGCGAACGCGAGCGGGGCAATATGGAGATGCTGATCAACACCCCGATCAAATCGATCGAACTGATGATCGGCAAGATCATCCCCTATATCTTTCTGGGCCTGATACAGGTCGCAATCATCCTCGGCCTCGGGCACGTCCTGTTCGATGTCCCGATCAATGGCGGGCTGGGTGTGCTGTTGGTGGTGACGTTGCTGTTCATCGTCGCCAGCCTGTCGCTGGGACTGGTGATTTCCACGCTTGCAAAGAACCAGCTTCAGTCGATGCAGATGACCATCTTTGTCCTGTTGCCCTCGATCCTGATGTCCGGCTTCATGTTCCCCTTCGACGGAATGCCACAGCCCGTCCAGATGATTGCTCAGGTCCTGCCGGCAACGCACTTTATGGAAATGATCCGCGGTGTGGTCCTGCGGGATGCGTCGCTGTACGACTTGCGCTGGGGAATTCTCTGGATGATCGGATTTGCGGCATTCGGGCTGCTAGCGGCAACTCTGAGGTTCAAGAAGCGGTTGGGTTGACGACGGCCCATATTAGATCTTGAGCGAGGCCTTCAGATGCTGCAGCAGAGCCCGCCTTCCGAACTTTCGTCGCGATTACAAAAGACAGAGGCAACAAACTCACAGTCTGCGGGACAAAGCTGCCGTAGGCTCTTTCGTTTCGGATGACCGGTATCAGCATGTTGGATCATGGGGAGCCCTGAGTGCATTCCTTCGTCACTTGTCGAGCTGACTGATCTTTGTCCCCTGAAGACTGGTTCCGGCCATCAACCCTTCTTGGCCGAACACTATCGGTACGATGTCGCCCTGAAGGTCATTTGTTCCCATAGACGCAGACCAGCCCTGGTCTCCGCCAACCAGTGTTGGTCCAGTACCGGCTTCCCAGCCTCGGTTGTCACGGAAATATTCCAGCGCGGATGTGTTCATAAAGAACATCGCGTATGAGAACTGCTGCACGCCTGCCTGAAACCCGTATGACGCGCCAGCGATGCTGTAGTAACCGGTCGTGGCATCGTTTTCGCGCATGGCTCCCTCGCCGAACTGGCCACCAACCCCGAAGCCCCCTTTTGTAATCTTCGGGAACACCAATATGGCTACCGCTTGTTCGGACAGGTCTCTGGCTTCGGATGAGCTTTGGTACAATTGATCGAGCGCAACGGTGACCTCGCTGTCGATCTCGGTTGGGGTAGAAACACTGGTCGCGTCCAAAACAGTTTCGCCCGCAGATTCTGCGACGTCCCCGGCCTTTTTCGCAACACCTGCTACGCCTTTCATCGCTTTGTCCAGAGGGTTTTGCGCATCTGCGGGTGAGCCGGCGAGGCTGTATGCAGCACCAAGTATGAAAGCGCCAAGGAAGGATTTGGTGAGTGACATCTTATCCTCATATGTAGTTGAGCTTCTTGGTGATCCAGAACAGTATCTCGGCAAGTACGGAAATGGCTCCGGCCTCTTGGGTGATCACAAGTGCTGTCCCGGATGCGCCCAGTTTGGTTACATCTGCGTTCAGATCGTCGGGGATGTTGGCGATGACGGTGTATTCGGAAGACCCGGCCAGTTCACGCAAGGACGGAAGGCCAGACCTTAAATCCAGCGCGCCTTCGCTCGTGGCGGGGGGAATGTCTCGAATGGTTGTTTCGAACTCTCGTCCGGGTGCGCCTCTAAGTGCAATCCGAATTTTGTCGCCTGCATGAACGTTCTGAAGGCTGCTCAGGGGCAGGGTTGCGATCAGAACCCGATCCTCGGGTACTACGAAATTGATCGCGCCTTGCAATGTTGTGACCCGATTGCCTGGACGCAGGGACAACCCGGTCACCACGCCATCAGAAGGGGCGCGGACCACGGTTTGCTCCAACGTCCATTGGGCCTGCGCCAGCAGGTTTTCGACTTCAACCACCCCGACGTCGACGCCGTCGACCTGCGCGGCGATACGGCGTTCAAGGCCGGCTTTGCGCGCTTTGGCAGCGCGCAGGCCAGCCTCAAGCTGGTCAATGGCGGACATGGCTTCCTGTAGTTTGAATTCCGACGACGCCCCACGATCAGCAAGACGGATAATGTCATCGCGACGCGCCACGCCAAAGGTCAGTTGCGCCTCAAGAGACGCTATATCTGCGTCGGCGGCATCAAGATCATGCCTTAGTTGATCGGCCTCGGCCTGAGCCGAAGCCAGCGACGCCTCCAGTCGCGCAACCTCTGCCGCCTGTTCTGTGTCATCGATGCGGAACAGGACGTCGCCTGCTTTGACCGGCTGATTGGCTTTGACCGCAACTTCAACTACCGGCCCCGACACGTTTGGTGCGATATTGATGACAGCACCTTGAACGGACGCGGTGCCGGACGGGGTCGTGTGATTCAACGCACCGATCACCACAAGTGCAATGATCACGCCGCCGCTGTAGATGACTGTTTTGGATACAGCGTTCCATGGCAGAAGCCTGAGTTTGGAAAACACAAGCCACGCGATACCAAAATACAGCCCGAGGACTATCAGCATGTTTTAGCGCCTTATCCTAGCGTGTCTTGGTCGCAAGTGTTTGGTTGTGCCGAACAAAATCACGGTCGAATTGGATCATTCCAGGTAACGATTGCGCAGCTTTTCCAAGTCGTCATCCGTCAAGCCGAGACCTTCAAGCAGGTAGTTATCCACCGAACCATAGGTTTCGTTCACGCTTTTGTAGAAGTTGTCCAAATACCCCATTCGAACACCCAACGAGGGCCACACGGCCTCGGGCGGCATACTGGTGCCGTGTTCAGCGTTAACCTGCTCTGCGATCTTCACAGACGCGTTGTCGGCATCCTTGAGAACGTTGCTCATCATGAAATCCGCCTCAATCTCGTCTCGCGTGACCCCCAAGGCGCTCAGGACCAGGGCAGTGGTGACACCGGTTCTGTCTTTCCCACCCGAACAATGGTAGAGCACGGCTTCACCTTCGGGCTGGTTGATCAGCACGTCAAACACGTCCCTTAGTTCTTCCGTATAGTCAGTCGGGATATATCCGAAGGCATCGAAAAAAAGCGTATCCGTTTCTTCTTCGGTTGCGGTCCCGGACTTGATGCTTGCGCGCATGTCTTCGATCATCTGAGCCTCTTTTTCCATCACCGCAAAATTGTAGCGCGCGGGTCCTTGTCCATCGGGCCAGAGAACTGGATCGGCGGTCGCTTCCAACGTGGTTCTAAGATCGACAATGGACGTCACGCCGAGGTCTTCGACGAGGGTCATCCCTGCCGTCCCCATGTCATCGATTTCACCGGAACGGATAAGCTGTCCCTTTCGAACTGTGCGGCCGTCTTTGGTTTTAAGACCACCAAGGTCTCTGGTATTGGCAACGCCTTCGATTGGGATGGCGCGGTCCTCGTTGGCTTGCGCTTGATCTGTAACTGCCAAAGCGCAAAGGGCGACAGCTACGATTGTTGCTCGTGCGATTTTCATTTGCTTACTCCTCCTGAGTGTATACGAAGCTGTGTTCGACGCTCCTGGCTTCACAATTTAAGAACTTCAAAACGGCATCTCGTGATGGCTTCAGAAATCGAACCGAGCGCCGACGAAGGGGCCGTCAAAGGTCAGATCCGAAATCGCCTGTGAATTTCCGATGTTCCAATCCAGGTACCGGTAGCCCACCACCAGATCCCAGTTGTTGATCTTGTAATTAGCCGCCAGGCTTAGCTGTGTTGTCAGGTCGCTTTCTCCGGCGCCGATATCTGCGTAATATGACATACCCCAACGGTCGCTGAACTGACGCGTTCCACGTATGCCAACAACAGCGTCCCAGTTGTTGATCGAACCGGAAACACGTTGCGAGCCGCCGCCGACGGCAAGGTCAACAGTATTGTCCAGATTAAGGCTTCTGACCCCGCCTAAAACAATGAAACGGGCATCTGTTGCGTCGATCAAGTCATACCCAACCGACCCCGTAAACACCGTCCCTTCAACATCAACGTCAGCGGAGACCGGAATTCCTGGACCAACCGCACTGTCCTGATCGTTGCTCAGGTTGAGGTACAACGCGTCAACAAATACCGAGACTTTACCGCGTCGCGCTTCGAGAGCGCCCATAAACCCGAAATCCAGATTGTCCAGAATGTCGCTGAAACCGATGTCGATGCTGTTTCCTGTTGTTGTTTCACCGCTTAAAGCAGGCATCCAGAGATACAGGTAGCCGGTGAAGTCCCAGGTCGGATTTTCCGCACGTGCGGATGGCGCAACCCCGATGCAAAGCGCGCAAGCAAGCACAGGTAACCGCCATTTATTTCCGGCGAAAAAGGTATTTTTCATTTCCGGGGCCTTTATGACATTTCAAGTTTGAATGCGGGCGCAGAGTTGAAGCCTCCGCGCCCGGCCGAATGGCTTATTGCCAGCTCATGAACACGTCGCGCGTTTCTTCGCTTTCGGGACGCAGGTTCTCGATACCGCCATAAGGAATGTCCTTGCCGATTTCCGAGTTTGGATACTTGGCCATCATTTTCTGATGGCGCTTGACCATGTCCTGAAACGAGGCTCCGGCCCAAAGAGAATACCCAACCAACGGGTGTTCTTCGCGCGGATCCCGATAGACATTATAGGTTGGCGCGGCAGCACCCGGCGCGCCCGGCGCAGGCAGATGCATCTTGAATTCCTGCTTGACGATAGACCGCAGAACAGGACCTTCGTAGACATACACGTAGTCGCGTCGCCCGTTGCCCTCACCCTCTAGCAGCAATGCTGTTTGGTCGATGCCATCAATCACCCGGTCACGCGGGATGAAATCTGTCGCCCCAGCAATACGCGCAATCGTCGTGTAGATGTCTGAGACGTGAAAGATGTCGCCAGCGGCACTATCGGCTTCAATCACACCTGGCCAGCGAATAAATGCATCCGTACGAACGCCGCCTTCCAGATGCTGGGTCTTGCCACCGCGATAGATGAGCTGGTTCAGACCCGATGTTCCTTCGAAATGGTACATCAGGCCGTTGTCGGCCATGATCATAACGATGGTATTGTCGGCCTCACCCGTCTCTTCCAGTTTGGCCAGTACCTCTCCGATCCATCCATCCAAAAGCTGGAGCTTGTCCGCGTGGAAACCTCCGTTACGCGAAAGGGCCTGATCAGGATATACAAAGTTCAACGGATAGAGAGGCCAGTATTGCAGAAAGAACGGCTCGTCAAACGCGGCAACACGCTCTAGCTGTTCCAGTGTTTGTGCCTGATAGCGTTCATTCATCTCTTCGTATTTGGCTTGGGTCCACTCTTCGCCCGGAGCCATTTTAACCTCGCGCGCGAGTCCACCTGCTTCGGCCTCAACCCCAGTCACCAAACCGTAAGGTTTGAAGCGTTCATCCAGCAAAAACTGGTTGTTCTGACCCGAGGCGTGGTATCCTAGCATATTGTTCGCCTGCATAGCCTCGCGGGTCATCAGACTTAGCTGCACCTGTTGGTGCAGGGGAAAAGCCGCATAGTCGAACCCCTGATTGTGAGGATACGCTTCTTCGATATCGCCCTGATGCCATTTGCCGACATGAGAGGTATTGTACCCTGCCTGCTTGAGGATTTCCGGCAATGTAACTTCGCTTGCTGGTAGGCCTTCGCCGACCAGGGCCACCTTGACCTCTTCGACGCCCGCGCGGATCGGATGGCGCCCAGTCAACATGGCGGTACGTGTCGGCGTACACGAGGGTTCGGTATACATGCGCATAAACGACATGCCTTCCCGGGCAAAATCGTTGATGTTGGGTGTCTCGATCCCCATCACATAGTTCATCTTTCGCTCACCCATCTGACCAAAGCTGATGTCGTCGATCAGAATGTACAAAAAGTTTGGGGGCTTGCCGCCGTTGGCGGTGCGAATCTCAGCAAGTTTAGAGTCGATCTCGACATCTTGCGCATCCCATTGCTCGCCAAATTGAGCACGCAGGAAGTCAAACTCGCCGTCATGAACAATTGGTTCACTCTGCGCGGAAACATGCGCGCCTGATAACAACACAAGCATGGCAGCAGCTGACGCCATGTAAGATAATTTAGTCTTCACTGCGGGTTCTCCTGTTGGTAGCCACTTCTTGCAACGCCTCGGCAAGAAGGTCGTGGCATTGGGCCGATAGTGATTGTTCGGATTGATCTGCTAATTCTGTAAGACGCTGGTATTCGGGCGGAGTAACAAAGGTCACAACCCTCTCGGAGCGGGCGTCGGCATCGGGCAGACGAGGCCTGCCCATGCGCGGGTTCGAAGCTTGGCGCGACACTTGACTTGGCCCCCCTCCAGTTTGTTTTCTTTACCGGTAAAGTGTCAGGATGCTGAAATGGACCACATCAAAAATCGGCCAAACTTGCATGAAAACGATGCTGGCACCCGTCATGCCGCTTCTCCTGCGCTCAGGTTCGATTTGATGCATCCCAATGATCTTGCGGCGATGACACCATGGGAGATGGATTTTCGTCAGTTGGACCCTGGACACTTGTCGACACAGATCACTGTTCGTTCCAGCCAGAACGCTTCTGTGCTGAACATCTCGCTCAGTGGTGCCGTCCATCAACGCGGTGTCTCACCTGACGGCTGGAGCACATTCGGTATCTCACGTCAGGGCACCTTGAACTCCTGGCAGGGGTGCGACATGGAGTACGACGCTTTCCTTAGCTTCGGTAACAATGATGGGTTCGATGGTGTATCGACGGATCGCTTCTTTGGCAATGTTGTGTCGTTTAACACTCGGCGTTTAGAGAGCCTTGCGCAGTCTTGTGGATACTTTCTGGAAATTGACAACCCGGCGGTGAGGTTGGAGATATCCGAGAACAATGCTCACAGGATGGACCGGTTGGAACGCAGGATGGGAACGTTGTTGAACAGCACGAAGGAGCTGTGGTCAGAGGATGTTGATGAGGACTTGATGGTTGAAGTGCTGACCATTCTGACAAGCAGCTCCGTCCACAGGGATAAAAGTTCAGCCCAAACCAGGCGTCGCGCGCTCAACCGGGCGTTAGAGTTGATGAACGGCAATTTGCACAACCCTGTTTCAATCGAAGAGCTATGTACAGCAAGTGGCGCTTCACTGCGTACTTTGAACCGGGCATTTAAAGAACGGTTTGGACATGGTCCAAAGACCTACTACATCCGTTTGCGGCTGGATGGCGTCCGTGAAGACTTGCTCAAGGAAACTTCTTCAGAAACAATTGCTGACATTGCTAACAAGCACGGGTTTTGGCACATGGGTCAATTCGCACGGGACTATCGCTTGTTTTTTGGTGAATTGCCATCAAAGACGCTGATGAAGCGCGGTGCTTGATCGAACCTAAATCGCATCCAGTAAGCAGTTAAAGTGTTCGACTTGTGGTCCGTATCCAAAATTGTAGCGGTCACAGCAGTGACGAGAGCGAAATGATATGTGGTTATAAATCGCGGATTCGAAGGGGATCAGGTTGTCGCACTTCTACGAAGCGCGTCCAACCACTTGGGCCGGTCAGGTTACGGACTTTGGCCGTGAAGGCTCTGCAATCACCTCCACCGGCAGAAACTTGACCTCATCCTCGGCGGCCTGAATGTCCGGCACAAACTTCGGGTCTTTCAACCAGTTGAAAACCTGGTTGGCGTTCAAATCGTAGCGCCGCGCCACCTGAGCAACCGAAACACCAGGAACAACGGTCTGCGCACAAATCATGCGCTTCTCGTCATCGCTCCACTTCCTGCGCTTGCGCCGCTTCGCCATCCCGGCCCCTTAAGTGTCCACTTAGCTAAGTGGACACTATCCGACATTAGCGCTCCTCTGGCAGGGCAGTCAGACCGGACGCTTACCAGCTCCCCTAATTTGATCCCATTGTTTCGGACTAAACCTGACACTTGCTGCCAGAAATCACCGTTCACAGCATGGCGGCATTACGCGTTTCTTGATCGTTGGTCAAACGCACTATGGGGAAGAAAAACTCTTATTTTAGGCTGCAACGTCCGAGCACGGTTCGTTCCAGACCTTTATCATTCAGCTTTGCAAAACCGAGATCAGGATTTCAAAACACAAATTCAAATTGGTCAACGACCGATTTGGGTCATTGTATCTTGCACCGCATAATATCGTTGAGCATTTGGAGGATGTGTCCCTAGAAAACGATCACCAGGATCAGGAACTCGTGCGAAATACAGCGCACCTTTGAGAGGATCATATCCCGCCTTGTAGGCTATAACCGTACCTAGTCGATCAGCTTCCAGTTCAAAGTTTTTTGAATAGCTGCGCCCTCCAACAAAGGCCCCAATGTCTTGTGCTGCGGCAATATCATTCGGCCCAGACCCCGCAATTGTCGCTAATCCCGCCAAAAGCACCGCACCAACTGCCGCATTTTGGGCCTGTCGCGCCAAATGCCCTTGAACGTGGTGAGCGGCCTCATGCGCCATAACAAATGCAAGTTCATCGGTATTGTTCACATTCCGTGTCAGCGCTTGGGTCATTGTGATAACAGGGCGTCCTGACTTGCTTAAACTCTGATACGCGTTTGAGGGTGCATTCTTGTTTGGATCAATTCGGATCAAAAAATCGCAATTCACTCCCCGCGTTTGGCGGCGACATTCCCGCTCTGCGACGGGCTCAATTCGAGAGGCGACCTGCCGAAATCTAACTTGTGCCTGTTGTGAACTGGCCGGAGCACTCGTGCGACCGGGATTTGGGATAGATGCTGATGGCGGAGGCACGGTTGAAACGCATCCCGCCAGCAACAATGCAGCCAATACGAAGATACTCTGCTTCATAAATACCTCTTTCTATTTTCTAAAGAGCCGGAATGGAGCTCGTAGTCGTTGGTAGAGCAACGTCCTATCCCGAACTTTAGGACCTGTGTAAATTGTTATTCAATATCAGTGGAGATTCGGTGCAATCGCATCATGATTTAGCTGCCGCCAAAATGGTAAGCAACGCAAATGGCTTTGAGCCGAGTGGCCAGCCGGTCCGCGCCCCCGTCACCAACGAGCTGAACCGCGCTGAACACCACATCCGAGGCCCCGACTTTCGCTGCACGGCGACTTCAAATCTATCTACTTTACGGCAAAGGGAATACTGCGAGTACATGTATAACTCAACGAGTGTTCCCGTTATTGGCTAACCGTTGACACTCCCTGCAAGTCGCTCTTGCGGCGAGTCACGGCCCATTGCGGACCTTGATCGACGATCGCCAATGCTGCGACGTGCCCGTCAAACCGGACTTTCGCCGCACCGCCGCAATCCCGACGTATTCTAACTCACACATCGCGGGACGAACTTGCCGTTCGGCAATCATTTTAGACGGTCTTCTTTGGGTAGCTGCTGTTCACATACCGTATCCTCTATCGGCGGCACCTGTCACAAATCAGTGCTAGGCTAAATGTAATGCTTTATTGGGATGAACGGAGGCTGCATTAATGAAACTCGCCGTCTGGAACATGGAATGGCTCAACGACCTCGTTGATAGCAATGCAAGCGCACTCAAACTAGGTGACCGTAATGTGCGCGGACCCTGTCCACCTTGGGAAAACGAGGGGCCCACAGTTGCGGAGCGCATCGCGTTGCTGCGCGAGGGTCTTGCTGACCTAGACCCGGATATACTGCTGATTGTCGAAGGTCCTGATCGGACTGAAGATATGGAAATCCTCATGGCCTCCATCTCCGATGCGGAATGGACAATACATATTCAGCGTTCGCACTTTCCTTCCGCCCCGGACAACTCACGTCAAAACACCTCAACTCAATGCGTGGGCATCGCACTCAGAACAGATCGTGGAATTTTTGCTGACACGCCAATGACCACCACAGATGTGGAGGACCCTGCTTACGGGCTGATCCATACTGCGACAGAACCGTTCTTCCTCGACCTCGGTGCTGACAAAGTGCCCGAATGGTTCCGTTATGAGCTCCGCCCCCTCTGGGTCACGATCCACCCGGCACAGGGATCAGATTTCAATGTCATGGGCCTTCATTTGAAATCGAAGGGAATCTTTGCCGCGCATGAATGGTCGCGCTGGTGGCAACTAGCAGATGCAAATAGAATGCGTTTACTGGCGCAGTGTCGCCACATTCGCGAAGCTTTTCTGGATGTATACCTCTCCGACCCCGCGTCGCTCCCGCTTATCGTGGCCGGTGACATCAATGATGGCCCAGGTTTCGACACATCAGAAATGCGGCTTAACGCTAGCGGGGTCGAGACGTTGATGGGTTCCGTCTGGAAACCAGATCTAAGCCTCGGCAATTCGCTCTTCGATGCTTTGATTGACCGCGATCGAGCGCGCCTTGATTTTAGTGAAGTGACAACGACGCGTTTCGCTGATCCGATTTTCAACGATACCTACCATAGAGTGATGATCGACCACATTCTCTATTCCCGAAACACTCCGGACTGGGTGTCTCCAGATGAGGTCCCGCGTGAGACGGCGGCTGGCACCGAGTACTGGAAGATTTCCGACCACTTTCCTGTCGTAGTCGATATCACCCCGCCAAACGTTGGCACCTGAAAACAGCGTCAGTTCCGGCCCTTAGCCGACATTCAGCACGGCACCGGTATTCTGCGGACGCCGCCCGCTTTGCTGACATTCGCTGCAAATGCATAATCTCGGAGTCTTCGAATTCACCGGATGCGGGACGAAGCGTCAATTCGCTTCGGTTGAACGAACGGCCGCATTGAGAAAGTGCCTTCGGCCATATCCGATCTGCATCCAGATAGCGTGTTAGCTAAACATGACAACATCTATTCGGCGGACTAAGTTGCTTGCATGAGACGCCGTCTTGCTGTGATCCTGATGGCCGATATGGTCGACTACACGTCTGCGATGGAATCTGACCAGGCGGGCGCTATCGGATTGATCCGCGAACTCAGGCAAAAGTGGTTGGAACCAGAAGCCACGAAGCGTAGCGGTGAAGTGCTGAAGCGTCTAGGTGATGGCTGGATATTCGCTTTTCCCTCAGTAACAGATGCAGTCGAGGCAGGTCAGTCGATCCAATCGGCATTGACCGGTCATGAGAAAATACAACTTCGGATTGCTGCTCATCTCGGAGAAATTGTTGAAGATGATGTAGATATGTACGGTGCCGGCATAAACATTACCGCGCGCCTCCAGACAGAGGCCCCGCCAGGCGGCTTTATGATTTCAGAAGACCTGCGCAGGCAGTTGGATGACCGGCTTGCAAAGGGCTTTAGCGACGCAGGTACATTTGAACTCAAAAATGTCGCGCATCCAGTAACCGGGTTTCAATGGCGACCGACCAAACTTCAGACTACACGCATTGATGCTGTGCCCGTAATTGCGGTCGAAGATGTCAAAGCAACACCTGAAACCCGCGAGACCCTTGAAGCCGGGGCTGATTTACAAGACCAACTTGTCCACAATCTGTCGCGACGTACCGGAGTAAGAGTTCTTGCAGCAGACGAGTCTGCCGAGTCTGAAGCAACCTACAGTCTTAAGTGCCGGATTCGCACCCGTGCAACGGTTGCAAGGATCACCGCCAGTCTTGTCCGCCGCAGCGACGGGCAAGTTACATGGTCGCGGGTATTCCAAGGAGACGCGCAGGATCTGTTTGAGGTAACAGACCGGGCCGCTGAACAACTCTCGGACGCGTTGCGACTTCAGATCAATGCCTTTGACGGTGAAAGACTGGCAAAATTGGCTGATGATCAATTGAGCTCCAGCGAATTGAGGACCCGTGCAGCGATGCTTGTCTATCGCACCACGATTGCAGACGATTTTCACGCTATAGACCTTTTGGAGCGCGCACTTCGCCTCGATCCGCGGAATGCATCTGGGCTTGCAATGTGGAGCGAGGCACAGTTGTGTGTGCTGGCGGCGTACTACAGGAGCGCTGATGCGGATCTACTGAAACGCATTCAGGAGTGCTCTTACACAGCTGTTCAGCTTTCGCCGCGGTCCGATTACCCTTTGTATGTTCGTGCGCTAATACGTGCACGCCTCATAGGTGACGTTGACGGGGCAAGAAAGGACGTAGAACGCCTGACGCAACTTAGTCCTGGCTATACGCTTGGAATGGAGGCACGTGGTTACCTCGAGCTCATCGTCGGAAACTGGGAAATCGCCTCAAAATATTTGGCAGAGGCGGTCAGTCGTTCCGAAGACGATCCCTATCTACCCTACCGTCTTTATCCGCTTGCCGTTGCGCGAATGATGAACGGACAGGCTGAACTGGCACTTTCAGCAATAACGGAAGCGACCGAATTACGGCCATCTTGTCAGCATTTCTGGCTTGTCAAAGCCTGGGTCCTAAGGGAAACCGGCAAAACCCACGAAGCAGTTGAAGCCGCATTCGCGGCGGATAACGCGTCCGGCAAGGTAGACGTGCTGGCACCGGACTTAAAGTTGCCCGAAGACATTCGAGAAGCGATTGGACTACCCGACAGGCCGATCGAAGCCTAGCGTTCGGAGATGCGTTCTAAGCGCAGCAAGAAGCCGAATACACCCGCTTGGCGATCAGTCAATATCAGAGAAAGCGCAGTATCAGTCCGGGCTTCAAGTTTTGCATTCTGAACTCAAGCCCATCGTCGGACATTCAATGACCGTCGCTCCGGATGACAAGCCCATTGCTAAAATGAGCAATTTTGCCACTATAAATCTGTCGCGCAGGCTACGTCCAATGTTCAATCGTACTGCATTATTTCTTTAAGCAACCTGAGAATACACGATGCCGACACGCCGAACCTTTCTAACGCAAGCTGGCGCTGCTGGTGCAATAACTCTCGCGTCGCCTGTACTTCACGCACAAACCAGAACAACCGATCTCGACGTTGCAATAGTAGGCGGCGGTGTGGCGGGATTGTTTTGTGCGATGCGATTGAGCGAGACGCCGGGACCAAAGGTAGGCGTCTTTGAAGCGACGGACCGGATCGGAGGGCGCCTCCTCTCGCTGCATTTCCCCGATTTGACAACGCAAACTGCAGAAATCGGTGGCATGCGGTTGCGGCACACCGACAAACACGCGCTTAAGGTCGTTGATGATATGGTCGGGCATGAGAAGCTGCAGGACTTTGCCTATCCGATCACCGGATATTACCTACGCGGCCAACATGTCTCAGAGTTGTCCAAGGCCACGACTCTTCCATACGCGTTGAGTGATCAGGAACGTGCGGTCATCACCAGTGGTCAAGACCTACTGACCCATACGATCAACGATCTGAACAAGAAGGTTGCCGCCGGCACGCTGTCGCTCAGTGGAACGGGACTGTGGGAGCTTTTGCTGCAAGAGCGCAGTCGCGAGACATATAGTTTCATGCGCGATGTTCTGGGTTACAATTCCCCATTATCCAATTGGGACAGCAAAACCGCAATCAGCTGGTTCGAACGCGACTTCGCGTACAAAACCAAATACCTTAAGCTGGAAGGTGGTCTTGAACAAATCCCACAGGCAATCGCAAAAAGCTACATGTCGAACGGTGGCGAGGTTCACCTAAAACACAAGTTGGTCGACCTCCGGCGGCGGCCTGATGCGGGCTTTGAGCTGATTTTCCATACAGATGCTGGCCAGGCAAAAGTGTCCACTGCTCGGGTCATCTTGGCAATTCCGCCAAATGCCTTTCCTTCCTTGATCGACACCGACGTTTTTGCAAGCGACGCCCGTTTCACAAGGGCCGTGGACAGTGTGCACAAAGTGCCCCTGGCTAAGGTGCATCTAGCGTTTGATCAGGATTGGTGGACGCCTCGGAACCTGTCCGACGGTCGTGTTATCACGGATTTGCCTGCAAGGCAGATTTATCGCTGGGGCGTAGACGACACGTCTGGCCATGCGCTTTTGATGGCAAGTTATCACGACGGCGAGATGATTGAGTATTGGGACGCGTTGTCCGAAGGGTCGACTTTTGGTGCGCCGAACTGGATCGATCAAGCGACGGGGCCCAACGAAGATCCTATCGCGCCATCAATGCGCAAACTTCTTCCAGCGTCTGAGCGACTTGTGAAAGAGGTCTGGAGTCAGGTCCGCAAATCTCACGACATTGGTGATGACTTGCCCGAACCTGTTGCTGCGACCTACCAGAACTGGGGGCGCGAGCCCTGGGGTGCTGCCTATCATCTGTGGGGTATTGGGGTGAACCCACAGGACTCCATCGCCTACATGCAAGAACCCGTTCCGGGAATACACATTTGCAACGAAGCGTGGTCGGTATCACAGGGTTGGACGAATGGCGCAATGCAATCGGCAGACAGCCTGCTTGTTGCCAAATTCGATAAGGAACCCTTTGTCTAGAACAAATCTTTTGAGCCTTTCGAGACAATCGAGCCAGGAGAAAATCAGCCAACCAACAATGCAAGCCCCAGACGCGCTGTCTTCGCGAACTTCGTCAGCCGATCATCCTTCCAAGTTGCAACTGGAACCGTGATGTTTTGGCATTTGATAGACCGGCTTGAATTGAGGACAGACTAATGACGAATCAGGAAATACAATTTGCATCTAGGCCTAATTAGCCAGTAGCTTGCTTTACTTCTGACCGCCCTCGGCACTTGAAGACTTTGGCTAACCGGTGCACCTGACATCAAACGCGGCAGCACGCTTGTTGTCTTTTTTGAAGAATTTCACCTGACCACTCGCTCCTTGGAACACTCCGGTGCCACCGACAACTGCCAATTGCGTTTCGAAATGGGGCACAGTGTCGGGACTGCTCGGGGCGGGGTAGGAGCCAGAGTAGATCAGTTGGTTGGTGTCAATTGTCAAGTAAGCGTTAACGATTAGCTGGGTTTTACCCTCACTTGCGCCGGGCGCTATCATTGTCGTGACGTTTTGCATACCAATGACCTGTCCATCTTCACTGAAAACCGTGACGTGCCCGACCGCGACGTCCCCAATTTTGTCGCCACCAGACGTGATCTTCAGGTCTTCTAAGTAGACAGTAAATTGGCCGCATTCCGGAGCGCCGTCAGCTGAAGCAGCAAGGGCGTGGGTGAGAAGAAGCATGGCGGCGAAAAAACGCATTTTGACACTCCTGTGAAGATTAAAAAGGGCTGGCGAACTATTTCGACAAGCCTTGTGAAAAAGTGAGATTGAAACAAGCCTGCATGGTTGTTCGCTCACTGTCTTCTAAGTTCAATCGTCAACAACCAGATCTCAAAGGCGTATCTGCCCCCTCCTTCTTTGATGGTTGCTTCAAAACGATCATAAAACTGATCCAGAAGAGTTTCAGTCTTCTGCTCAGAGTCACTGCGTAACAAAGATTGCCTGAACGTGGACTCGGTGAAGGAGCGAACAAAGCCCTTATAGCTTGCTGCGTATTCTTGGGGCGCATTGATCTGGTCTGCAAAGATATCCTCCAGGTTTTGCTGAGCCGGAGCTACCTCTGCTCGTTCGATCAAAAATCCATCTGCCAATTCCTTGTTGCGTTGAAAGGGTTCAAGAGCTTCCTCCCTGGACATAAACCAGATTGGCATAACGAAGTCGCGTAGCGCGTGCCCGGATACCAACCCGTCACTCACCATCGTTTCGGCAACGTTGTACATCGCGCGGTAAGTATGTCGGCCAGAACTGCAAATTCCGTTGACCTCGCCCGCATCAGCAATTGCCCCCAGCGTCGAGACCATAAGCCTGCCGCCACTTCGCAATTCACGATGTCGCAAAGTAAGGAAGCTTTCCCAGTCGTGTTGCGCTTTTCTTTTGAGCTCCTGGCGAGCTTCTCCCTGCAAATCTGCGAACCAAAGCGTGCCCTTTGAAGAGATTACCGGCTGTGTGCTGAGCCAATGGCTCGCCCCAAACGAAGTCCCGACATCAATAGACGATGCCGGTGCAGCCATTGAAAAAAAACTACCCACACTTGCAACAGGGCGAATACTGGAAGAGAGATTGGTGTAACCGTCCTGGCCAGCAGCACAATCAAACAGGGTATTCCAATCGTTTTCCGCCTGATCGACATGGTGAACAAAGATGGAGCGACCCGGATAGCGATCTACAAAGGACTTTACGGCAGGCTTGACCGACAAGATCGCGTTTGCCCCGGTGCCACAGCCATAGTCAGCAATGTGTATTTCGTCAGATGAGGCCAGAACCTTATCGGCCATCTCCCGAACATCGTCCGCGCGAGATTGAATTGAGTGCTTCTGCGGGAGGGAATTTCCTGCATAGTCGATCATTCCCTCAGTTGGGCTGCTCCTATCGTCCATTCGATCCTCCCACGTGCAGTTGGGTTGGCAGCTAGAGCCGATAGTATACATTGATTGCCAGTCAAAATCGATGAATTGACTGGCCCAAAAGCCGGTAGCAAGTCGCCAACCGAAAAGCCGCGATCGCCGCCTACTCGGCAGCCATTCGATGCGAACAGCAATTGCCCAAACTGCCCTCTGATCCGCTGCCGACTTGCGGGACATTCCCGCAAGCGCTACGTTGACCTGAGGCTGTTCCGAGGCGGCCCCCTGGTCCGCGGAAAGCTGTCATCGGCACCTCGCACAGGATTTGTGAAAACCACATCGGTTTCTCAGCCCGGATTAGCGGACCGTCGGGCAGTGGAGGGAAGACCGATGACCAAATCACTCGATCAACTGCGCCGTGATGCCAAGGCTTTAGGCAAAGCTCTGACAGAAGACGACAAAGGCGCCATCTTGCGCGTGCACGGCATTGTCGCAACCCCCGCAAACGGGGCCTACAAACACGCGCATTGTCTGCATGTCATCGCACGAGAAACTGGATACGCTTCTTGGCCGGCATTGAAACTTGCCGTTGAAACGCAAGGTATGGATCGCGCGCAGAAACAGGGTCGGCTGCGTTGGGCGCTTTACAATGGCTCAAACGAGACGATCACGCATTTGCTTGCAGATGAGCCGGACCTCGCCGACGGTCAGGTGCCTCTTCTTGTCGCTCTCTATGACGTGGCCGCAATGCGAAAAATCCTCGCGCAGGATGCCGGTGCCGCGACGCGCGAATACCCTCCGCGGCGACCAATCTGCCATCTGGCGTTTTCGAATTACATCAAGACAGCGCCTGAAAAAGAACCCGAGATGCTCGCCGTGGCGGAATTGCTTGTCGAACACGGGGCAGACGTGAATGATAGTTTTGCATTCGACCCCGAGACAGATCACCGCTTGTCCGCGCTCTACGGCGCCATCGGCCATTCGGACAACATGCCGTTGGCCAAGTGGCTGTGGGAACATGGGGCAAATCCTGACGACAATGAATCCCTCTACCATTCCACCGAACTGGGCCATACCGAAGGTCTTCGTTTGTTGCTGGAACATGGAGCAAACCCGAAGGGCACAAATGCACTGCCCAGAGCGATTGACTTCAACAGTACCGATGCAGTTCGGCTGTTGCTGGAACACGGTGCTGATCCCAATGAAAGCATCAATCCTCATCCGTCGGGTGACCCTACACTGGTGATCCCCGCCTTGCATCAGGCGGCACGGCGTTTGACTTCGGGCGAAATCGTTCAGCTTTTGTTGGAGCATGGCGCGAACCCAAATGCCGTGAGCCGCGGCCGCTCTCCTTATGCTTTTGCACGCATCTTCGGAAGCCGGGATGTGGCGTCGGTACTGGAGCGCACAGGTGCATCCACGCAGTTGAGGTTGATTGAAGAGCAACTGGCTCGGGCAGCGGACGGTACGTCAAAGGAGGACGACCAGATCGACATGAATACCCTGTCGCAAGAGATGAGGTTTCTTCTTTGCCGCCTCGTCTGGCGCGAAGGAACCCTGCCTCATATGCAGCGCCTGGTCGAAATTGGCTTTGACCCAAATCTGCCGGACGAGATGGGAATGCCGCCCATGCACCTTGCTGGTTGGGAAGGCATGCCCGAAGTCATGTCGTATTTTCTGGACCAGAAACCGGACCTAGACCAAACAAATGCGTACGGAGGCACACTGCTGTCAACTATCATCCACGGGTCCGAAAACTGTCCGCAAAGAGCACATCGCCATCACATCAAGTGTGCGCACTTGGTACTGGAGAGAGGTTTACCACTTCCTCGAAAAGCCGCGCAATTTGCAACAGATCCTGAAATGTCCGACTTTCTTGCTGATTGGGCGGTGTCGCATCCGCTGCAAGTAACAGAACATGGGGTCGTTTAAGGGAAAAGGCGCTTGCGCCAGACGAACAGGCTGGCGCAGCCAGATTATCTAAAGGTTGGCCTTCATCGGCAAGATCGGCCCCCAAGACGTCTGCCGCGCAGGACCAAAGGCAAAGAATCCCGCCTTCTTATAAGCCGCGATCGCGCGTGCATTTTCAGGGTGCGGATCTGTTGCGACGACCGGGACACCTGCGGCGAACAATCCTTTCAGATGCTCTGAAATGAAGGCCGGGCCGTGCCCTCGCCCGATCATATCTGGTTCGCCAATGAACTGGTCGATACCTCGAGATCTCGGTGGAAGGGAGAAGAAATGATGATCCTCCCAACCGTGAACTGTGTAGTCCTGGATATATGCAAATGGGCGTACCTCAAGCGAAACGATCCATCGTTCGACCCGCGTGTCTTCCAGGTCTCTGTTCGTGCTTGGCTCATTGGTATCCCACCATTCGCGTACATGTGGGTACGATTGCCATGCCGAAATCATCGCAAAATCTGCTGACGTCATCTTGCGAAATGCATATCGGTTAGGACTAATCATGGTAAAGGGTAGCAAACAGTAGGTAGATGTTTAAACCCATTAGCATGTCCCTTGGGACGGCGCTCTGGGTGTAGAGGGTCAAGTGTTTGATTTAGCGCTGCACCGGCTCGAAGCTGCCGCTAAGTGACCTGAAGACTCGACACAGCAATAGCGGCCCATTCCTGTCGTTCATCCAACCGGAACCAAGTTGCGGCACCCCGTAAAAGCCGCCATCCGCTGCGTTCGCAATAGTGGGGTCACTTGATCCGGGAAAGCAGCTGAAACACCGGCATCAGCTTGGCGAACTCGGCGGTTGTTCGCTCCGTCAGATTCGACTTTAGAACAAAGGCTTGGGTCTCGGCATCCATCCAAACTGCAAAGCCCTTGCGCCGCAACGCTTCCTCACGGGGGTGGTCTTTGTCAAAACCGGACGGCACACGCTTCAACTCCGGCTCACCGATCCTGTAGCCCCGTTCTCGCATCTCTTTGGTGGTCTGGATTAACTCCGCCCCGAGGGGACCCGCCATAGCGTCGCGGAATGCGTCCAAAGATCCTTTTTCATACTGAAAAACCCCACAACCGAGGGACAGCATTTCAGGAGAGAACCCAAAGAACCACATCGGCGGTTGATCCCCCTGCCCCGTCGGCATGAACGCAAGGTGCAGATGGGCGTTGTAGGGTGTCTTGTCCTTGGAGAACCGAACATCGCGGTAAATCCGAAAGATCTTGCTGCTGTGATCCTGTCCGGTCAGTCCACCCAGGGCTAGCGCCATGTCATCGGCGAACAGCTTGCTGGGCGCTTTCAGGTGGGTTTCATAGATCGCTTTGTTCGCTGCAAACCAATCTTTCGTGTTGTTCGCTTTCAGGTCATGCAGAAAGCCAACCGCTTCAGGCGAGAAACAGTCAAACTGGGCCATGAAGTCCTCCGTTCAGTCTTTCTTGGGCAGCGCCGCGGCGTGTTCAAGGCACAGGTGCAGCCAACGCTTCAATGCAGCGCCATCGCAATCTGTTTCGTCCACTCGAACAAAACCACCCAGCTTGCGGTCTCCGTGGATCACGGCATGGGCCGTGGGGTTTTTCAGGGCGACGCTCTCGTTCGCCTTGCCAACCCGGAACATGAACCGCCCTACCCCGTCCGGGTGCCGCCGTGCACCGCAAAGCATGTTGCCGTTCAAAAAGAAGCACAACCCGCCCATCATCCGCTTTTCGGAAATGCCCACATGAGCGGCCAAAGCCTCTCGAATGCGGGCGTTCAGTGTTTCATCCACGGGCATCAGTTGGTTACCCAAAGCTGCCAGAGGATCGCCAACGCAAGGACCAGCATGGTCAATGTTGTGAGCGCCGCCCCAACCGCGCGCCCTCTGCCATTCACCGAAGCACTCAGGCTGAAATAGTGAATGGCACGCGCGAGCAACAGCACACCACCACAGGCAGCGACGAGCCAAGGTGCAGTTCCCGCAATCTCTGCCCCTGCAAGGGCCAGCAGGGCGAGCGGGACATATTCGATGAAGTTCCCATGCGCTCGCATCAGTCGCAGCAGGCTTTCATCCTCACCGTGAAGCAAAGGAATTCCAGTCTTGGTGCGACGCACACCAACGGCAATCGCCATCGGAATGCTCATCAAAACAAACATTGCCGTGACGGCCAGCGCGATTTGCGGAAACTGTTCCATCTGATCCCTCCTTTGCCGCGCTCAAGATGCCATGCTTTCATAGGTGATCAGCGCGAACCGCGCCCCTTGCGGGTCAGTCAGAGTGGCCATACGACCGACCCCCGGCATATCCATCGCAGGCTGAACAATCGCGGCGCCTTTGGCCTCAGCCTTGGCGACACTGGCGTCCACGTCGGCCACGGTAAAGAAGATCGTCCAGCTACCGTGATCCTCTGGCATGGGGGAAAAGCCACCAATTGCGGTTTCGCCTACGACAGCAGCAGAATAACTCGACCCGTCCTGCATGGGCATGTCATTGATCGTCCAGCCCAGCACCTCTTGATAGAAGGCTTTGGCTTTGCCCTGATCCGGGCCGGAATGTCCGATCCAGCCGGAGTTTCCGACAGTGGTCATCTCAAGAATACTCATGTGCGTCTCCCTTGGTTACACCCGCCACATACGGGTCTGATCCAAGGACGCACGACGCGCCGCGATCCCTACAAGCTACGCAAAATTTTTTGACTGATTGCAATTTTTTCAGTGATCGCAACACATTCGGGCGCGGTTGGACCAAGGGTCATCACCGTTTCAAAGGCCGCAATCGCAGCTTGGTGGTCACCCGCTTCCTGCAAAAGCCCTCCGCGCATGGCATGAAACCAGCGATACGCCGATAAATCCCGTGCCAGCGGCTCCATCGCTTTCAACGCGTAATGCGGGCCATGGAGCTTGGCCTGCGCTGCTATCTGATTAAGTCGGACAACAGGCGTTGGCTGCAATGCGTAGAGGGCAGCGTAGTGACTCTCAATCGACGCCCAGTCCGTTTGATCAACCAAGGTCGCCTGGGCATGTGTCGCTGCGATTGCAGCCTGAATGATATAGACACCATGATGACCAGTCCGCTGGGCCTTTTGCAAAAGACCCGTCGCCTCGGCGATGTCCGCGCGATCCCATAGACTACGATCCTGATCGTCCAGCGTAACAAGCTTTCCGTCCCCGTCAATGCGTGCACGCCGTCGGGCGTGTTGAAACAACAAAAGCGCCAGCAGGGCAGCCTGTTCCCCCATTGCCGGAAACAAGGCTGCAAGCAGACGGGCCAAGCGGATCGCCTCTTCGCACAAGGTCTGCCTGATTTGCTTTGGACCACCCGAGGTCGACCACCCTTCGTTGAACATCAAGTAAATCATCAGTGAGACTTCGCCCAAGCGCGCACCCCGCTCGACCGGGCTGGGTGTTTCGAAAGCAACCGGGTTACTGGCAATCTTCTTTTTCGCACGGGTGATCCGCTGTTCCATAGTCTTGGGCTTGATCAGAAATCCGCTCGCGATCTCGTCCACGTTCAACCCAAGGACCACGCGCAGCGCAATGGCAATCTGATCCCGACGGTCAAGTTCCGGATGGCAACAGATGAACAGCAGTCTCAATACGTCATCGCGCATCTCGTCCGGGTCCGGTGTTTCGGCGGGCATCGGCTGAAACTCCTTACTGTGGCGCGACAGGATTGCCGCACGACGCTGTGATTTGCGCACATGATCCAGGCCCGAGTTACGTGCCGTCGCCAACAACCACGCCAACGGGTCACGAGGTGCTCCGTCTTTGGGCCAAGCCGTCAGAGCCTTCAGGCAGGCATCGGCAAACGCCTCTTCCGCCATGTCGATATCCCGGAAGAATCGGGTCAGTGCCGCAAGCGCGCGTGGTCGGTGCAGAGTGAATGTAGCCTCAAGCCAGTCCGACATGATCTATTCCGACGAGATCACACCACCCGCCCAGGCCACTGGCCGCACCTCAAGCCTTGCAACGGGGGATGAGATCATCTTTGCGAATTCCAATGCCTCATCAAGATCCTTGAACTCCGCGGCATAGAACCCAAGGAAGTTCTCCTTTGTTTCGGCGAATGGACCGTCAGTGATCAGTGTCATTGCGTCTTCGGTCGAAGCGGGCTCGACCATCACGGCAGAGGTCGGCGGCATCAGCTTCATCGACACGAACTCCCCGCGCTCTGATAACGCCGATTGCAGTGCGCCGTGGCCTGACATCACCTCGTCCTGGCGATCTTTGGGCAGCGCTTCGAACACGCCCGGCTCCCCATAAATCGTGATTGCGTATATCATTTTCGCCTCCATGCATCATTCACATGGTGCAAGGACGCGCGAGGATATGCAAATCCGACAACCGGTAAACAACGCAAGGTCGCAAGATAGCCGCTTGGAACCCCGAGACGCTGATCGAATGCTAGGCGGGTTCCCAAAGCTCAATTGGGTTTCCTTCTGGATCATTGAGCCACGCGAACTTGCCATTTGGATAAGGCGAATCTGGATCGCGACGGACTTCAACATTCTTAGATTCGAGTTGTGCGATCATTTTCTCAATGTCGCGAACACGAAAATTCAGCATAAATGCCTTTTCTTGGTTCCCGAAATACTCTGTCACTTTTTCGAACGGGGCAAATACAGTCTCGCCTGCTTCCTACGTCCAACACGGTGTTTCATAGTCGTTTGGTACAAGGTCAATGCCCAAATTGTCACGATACCATGCCGCTAAAGTAGCAGGCTCGTCTGCCCTGAAGAAAAACCCGCCAAAGCCCAGTACTTTTTCCATCTTCGACATCAAACCCGGACACGCTATCGGAAAAGACTACACCAATATGTGGAAATTGATAAGCGCGGCCCTTTGCTGCCGATCGTACTACGAACTCGCTGCTGCAGTGCGGCCCGTCAAACCGGCCATTCGCTGCAATCGCAAAATCAAAGGTTGGCTGAACTCACACAACGCGGGACGAAGCAGGCATTCGCAGAGGTTAATCGAAGGTCCGGTTCCTTCTACAAGCAAGACGTTTCGGGAAGCTAAAAAACTGATCTCATCAACGATCTGTTCCAAGCTTTCGATCTCGACGGTTTCTGACCAGCGCACCATCTTCACGTAAGGTTGCAACATTTTTTTCCGTTTGAGGCACGTTTTCAATCTCGTTCTTCCATGGCCTCAAAGTCGAACTCATAATTCCTACTTTCAATATCTTTCGATGCAATTCGTACCAGTCGGATGCCAACGTTCTGTCGGTTGTCTTCCCCACCACGCTTGCGCTTGCGCTTGAACTTTCGAAAAAACTGGCAAGACATAGGGGCATTCTGAAAACACCCCCCTGCCAAACGAAAACCTTCAGGAAACTGACCATCCCTTCTAACTCTGACAACTTCGTGAACATTGCCACACGCATCCTGTACACCATCTTTTGTCGCACCAGTTGGGCATCTTCCGACTACCTTCAATGATCGTTGACCAATATCGTAGTTTAGATTTGCTCGCTCTGGGGTTGGCGGCTCGTGTCCCCAGGGATAGGGTTGATCCTCGCAACTAGACAATGCCAGCCACTCGGACACAGTTGGAACATCCCAGAAATAATTACCGGAAGATTGGTTTAGAGTTTCAACAAAAGAATCAATGCTAGCGGACAATAAGTTCCAGTGTTCTTCACCGCTCTCTGATAATACAGAAAGGGTATAAGGGTGCATTGGCTTTCTTTCCGCTTCGTATTTCCCTCGACTTGTGATGCTATACCATTCAAAGTTTGTGATCGGTGTAATGCTTGAAAATAATTCATATCTAATTAGCCTTGACTGATTTACTTTAACAACTCCTGGATAAAATATTTCATTTTCTTCACTGATAGAACGGATTCTCAGAGAGGTTTTTGCAATAAGATTTTTTATAGAGATGGAAAGGTTTTTGTCGGACTTCTCTGATAGATCCGCATCTAAATCCAGAAGTGCGTCAAGAATGAAGTCTAAATCCTGTGAGTTTCCCTTATTGATATTCAATATCCACTCAACAAACGGATAAAAAGATTTCCTAGTATTTCTATTTGATTTCTCAAACGAATTTAGAATCTCAAAATAAATTCGCCGTCGTGCATCGGTAGATATTTGCGATGATCTCATAGTTTTGAACAACTCTCGCAAAATTTTAGAAGAAACTCGTTCCTTTTCATCTTCAGAAGAAACTCGACGAGCCCAGTCAACGACGATGGCCTTCAGATAATTTGCGTTGTGATCCGCACACAACGCATACGCTAGTGAAATGCTAATAAGTTTCTCATCCCTTTCTTCGCGCGTTCTGGATACGTCAAAGTGTGTATGTATATTGCTCGGAAGCTCAATTTCATCGAGGATTCTGAGAATGTCGAGAACACCACTAATCGGCAAGCTAGATAGAGTGGTTTTAGGCTGCTCCAGGAGCATTTTGGACGCCGGGTGACGAAGAAGCCAATCTCCAAGACTGAAGAGATCAATATGAATAGGCTTGACGTTACTCTTACCAATTTTCAGGCTGGGTTGGTCATCTGGCTCGTCGACTTCATCCAGCGCAAATCGCAGAGACAAGGCGTTAACGATGAGTGCTTCCTTGGACTCTTTATCGATAGCACTAACAATCCCCTCTACGACTTCCCCATTCTCTGTGAACACGGCTGAACCGCTGGTTCCTTTCTGAACCCATTGAGAAAAATCATTGCCTGCAACTATCCAGCGATGACCGGTGTCACTAAGCCCGCCTAAGCTACCAGAAACTAATTTCACCTCATCGACTCGACTAAGATAAGTGTGGATGCAGATTGAGGTGCCATCAGGTTTTGCGTCTCTGGCGAGGCTGAGACCGGACTTTTTTATTTCGTTGGGCAGGTCTTCAACGACCTTCAGTATCGCAATATCTGAGACGCCATCTTGACGCGACTTTGCAACTGGAAAATATCCCCCTTGGGCAATTTTCACAGGGTAGACGGGACGGTCGACTACGTTTCTAAACTGGACCGATCCCACACCATTGCACTCATCCCAAACGTGTGCGCAGGTTATTATCTGTCCGTCTAATGCTAGAAACCCATTGCCTACGGCGCGCCCCTCACTATCCTGCACCGTTACTAGTGCCGTTCGTATTGACATTTGTGTGCTTTCCCAAAAACCCTATTCAAGCGGTTGCGGTAACCAAAATCAACATCAGGGATAATAGCACTATGGCAAAGCAGACTCTGAAGCTTTTGACTGCGCACGGCGGTGCGATCTTCATGGAAGTGGAGCGTGAGGAAAACGAGAAATCGATTGGTTCTGACCTAGAAGGCGTCTCTGCCGCATCTGATTTTCTAGAAGAAGGGTTTGAGAAGGTTAGCAAATCAATTGCTGGGGTTGCGGAGAGCTTGCAGTCGGAGATTGATCGAATCGGTGTTCGCGGTCCGGATAAGGTCGAAGTTGAACTATCTGGAACATTAAAGGGTAAGGCGAACTTCTGGATTGTTGAAGGCGAAAGTTCAGGCGCGCTGAAACTGAAACTCACTTGGGATAAGTTGACAGAAAGAAGCTCGAGCTTGCCCACCACAACAGAGTCTACAAAAGCATAAATCGCGCTTTGCGGACCTTCGTGCGACCTGCAGCACCTTTAAGTTTGGGCTCGAAGCAGACCTCGGAGGCAGCGCAGCAATCCTATGATATAGTGCGTTGTCAACGTCGGGTTGTCGTTATGGGAGGGCATGGCGGATCGGAGGATCAGTCATGGAAACACCAAACCTTCCTGCCATTCGCGCGCTTCGCCCAGCTTGGAACAAGGGACGCATCGTCGGTCAAAAACGCCCGCTAAAACCCAAACACGTCTGGGCAATTCGAGTAAGATTGGAGCTCGCAGAGAACCATCGCGACCTCGCTCTCTTCAATATGGCCATCGACAGCAAGTTGCGCGGCTGTGACTTGGTGAAGATGAAAGTCGTTGACATCATGGCCTCTGGTCAGATCAAGGAGCGGGCTTCGGTGCTGCAAAGTAAAACTCAGAAACCGGTCCGCTTCGAAATTTCTGAAGGTACTCGGACCTCCGTCGAGAAGTGGATGGAAGATGAACTCATGGTTGGGTCTGAATAGCTTTGGCCAGGGCGTTTCCATGAGCGTTTGCACAATTCAACGCGCCAGTATGCCCGGATCGTGCGTGATTGGGTCACGTCTATAGGTTTGGAAGCCAGCGCATATGGCACACATTCTATGCGGCGCACAAAGGTTACTCAGATTTACAAAAAGACGGGCAATCTGCGCGCGGTGCAACTCTTACTTGGGCATACAAAAATGGACAGTACCGTTCGTTATCTCGGTGTTGAGCTTGAGGATGCACTTGCCATAGCGGAGGCCATCGAAATCTGAATACTACGGGCCGCTTTCGTTGGCGGCCCATTGCGGCCGTTCGCCCGTGTCTCAGTCCGTTGCGGCGCGGCCCCTCAAACCGGCCATTCGCCGCGCCCGCAAAATCAGATGATGGAAGAAATCACAGCGCGGAAAAAGCTCCCGTTCAAATTTATTTTCAGCTGCTTTCTAGGCCCCAAAACACAAACGCCTGAACGATCAAAGATTCTTTCATCCGATAGGTTGCTGCCATTTTAATCTTGGCTATCTGCCCGGCTTCGAGAGGACCAGTAACGAAATTTGGGATGTCTTGCGTTGCCTCAGCGGTATAATCCAACTCCGTCGCCGTGACACGGGGTTTGACCCATATCTCGGTAGGGGAAAGTGTCAGCTTTGCAAACTCTCCAGCACCTTGAAAGTAATTTTTTTACTCATCGCGTCCACGAAACTGCTTTCGGGGGTTAGCAAATGACGCGTTCGTATCGTAAAAGGTGTCCACCAATTCGACAAATCGCGCTTGGTTATGAATGTCGTAGTATCTGTGCCAAAAAGATTCATCGACTGCCATCATTGTCTCATTCCGTTTCCAATCACTATGAGAAACTATGTCATTCAGAGTGTGGGACGTCGAGAACGTCCCGCAGTTCGTCAATAAAGCCCTGTGAAACATGGACTCCCTGCTGCCATCGGAGCAACCGCGGCATTTTGAAGAGCAGACCAGCTTGCACGGATTAGGGCGGCCCAGAGCTGACTTATTATACGGCGTTTGAAAGCTGCGGCCGCATCCCACTTGCCCGCAGCTATCAGTTGCCACGACCTCAGTTTATTGCCGCATTTGGCGATGCATATGAGACCTTCGTAGCGTTTTGGGGCTTTATGTTTTTTGAGGAGGTCCCAAGCGACTTCACGATCTGTGGCATAGTTCTGATTTTGGGGTAGGACTGCTTGTTTTGAATTAGGACAATTGAAGTGCGCGTTCCGTCTGAGAATAATTTCATACTATATGTGAACGCGGGTGATCTTACAGTGTGTCATTGTATTCCATCAACAACAGGCGGAAATCCTTGAATGCGTAGATGACCCGGGTCAGCGCGGAACCAACAGGTCCTTTGTTTGTCAGACTCTGTGGTCGCCCCTTAAGCTGGAGTTCCACAACACAAATTTCTTCTTGTGACTGTCTGGCAAAAAACGCAACGTCGTGGCGCGTTTGGGTTCTACATCAATGAGGTGGCTTACATGGCAGGAAAATTTGAAATTTACGAAGACAAAGCCGGAGAATACCGTTTCCGGCTAAAGGCGGGAAATGGAGAGATCATTCTGGCCAGTGAAGGGTATGTCCAAAAGGCCAGCGCCGAAAACGGCGTCGCATCGGTAAAAACAAACGCTCCGAACGACGATAGGTATGAGCGAAAGGAAACCAAATCCGGTGGCCATATGTTCAACCTGAAAGCCAGCAATGGCCAGGTTATCGGAACCAGCGAAAGCTATACAAGTGCATCCGGACGCGACAACGGCATCGAATCCGTCAAGCGCAACGCCCCTGATGCGCGGATCGAAGACCTGACCTGACTTAGACTCGTCCTTGATCGAGCTAACGACCGAGGCAAGCCAAGTTTCACGGTGGCGCGAAGTTGCGCCGCCGATGCCTTATTAACAGGTTTTCCAACCGACATTGCATCAATGCGTTTTCTGAAATTCCCCTCGCACGTTCATTTTCTGTTCATTTTCTGAATATGCGCGCTTCATTTGCACGCGCCATATTATCCAACTGGAGTTAAGAAAACACTGGTTCCCGCGAAGGGCCGATGGGCAAAGGAACATTTGTGTCGGGGAATGGATGTAGGACCAAGCGCTGGCCGGGGGCAATCTGTCACGCCGTCTGCGTTATATTTCTGACTTGTATTCTATGCGTCGGGTTGGGGCACGTCGGCACGGCCGAGGCGCAAACTGCAAGCTTTCGCTCGGTGGATACGAACGCGGATGGTGTTCTGAGTTTTGATGAGCTTGTGGCTGCCTTTGGGACGGCGGGGGCAAGAAAACTGCTTCAGGATATAGATCGCAACGCAGACAATCGCATCACGATTATGGAACTGCGTGGTGGACGGGACAACGGGAAGGACAGACAAGACAACCGAGGCACGCGTGAGACCGACGCGGGTAATCGGGGCGAGCGGGAAAACGAAGACGGCGACGACGGTGAGCGCGATAGAGATGACGGTGATGACCGCGATGACGGCGGCGATGATGACAAGGATGACGATTGATCTAGACCCGTCGCGTTCATCTGTCATTCATCTGATCACATGCCGTAGTTTCATCCGGTTTTGCGATTTTTCTCACATGGCGCTGGCAAAACGAAAGCATCGAACAGCCAGTCACGGAGTTAAGCATGACACAGTTTCCCCAAACCACTCCTTTTGCCTGCGACATTGCAAAATGGGCCTTTACTACCCGCAGAGTCGATCGATCCGACGTGCGCGGACTTTCCACGCGGATGGACGCCGCAAAGGCGGGTGATCTGATCCTGTGCGAGATTGCTGAGATCGGGCACCACAAGAAAATTCAATTGGCCGAGCGCCGCGCTTCAGCCAGTTATCCGGGCGATTTCGTCGTCCTTTGCCTGGGGGATCGCTATGCGCCGGATCAGTTTCTGGCCAGTGCAATCATTGATGACGATCTGATTGATTTGGTCGCAGGCGGCGGTGTCGCCGGGCGGGTGGACGCGGCCCATGTCCGTATGGAAGACCCCACTCGGTTGAAACCTCTCGGTTTGCTGACGACTGCGGAGGGGCGGGTGATCAACGTGGCAGATTATGCTCTGCCCAGCCTGCCATCCAATGATCAGGTCACTGTCATCGGTGTTTTTGGCGCATCCATGAACTCTGGCAAAACAACCGCCGCGTCGAGCCTTGGGCACGGCCTGATGCGGTCGGGCTTTGCCGTGGCTGGGATCAAGGCCACCGGCACCGGCGCCTTTGGCGACTTCAATAGTTTTGAGGACGGTGGCGCTCCGGCCCTTGATTTTACGGATGTCGGGATGGCCACTACTTACCGAATGCCGCTGGCGCAGATCGAAGCGGGCTTTGAAACGCTGGTTGCCACTGCCGCCACGCGCGGGGTCGAGGTCGTGGTGGTTGAGATTGCCGATGGTGTGTTCCAGCAGGAAACCCGGGCCATCCTGCAATCGTCGCGCATTCGCGACCGTCTGGATGGTATCCTGTTCGCAGCCCCGGATGCGCTGAGCGCGTTTGGCGGTGTGACCGTTTTGGATCAGGCGGGTCTCAGCCCCTTTGCGATTTCGGGGATGGTCAGTTGCTCGCCTCTGGCCGCTGCCGAAGCCACCGAGGTCACGGGCCGCCCGATCCTGTCGCGCGAAGACCTGTGGTCGCCCGAGGTCATCACCCAACATGTCGTGCCGCTGATGCGACGCACACCTGAAGATGTGGCCGCATGAAACTCCTCCCCGGATTGGCCACAAGGGACCGCATCATTGATGCGGTCCTGGTGGTGTCCAGCAGCATCCTGCAGGCGGGCGCATTGGCCGTTGCCGCCTTTGCCACTCGGGATGCGTTCGCAGCGCTGCACGCGGGCAATGTCCTGGCCGTGGAAACCGTCGCGCAACTGGCACTGGCAGGAGTTGTCGCGGCGCTGTGTCTGCTGATATCGCAATACCGCGCCGAGGCGTTGGGCCAGAGCTACGCGATCTCGCTGCGTCAGGTTCTGTATCGAAAGATCGCGCGCCTTCCGAAATCCCGCCACGAAGAACGTCGGCTGGGGGCTTTGTCCTTGCGTTTCGTGGGGGATCTTTCGGCGGCTCGCCTCTGGTTTGGCCGGGGCCTGCCTGATGTGTGGTCCGCTGCCGTGGTGATTCCGGGCGCGGGCGCCATTCTGTATGCGCTGAATCCGACGCTTGCGATCAGCGGCGTATCTGCGCTGGGATTTTCTGTTGCGCTGATGGCGGCCCTAGCGTGGCACCTGCGGCGTCGGCATCGGAACCTGCGCAGCCGTCGGGCAAATATCGCGATTTCCATGATCGAGCGGATCGCGATTGCACCGGAACTGGACCTGATGGGCCGCACTGACCAAGAGCTGCGCAGGTTGAACGCTCAGGGTACATCCCTGCGCGACGGTGCGCTGGCGCGCAGGGGCCGAACCGCCAGTCTTCAGGCAACGCTGCAATTGGGGGTGGCCCTTGCCGGTCTTCTAATGCTCTGGCAAGCCAGCCAAACCGGCATAGCGCCAGCCACGGTTGCTGCCTGTCTTTCGGTCATTGCACTGGTCGCCCATCCGCTGCAGAGGCTCGCCGGGGCATGGGACCAGTATTGCGCGTGGCGTGTGGCGCGCGAGAAGGCCGAGAGGCTGCTGTCGGAACCCGAGGTGCTGCGGAAAGCGACGCCCTGCACCGGCCCCATTGCAGTCGAAGTCACCGGAGAAGTTGATCAGACGCCCATCGCGTTCATGGCGGGACATAGCGCTGTCTCGACTCTGACAGGTAAACACGCGATGACCATCGCGCGGTGTATCGCGGGGCTCGACCGGCGCGCGGACATCAACGTGCGCTTCAGCAGGCAGGACAAGACCCCGAAAGTGGCCTTTGTCGGTGATGAACATATCGGCCTTCAGGGCAGTTTGCGCCGTTCCGCAAGCTTGATGTGCAGGAGACGGCCTGGCGACAGGAAGATATCGGAGATCATGCGGCACTTTGGCTTGTCTGATCTGCTGTCTGCGCCGCGCGGTCTTGATCAGCGCCTGGCAGAAAACGGCAACGGCCTGCTACCGCATCAAACATTGCCGCTGGACCTGGCACGCGCTGTTCTTGGCAGGGCGGATGTCATTGTCATCGCCTCGGTGCGGTGGGAATTGTGCAAATCCCATCAGGCTGACTTGCTTGCGACGCTGCAGGCTCTGTCCAGCGCTACGATCATATTGGTCGAAGAAACCATCCCTCTTAATCTGGAAGAGAACTCAAAGGCCGTCTGACATGCGCTCATCTACCCTGTTTGGTATCTATGCTATGGTTCTTGTCGGTTTTCTTGGCGGGCTGGCGGGCCTGACCTTATACAGCCTCGAAAAAACCCGGTGGTGGGATGCGCGGATACAGTTGGCGCAGGAATCCTATGGGCTGCATCTGCGGCTGGAAGCGGACCTCTACCGCCTGTTCAAGCAGCACGGCGATGCGCTGCTGATCGGGGATCGGGACGACGGGGTGAGTGAAGTCGAACTGCGGGCAAAGATCGCCCAGACTCTGGAAGCGATCCGTAAGACCATCGCGCGTGAGATTCAGATGGTGGGCGACGAAGAGATCGAGGAACTGGAACTGCTTGATGAGATTGAGGATGATATCGAATCCGTCAACGCGGCCATCGCAAGCCTCTCAGCCGAAGGCAACCCGATTGAGACCTTTGTTCAGATAGAACGCCTGGCGGGTCTGCTTGATGGAGATATCGATGACGCGCTTGATCAAAAGATTCAGGCCGCGCTGGATGAAGAGATTGAAGAGGTCGAGGATGTTCTGGCCGAGGCAATCGCGTTTCGGCAATGGAACGAGCGGTTGGTCTATATGATTGTTCTGGCCGCGATCGCGGTCCTGCTGGTGGGGCTTGTATCGTTCAACCGGCAGATCAGAAAGCCGCTGACACGGTTGGCAGATGGCATCGGTCGCCTGCGCAGGGCCGACTATTCCGAGCCGGTCCATCTTGGTGGCAGTCTGGAGTTTCGCGAACTGGGCACCGTGCTGAACGGCATGGCCGAGGGCCTCGCCGCGCGCGAGGCCAGCCGCGCCGAACAGAAGCGGCGGCTTGAAGATACCGTTGCCGTCAGAACGGCCGAGCTGCAGCAGCTTATCGATAAGCTGGAGACCGGCGAGGAAAACCGCAAGCGGTTGATGGCGGATATAAGCCATGAGCTGCGCACCCCGCTGGCCATCATTCTGGGCGAGGCCGATGTTACCCTGCGGACGTCGAATTCCCTGCCCGACGAGGCCTCGGATTCGCTGGCGCGTATTCGGGATTCAGCAAAGCATACCAATCAGATCGTAGACGACATGCTGACCGTTGCGCGATTTGAGGCCGGCCAGTTGAGGCTGGATCGCAGGCAAACCGACCTGCGCAAGATCGTTCATGATGCTGTCGCAATGTTCCCCGACCCGGTTCGGTTCGATAGCTCCGACATCAAAGTGATGGCATCGGTCGATGAGGTGCGTCTCCGCCAATCCGTGCTGGCCCTGCTACAGAATGCGCGGCGCTATGGGGGGCCGACGATCGGGGTCAAGCTGGACGAGGGGCTTGCTTCGTGCACGATAGCCATCGAGGATGACGGGCCGGGGCTAAGCGCGGCAGAGAAATCCCAGGCCTTTGATCGGTTCTTTCGGGGCTCGAACGCGTCGGGGCAAGGTACCGAAGGCAGCGGCCTGGGGCTGCCGGTGGTAAAATCCATCGTTGAGGCGCATGGTGGAGCTGTCGATCTTCAGGATCGGCCCGAGGGCGGGTTGCGGATCTTCATAACCCTGCCAAAGGTTGCCCGGATGAAAGTTGTTCAAACCGGCACGATGCAAAAAAGGGGTTGATGCGCGGACATCAGGGCTAACCTGATTTTGTCGGCGCAGTTTCGAACAGCGAAAGAGTTGAGGCACGTCATGAATATCTTGCTTGTCGAAGATGAGGCCCGCGTTGCCGATTTCATACGGCGCGGTTTATCCGCCGAGGGCTGGGCGGTGGATCATGCTCCGGATGGTGAAGATGCCTTGGAGCTTGCCGCGACAAACACCTATGACGTCATTCTTCTGGACCTGATGCTGCCCGGCATTCAGGGTCAGGACGTGTGCCGCAAGATGCGCGCCCGCAAATCGAAGACACCGATCCTGATGTTGACCGCTCTGGATAGCCCGGAAGAAAGGGTCGAAGGGCTGAAGATCGGCGCGGACGACTACCTGCCCAAGCCGTTCGACTTCGACGAGCTGATCGCGCGGGTCGAGGCACTGCATCGCCGTGCCAACGGGTATGCAAGCAATCTCAGCGACACCGAGATCATCTGCGGAGACCTGAAGTTTGATCGGACTTCGCTTCAGGTTTCGGTAGCAGGGCAAGAAATCAAGCTGTCAAAGAAAGAGCGTGATCTGTTGCTGCTCTTTCTTACCAACACAGGCCGTGTGCTGTCGCGCGAACGCATCCTGAATTCTGTCTGGGGGGTGCACGAGGACCCGTTGACAAATGTAGTCGACGTCTATGTTGGCCGCTTGCGCCGCAAGATCGGGGCCGAAGGCCAGCGGATCGTCACGCTCAGAAACGTTGGATACCGGATGGGCTGAGTGCGGTATTGGCGCAACGAAAGAAGTGACGCGTGGAACCAGAACCCGCAAATCTGTCATGATTTTCATCTTGGTGAAAAGTGACTGCAAGAAAGCACACGCATGATGCAGGGGTGGATTGATTAGCAGAACTTCGAGGGTTGGTGGATTCACAGCCCGCCCAAACCGGGGCACACCGGCATCTGACGATGCCACTCACTCCAAGAACCCGGCCAATCCTCGTGGCGGCCTTCTCCAGGTGTTTCGGCGCAGTGGAGGAGGTCGCCTATTTTGTGACCTGCGGGCTGCTGAAGGCAGTGCATGCTAGCCTTGGAGTTGTCAAATCTTATATTTTGTAGAACCAAATGTATTGTGGGAAAGTGCGCTGCATTCTGTAGGATACAGTTCTGGACATCATTACGCTACGTCAGGGATCTACATTGAAAGGCGCAGAAAGAATCTCGTTAATAATTGGTACAAAATGAGAATTTTAGAACTATGAAAACCACCTGACCGACAAGCTGACCTGCACAGGCCAATCTTACATATTTTTAAAGATCCTGAATAATTCAGTTAAACTGAATATCGCTTCTACACTCATCTGTCGGTTTGTATGAGTCGTGGGCAAGCATGTTAAGCATCATCATCTGCGCGATCGCATATGCCAGCTTTGAGTGCACCAACCTGTGGTGCGTCCTTGCAGGTGACAAAGGCGATGCGATCTCTCCGCTACTCGCGTGTCATACACCGTTTGGGTAAGCGACTCGTGTTATCACCTCAGTGGTCGTCCATCCGGTGGTACGCTCTGTGCGTGGTCTCAAACGTCCCAATCCACGGGGAAAGCCCTTTCCTCTGCACCATTCTCACATTTGCGGATCGGCCCTAAACCGAAGTTGAATGATCAGTTTGGTTTCTGCATTCGCGCCCGCTTTCCGGCCGTTCGGCGCGAATGCAAAGCCGTGTATCTTCGGACCCACGATCTGTGAACTATGGCGTCATTCGTTCTCCTGCATGGGCTGGAAAGCGAGAATAAACGTGCCCCAGCCCACGGCTGAAGCACGGTGGTCCTGAATTCCGGAGCGTTTTAGAAATCTCCTGTTCGGTCGTTAATGACAAAGTCGGTCTCGGACGGCACGAATTTGGGGGCCGTCAGACCTTCCAGCGCTTGTTTGACATCTACACTCTGCACCGTTTGAGACTTGTAGGTCTTGAAGTGATACACGCGGTTTTGGGTGTCAGAGGCTGCAGTCCAAACCGTATAGTCTGTATGCACACCTTCTGGTGTTGGCGCGCGCACGGCCCCTTTGGGGATATCAAACATATTCAGAACGTGGAACGCCTGAAAGATCGTCTCAGCTGCCGTTTCCGTCGGAAGGGCGGTTTCCTTAAACGCGACCGCGCGTACAAAACGGGACGGCGGCGTAAAATCACCGGGCAGACCAAGCATGCCAGTCCCTTCGCCAAAGGCTGACAGTGTTTCACTGCCAACGGTGATCGGTTCGCGATTTTCGGGGCGAATGTTGAGGTAATTACGTAGGTTGGTCAAATGCCAGTCATAGGTTGGATTGTTGGTTATGACGCCGACTGTATTGTCGAAAATCTTGAGCCCCTCGTCGGTCTGCTCGATCACAATCGCTGCGCCGGATGCATCAACGACCGTATAATGGACCGGGGCGTAGCTTCCGATGACATCAATATGGCTTCCAACCAGTTCAATGGTCGAGATCGCCTTGCGCACTTCTTCAACTGTACTAAACTGCCCCAGAACCCAGTTCCCAAGCTCTTCTGATGACACCGCGCGGTCGCGATTTTCATCGCTTACCTCGCCAAAGACGGCATCCCCTGCGAAGTAGAATATACCGAAATACAAGCCTTCGGTATTCATGCCATCCACGATGATCGGATATCCAAAGGCATTCGCGCCTAGAAACCCATATTTGGTGGTGTAGGTGAAGCCAGCCTCGTCGGGGTTGGCCTGCAATGTGGTGATCTCGGTTCCGGCAGGAACGGCATATAGGTCCGATTGCACATCAACACCGAACTCCATTGTCCGGGCCGGAACAATCGCGCCATCTGCTGCGCGTAGAATAATCCCGGTACACGCATAGGCATGTCCGCCGGTCAGCGCGATGCAGACTGATAGCAACAAAAGCCTGAGGTTTTGCAGAATTGGGTTTGGTGTCCTGGATCTATACATGAGAAAATCTCCATTTTTAGGTCGTACGAATTTCAGATTGCAGATTACCTTTGAGACACACCTTGGCTCGCTCAACTTCACTTATTCGGCTACGCAAGCAAGCCAGCGCCTTTCGCAGTTAGTCACCGACGGCACCGAGGTATAACTTCAGGTCAACGAGAATGCGTTGCAGGGCCATAACCTCGCTCAATGTTTCCTGCGCTTCGCGCGCTGTCGGCGCGTTATGGTCATTTATCGCGTTGGCCGCAGCCATTAATTTGGCGAATTGCTGACTGAGATCAATGATCTGATGTGGCAGTCCAAGCTTGTTAAGTTCATTCAGCCGAATGCGCCTTTCGTCCCCGCCATGCCCCCGGAACTCTCTGATGGCCTCGGTCACATATGGGAAACTGGACACCTGTTCGAGGATAGCAACCGACGTCAACGGCATAAGCCTGTCGCCGTATTCGGTGTTTCGCGAATAGTACCGGCCCAGTGTTGCTTTGGATTTTCCGGTCAAAGCGCCAGCGGCTTCGATGCCCATATCCTTGACCAAAAACTCAGTATGCTTTTTCAGATAAAGCCTAATGTCCTGTTCCGTCGCAGGATCTGGCTGTTTCGCTTTCATTCGTCCGTCCTGCAGCACCAGAAGGTGCTGACACCTGTAAGTAAAATTGCTGCACCTCTTGGCGCAAAGCATACGTTCGAAATAATGACCTTGTATTGCCCGATCCGATGACTCAGATTGTTCCGGGCTGCACAATGTTGAGATTTTTTTGGAATGGCACCTCCGATTCAAGCACGATGGCTGGCCTCGGCGCCCGATGATCTGAAAAGCGAAGTGATCGCAAAGTGTGATCGACTGACTTTGCAGCAAGATCAATCCATTTACCGCGCCGGGGATGAGGCCGGTGGAATATACGGTGTCATTTCCGGTCGCATTGATCTGCACCTGCTCCACCTGCGCGAAGGGCGTACTTTGTTGCACTGCGGAGGTCCGGGAGGTTGGATCGGAGATATGGCTGCACTTTCGGGTGAACCCCGGAAGTTCGAGCTGATTGCGGGCCGCGATAGCGAAGTGCTGCGGCTCACGCGTAGCACTTTGATGATGTTATGCGAAGCCCACCCCATTCTCTGGCGCAACCTGGCAGAGATGGTGAACACCAACATGCGCATGGGGTTTAACACCATCGAAATGCTGCGCACCGAGGACCCCACGGCGCGGGTGGCCACATGCCTGGTGAGATTGAGTGCCGGTGGCCCCGGTTGGGGTGGTACGATCTCGGTCTCACAAAGTGAACTTGCATCGCTTTGCGACATCGCCCGCAGGCGCGTCGGCATCGCACTGGAGAAGTTGGAAAGCCTCGGATACATCAAGCGCAAATATGGGCATGTCGAAATCACGGATGCGAACGGTTTGGGAGGAGCATTGCCCAAAGGGCACTAACGTTTTGATAACGTAATGCAATTGACCTAGCCTTCGACTGTGGCTGTGCTGAATACCAGTTTCATAGCACAGCCCTGCATGTGCCAGAAACTACAGGCACATCATAGTGCTTCCTGAGACGGGTCTATCGCATCCGCAGACGTTTCGCCGCAGCGTGATCCGGTAATTTGGGCATCTGGATCATGAGGAATACCAGGGGTCGGCGACCCTCAATTGCTGCGGCGAAAGACCATGGGGCATTTTTCCGGGCTCAACTGTAACAAAAACGTACAATCCGTCGATAAGAGTCGCCGAAATCGACCTTATCAATTCGTCCAAGTTTGTCTCACCAACCATGTATCACTCTCTTGCGTCTATTTTTGCGGCTGCTATTTCGATGAACCTGCCGTGGATCGACAGCAGAGAACAAGCTACTAGGCACTTTGAGATTTTGCCAAGGTTTCTGGACATTGGTCGATTTTGCAGCATCCGTCAAAAATGGGCTCGTTGCCGCCTTTCACTACTTTTTACATCAGTGACCGGTTACATCCCGAAGCCGACCTTCAAGATCCGACTTTGCAATTCTCGTGTTGCGGACTTTAGCTAACCTTCGCCGCACCTGAGCGAATGGCTGCTTGTTCGGCAGATTTCAGATTATCTTTTTGCGCCCCGTTTGGGGCATGTGATGTGTCTTCCTTCTGAGAATTTCACTTCAGTGGGAGAACAGTGTGTGTGATCAGGGAACAAGCGTCATGCCTCATGGCGCGCTGGATGAGGTTTTTCCAAGCATTTGGTTTGTTGAGGGCAAGTGGACCATGCCAGTACCCATGCGTCCGAGCATTTCGCGGTCGATGATCGTGGTGAAGACACCAGGGTCGGGCGAGCTCACACTTGTGAACAGTATGCGTCTGTCAGAAGACGGTTTGGCAGCGTTGGATGCAATTGGGCCTGTAACGTCCGTGATCCGGCTGGCCTCGATGCATGGCGCTGATGACGCCTTCTATCGCGAGCGATACAACGCCACCGTCTATGCGCTTGAAGACACCACCTATCAGCGCGGTCTGAGCGCAAACGCGGACGCCGCGCAGTCCTACTTTGCGCCGGATGTTTTCTATGGCGCCAGTACAGTTCTGCCCATACAAAACTGTCGCGTCCTGATTATGGATAGCCCCTCACTCCGCGAGGCGTCCCTGCTGATCGAAGATCACGGCGGTATCTTGTTGAGCGGAGACTACTTTCACAACACACCGGTGCCGACCGAATACAACAATCGTGCCGCCAAGGTATTTCTGAGATTGGCCGGGTTGTTTCGCCCTGCGAATATTGGCGTGGCCTGGTTCATGATGACCAAACCAGAGGCCGAGGATTTGCTTTCGCTTCTCGATATTGATTTTGACCACGTGCTGCCCATCCATGGTAAGCCTGTGATTGGCAATGCGAAGGCACAATATGAACCGGCCATTCGAAAGTTTGCGCGCAAGGCAGCCAAAAGAGCTCAAAAATAGCGGATACTCAAAAAAATTCTAAGACCGCGCCCCGTTCTCTGTCCACCAGGTGTCTTACCTTCAATCGGCTGACAAAGAGGAGATGATAGTGACCAGGAAGATACTCATCCTCGGCGCCGGACGTGGCGTGGGCCGCGCAACAGCAACCGCGCTCTCCAAAGAAGGGCACAACGTTACCGCTGTGGCACGGACGAAATCGGATCTGGAAAGTTTAGCAGCCGAGACCCCCGGCATCACAATCGACGCCTGCGATGCATCGAGAGAGGGTGCGATTGCAGAGCTTTTGCGACGCCACTCGCCCGAAACTGTGCTGCAAATCGGCGGCATCAAACCAAAGATGGGCATGTTGAGCGGGTTTAGTTGGTCAGAGTTCAGCGCCCCATGGCACAGCGATACCAAAATGAGCTTTGACCTCGCGCAAGCCGCCCTCAACAGCGCTCTGCCTAACGGCGGCAGCGTGATCGCTTTCGCGAGCGGTGCTGCGTTGAATGGTTCCCCATTGTCAGGCGGTTATGCGGGTGCCAAGCGAATGCAGCATTTCGTTATGAACTATGCGCAAATGGAGGCGGACAAACGCGATCTTGGGCTGACCTTCACCACCGTCTATCCCAATCAATTGATCGCGGGCACCGAAATCGCTAACGAGGCCTCCGCCGCATATGGCAAGATGCAAGACGGAGATGCCGCCAGTTTCATGAGCCAGTGGGATGCCCCGCTGACACCCGATGGCGTTGCCGTTCACATGCGTGCTTTGGTGACCAAACCCCAAAAGGGGGCTTTTGGCGTCGATGGGTCCCGCATGGTAGCACTGTCGTGACATGAGCAACGCGCAGTTTTCGAAAGACAACGATCTGAACGCCGAGATCGCCAAGCTGCGGCCGGAATTGCACCGCTTTCTTTCGCGCATGATGGGATCGGTATTCGACGGTGAGGACGTGCTGCAAGACACACTGATCGCCGCATTGCGTGCGCTCGAAGCCGGAACCGAGGTTGAGAACTTGCGGGCCTGGTTGTTCCGGATTGGCCGTAACACTGCGCTCAATGCCATCCGTGCGCGCAAATCGGAGCAGGCTATGAAGGACCGACTGACGCAATTCGAAGCGATCACGCGCACGTTGCCTCTATCAGGCGGTACGTCCGACGCACTGCGCCCGCTGATGGCCTTAACACCCAGGCAGCGCAGCGCTGTAATCTTATTTGATGTTCTGGGCTACAACGCCACTGAAGTCGCCGAAATCTCGGACACAAGCGTCGATGCCGTGAGGGCTGCGTTGAAACGCGGACGCGCCGCATTGCGCACTGCGCCGGAAGCCAACCCAGTCGTGCTGAGCGACAAGGACAAGGTGCTCTTGGATCATTACACGACCTGCTTCAACGCACATGACTTCGATACCATCCGGGCCATGCTCGCGGACGAGGTGTCCCTGGATGTGGTCAGCATCGAACATCGCAGGGGTGCCATTCCGGTGGGCGGTTATTTCACCAACTACTCCAAGGCCACCGATTGGCTCATGGTTCCCGGCCAAGTTGATGCCGCGCCGACGGTGCTGGTCTTCGACCGCGAGACCCCTGTCAACACGCCCCTTTACGTCATTCGCCTGACATTTACCGGCCATAAACTGCTTAGAATTCAGGATTTTCGCTATGCTCGATACCTCATGCAAGATGTTCACTGGCAACGTCTGTAGCCCTGTTCCCGGAAGATGAGTTGATCCAATAAGACTTTCCGGCGGCATTGCCGCACAGCCCGCTCACCGAAGTATGAGTAACGCAAGGAGAACACATGACGTAGAAGTCGTTCGCTGCGCGTTGCTCGAACTGGTAAGATGCGGATAGAAGCAGACTTTTACCAGACGACAATCAATGTCCGCTTTATGACTTGTTCGGTTGCTTCACTTTTTTCCTTGCCAGCCGGAAGTGCAGGTTACAGCAACAGTAAATCGCCAGCCATCGTCAAATCTCCGAGCTACATAGTGCCCATCTATCACTTCGATGGATGATCCATCCTTCCTTAGACGCGCCACACTCTTCGCATCAACGACCGCCATCTGCTCCCCACAGGCTTGAGCCGAAATCTCGCTGACTTCTGTGTGGCTGAAACCGTCTGCTTCCAGTCCTGCAAATACCTTCTCGAGCAGCACAACAAAACTGGCCCTGTCAGAAATCGGTATATCTATTCCGGGGAGAGCGTAAAAAGCGGGTTCTGAAAAACAATTGGCGACGCCCTCAAAATCACGACTGTTCCAAGCACTCAGAAACTGAACATAGAGTGCTTGAATTGCATCCGTCGGGTCTGAAAAGTTCGACATTCTTAATCTCCACCTTGTTTAAACGGACATTCGTGTGCGCTGCAGCATTTGTCAAAATGGGCTCAGAGCGGTCATCTGACAACTTCTGTCAGCATTCAAAGGGCTCCCAGCGTGCCAGAGGTCGGCTCTGCGGACAAAGCCGCAGTTCACTTTCTGGACGGTGCTGACGCAGCATATTTTAGCAGTCGCTGCACACGCCTTACTGCAACGCAGCGCACGTCGCCGAAGCAGTCGTTAACTGGCACCAATTTGGACCGAACCGGCACCTCGTTTTCGCTGCTGGTAGTGCAGACGTTCGAGACGCAGACGAAGCGATCTTTCGTCGGACAAGTGCCAAGGTCTGCTTTCGGATTTTTGGGATTGTCGAACGTTTTTTCTTTGGCTGAATAAGTAGCAAATTGCAAAAAAGCACCAATGTCGACGATTTCGCTTAGGCTAGCATCGATAAAGGCGTCCTTGGAATTTCCTACTTGCCACGCCACAACAACCAATACGTGACTCCAAACGCCAGACCGAGTCCAGAATACCCAACGAAATAAAGCGGCTCCAGGTCCGTCGTGTCGAGTGTGATGACCTTTCTGGCAACGGCCATCAGGGCAGTTGCAACTACCAGCTTCACATGTATGACATCGGCCGTCAGGTAAAGCGTGACATTCGTGTAAATCTCGATGGCGATCAGTACGACAAGCGCGGCCGCAAAAACCTCCAACAGATCACTGACGTCAAGAACCAGGACCGGCGGACTTATAAGCTTGATGTAGAACGAGTAGCCGGCGTCGATGACGGCAAATCCGATCACAACGACCATGAACAAAGACATCACACGAACGGCGTGTCGAATGAGCCGATTGCAGCTTCTGACAATCAGATCCTCATGATCTGGGTCAAGCTCGACATGCGCTTGCGCATTGCGTTGCATCTGATCGGCCATCAAGACCTCCCTATTTTCGACGTTTCATGAACTATCCTTCAGCCAAACGTCAGCGGCCTCTGGGCAAGACGACCTGAGCCTGCAATCGTAGGCGAACGCCCTCGGCACCCACCTCGGGCGCTTCCAGCCAGTAGCCCGCCCCCGCTTGCAGATTGACTGGCAGCGCCCCCCATTGGACCAGCTTGGAGATCGAAGCGTTTATAGGCACAGCCCAGGCTTCAGTTTCCCAGTCATAGGTGCTTTCGCTTTGCAGCGAATAGGTCCACGCGCCTTCGGTGGAATAAGCAAGAAAGGGCTGGAGAAAACTAACATTCGTGGGGGTGTCGGGGTTGCTTTCCAAGTCCCACAGATGATTGGCCAGCGCACCATAAGTCCACGGCCCCGTCTGCCGCAGGGCAATCCCGGTAATCCCAGCGGCCCATGTATCACTCGATACGTCGCTAAAAGTTGGAAAGCGCACAACGGGACCAACGCCCCACGTTACGTCCCCGGTTCCGATTGGCGAGAACCAGGCAGAGAACAGGATATCTCCGAACCCCTCCTGTCGTGTGCCCGGCACAACGTCTTCCTGCCAGATGTAAGGAATGATAGTTCGTGTGATCAGGTTAAGGTCATCGTTCAGTTGAAAAGGCACGACTGGTTGAAAGTTCAGCGTGGTGCGCGAGCCCTGATCAGAGACGCCCAGATTTTCATCATAGTTCAATTGAAATGGAACCGAGACGATTGCCGCAAGTGGATTGGCCAGTTCTTGGGCCAGATCGGATGCCTCGTCTGCAACGGTTGTGGTTCCGGCACTGGCTGCAAAAAGCAGCCCCAAAAGAGTAAGGGATCGACGCATAGCCGTGTACTCCTTTTGAAATGCGGGTTGGGCGAGTGGCCTAGTTGATCGGCTCTAATTTCGGGAAGGCCCAATTACCGTTCAGGATTGCATCCTCCGGCTCATAGAGGCGGATCGCGTAGTTCCAGCCCGGAGTAATCGGCAAACAGTTAACGCGGCCATCGTCGCACCCGCCGAAATGCAACGTGACCGAGCCGTCCTCTGCCGCTTCGGCTGTGTAGCCATTATAGCTGTTTACGCCCAGATCATTGGCTTCCAGAAAGCCGTCACCGTTATAGACAGTCACTGACCAGAACGCCCGAACCGGCACATCCTTGACCGTTACCGCATGTGGTGTCTCGCCGTCATTCTGATCGACCGCGTCCAACATGTAGATCGCGGCCTCAGGCGGAAGCCCGCCCCAACCCGAGAACGCACCGACCAGAAACTGAACCGGATCAATATCGTCTTTGGTTCTGCCAAAGGCCCGTGCTGTATCGGTGCCCAGCAAGGATAAGTCGTTTATCGCCTGACGCGCAGTGGCAAGCTGTTCGGTGTTCCAGTTGGGCGCATCAAACGGGCCCGTCCCCCCGCCGCTGACGACAATTCCATCCTGTGCCGCTTGCGCGGCGGCAATATCATCCGGGTCAGTTACATCGACGAATGTGCGAAACGCGATGAAACCAAAGCGCGTACCAAGGTCTTCCTGTGTGATTTGATACATGCCGGGCTCTGCCTCGGCGTACATGAAGTGATCCTGATTGATGACATGCATCGAGATATAGCGGCCATCCGCCACGGGGAGCGTCACTTCGACGGGTTTGCTCAAATCCAGCAAGATGCCGGAGTAGAGCGTGTCCTGATTCATGCGGATAACCGGCTGGTTGTCCGGTGTGGTGGCTTCGCGCATATGCCCTAACTCGCCAACAGCGAGGCCGAGATTGGCCATGTTGGTGCGAAACATGTGATCTGTCTCGGCACGCACAAGGGTGTCGACGGTTACATCGACAATGTCTTCGGCCCAAACGCCTGTCGGGAGTGTAAGCGCGACTGTCAGAAGAAGCTTTTTCATCGTAAGCATCCTGTTGTTCAGTTTGCGGGTTCTACGGAGGGGAAGACCCAGCTTCCGTCGATGACCTCTGGGCCCGGCTGATAAAGGCGCACGGCATAGTTCCAGCCATCCATGATCGGGAGACAGTTCACGCGTCCGTCGTCGCAACCGCCGAAATGCACGGTCACACTGCCATCATCATTCTTGGTGCCAGAGACCGAATTGACCACATACGAGTCGAGGGAATTGAGTTCAAAAAACCCGTCTGCATTATAGAGGCTCACGGACCAGAACGCGTTCACTGGCACATCCGCTGGGACCTGGATTTTGTATTCTCCAAGCGGCACGCCGGGCTCGATATTGAGGTAAAAGGCCTCGTCTTCGGGCAGTCCACCAAAGCCGACTGCTGTGCCAAGGAAATGGCGTAACGGGTCTATATGATCTGCCGTACCAAAAGTCCGGGCGCTGTCTGTGGCGAACCTGCCCAGCTCAACCGCTGCTTGGCGCAGGGCCTCAAAGCTATCCGCGTCGTAATTGGGCATCTCGAAGGGTGTCGCGGAGGCGGCATTAATGGTGAAACCGTCCTGAATTGCATTGACCGCCGCAACATCCTTGGGGTTTTCGGCATCCACCAGTATTCTCATGAAAACAAGCACGTAAGGGGTATGGAACGTTTCCATGTCAAGCTGGAACACACCGCCACCTTCGAACACTTCATTGATAAAATGATCTTGATTGACCACCATCGTCGTCATGTATCGGTCGCCCACATCGGGCAGAGTCAAGGTTGCGCCTTTGCTGATATCAATTACCGCAACGCTGTAGAGCGTGTCGCGGTTCATCCGAATGGTGGGCTGATTGTCGATGGGGGTGGGTTCTTTGAAATGAAAGAACTGATTTACGCCTCCGGCCAGGCCATTGTACGTCTTCAGTTCGTTGTCTGTAGCAGCCCGAACAAAGTTGTTTATGGTAATGGGCACTTCGTATGTCTCTGCAAGTGCATCGACCGTGGTATCAAAGCTCTGAGCGGTCGCTGTGCTTCCGATCAGAGCAGCTAAAGCAGCAAGTTTCCAGTGTTTGTGCGTGGGATTCATAGTTTGTCCGCTCCACTAGCCAATTACAGAAATGTATTGCTAGATGGTCCCGGCAGCTGATCAAATGCGCACTCTCGCGCCTCTCATTTTGTTGTTTTTGAAACGCTACAATTGAAGCCGTGGCCATCTCTCTCCAACAAACCACAAAGTTCGAATGTATGCCCTGACAGATTGGAGCGGCCACCTCCGAAAACTGGCCCAAAATGACAGGTAGCGGCAGCGCGCCGGCCAGCAACTAGATACTCTCTTTGTGTATTGACCCAGCGGCGGGCCTATTATTCATGTTGTGATGTCAGCCTGTTAGAGCGCACTCTCTGCGGGTAGCGTGGTTCCATTCGGTTGTGCCTTTACCAGCGGGCACCTGACCTTTTTACCTCAAAAAGTGACTTCAGCTTTGACGCAGGTCAGGGACACTGAGCCGCGCTGGTCTATGCTTGACCTGCCCGGCCTTTCAGTTGCGATACCTAAGGGAGTTATGATGACAGGGCAGGACGCGCATGCTCAACACAGAACACCACCGCTTACACGCGGGCGGGTCATCATCCCGCTTTTGCTTGCGTTTCAAGAATCCGGTCAATCTGTAGAAAATCTCCTTGCGGAATTCGATCTATCCTTCTCGGAGTTGAGCGCTCCGAGTTGTTTCATTCCGCACGACACTGTCTATGCCGTGTTTGAAGCCGTCGCACAAAAGACATCCCCAGACTTTCCAGCACTTGTTGGTCAAACTTCAGATCCGACGATTGCATCCCCATTCGGACAGGCCTTTCGCGTCGCAAAATCGCTGGCTGATTTCATTGCCAGGTTCTGCGTTCATGCGGGAAACAATACAAATGCGGTCACCATAACACTTGATGTCTCTGGCGAGTTCGCCGTGCTGTCCGCCAAACGCAGGTTCACGCCATGCTGTTCGCCCGCCTATATGGATGCGTTTCAGATCAGTCGATGGGCTACGTTGCTGCATGAAACCGCAGGCCAACGTTGGGAGGCGAATAAGGTTCTTGTGCGGGTGAACCGTCCTGATCTGCTCCCGTCTTACTTCTACGGTATCCGGGCGGTAGGCGCGGGCACAGACGGGTATTCCATCCGCTTCCCAAGTGCCTGGCTTTTGTTTGAACTGGTTAACCGAACTGCGACCGATTACGTGTCGACCACTCAGGACGACAAAAACCCTGTGCCTACAGACCTGTTGAGTTCGATCCAAAGCGTTGCCAATTCAATGGTCGGACGCACGGACTTGTCGGTTACAACCCTCTCCAAAGCATGCGGTTTTCGAGGCGCGGTTCTCAACCGACGGCTTGCTGCCTATGGAACATCACTGTCTCGCATCGTCATCGAAGCCAAATGTGACCAGGCAAAATACTTGCTTTCCAAGTCTGAATTGTCGGTGGGCGATATCGCTGCTCAGTTGGGGTATTCTGACGCTACCGCAATGACACGGGCCTTCAAGAAATGGACGGGTCAGACACCGTCGGAGTTTCGCGCCCGTGAAATGAACTTCGTTAAGGCATCTGTTCCGATACTCGACCCGGTCGAATGCAATTGTGAAACGTAACAGGAATACGACGCGGCTCATCTTTTTGCCGCGTTTCAAACTTGGGATTGAAATAAGGGGAGCAGGTCATGGAATTCACACAGGTAAGGAGTTTCTTGGGCAGCTTTCTGGTTGCGTCGACTACGCTGCTCTACGGTTCTCCAGCAGTGGCTCAGGACTCTGGTTGGAGCTTCTACGGCAGTTTCTACACCTATGGCGCGGATACCGAGACAACCATTGGCCCCTTGGAATCGGAACTGAGCTTCAGCGACGCACTTGAGAATCTGGACCTCGCCTTTATGGGCACGGTTGAGGCGCGACACGGTCGATGGTCACTGATCGCAGACTATATGCGCACAGATCTGACATTTGAAGGCGACACCCCTGGCCCGGTGTTCAGCGGCGCAGAAACTAGCCTGAAGACGCAGTTCTTTAGCGGGTGTGCGGCGTACACGGTCTATCAGGACCAATCTCTGGATGTCGATCTCGGTGGCGGGCTTAGTTGGTTTGATACCAGCAGCACAATCACACTGGGCGGCGGCCCCAGCCCGGCACTAAGTTCAAAATCCAGCGACGATTGGATCGACCCCATGATTGCAGCCCGCATCTGGTATCAGATCAATGACCGCTGGTCGGTAATTGCCTTGGCTGACTATGGCGGATTTCGCTCAAATCGCGAAACGGCGCAATTTGTAGCTACCATGGGTTATGCCGTCACTCCAAAGTGGAATTTGCGCGAAGGTTATCGCTACATCATGGTAGACAAAGGTGAAGGTGACAGCAGGTTCAAGCTCTCACAACCCAGACCCTTGTTGGGTGTGACATAAAGCTTTTGAGTAAGGGCATTATGCGAAAGGTGGCCATGCCGAACACAAACAGGTCTGAAGTGTCGAAGTTGCGCCAAGACGCGAGCAGCGGTTCTGACATGTTGGGGCCAGGCAATTGCAGCCGGATGCGAACAGTCGGACAAAGGCAATTGAGGCAAGCAACGACGAGGCGACTGATTACCAGAGCTTTGCCTGCGGCAACCGTGTGTTCGTTCTGTGTCCTTGCTGCCTGCGGGCCAAATATCTATGACGAAATTAAGCTGATGCCCTCCCCAACGGTCTATGCCGAAGCTGCTTTTGACCCTTACACGGACATCACGGCAGACAATTTCGTGCAGCGTTCGCAGCTATTCTACGCCACAGATCGTCTGCCCGCGGTTCCCGGCGACCCACAAGCCTATTACAACAATGAGCGCGGTCACATTCTGCGCACCGGCGTTGCCGATGTGCAAAGCAACCCCCCGCTGGCGACGTTGGAAAAGCTTCGCCACGTTACTATGACGCGCGACCGCGCTAAGGACTACACGCTCAGTTTATCTGACGTACAAGAGATTGGTATCATGCCGTTCAGCGTCACGCGCTACATGAACGATCCACCTTCGCAACAGGAGATGAAAGCGGCCGGTCTTCGGTTTGCCCAACGGGTTGACGATCAGCTTGCAGCTTCTCGCAACAAAGACGTTTTCATCTATATACATGGCTACAATGTCGATTTCGATTACTCGACCCTTGTTTCCAAAGAGTTGCAGCACTTTTTGGGCTATCAGGGCGCTTTCATCAGCTACAACTGGCCCGCTACACCCAAACGCCTGGCGTATTTTCGGGATCAGGAATCTGCATTGGCGACGCGTCGCAATTTGCGGTCTCTTGTCGAATACCTGTCGGCAAACACCAACGCCCGGCGCATTCACCTTATAGGATACAGCGCTGGGTCCAGGCTCGCATTTGAAGCCGCCTATCAGATTGCTTTGCAGCCTGAACCAAAGCCGCGGCTGGGACGGCTGATCCTGATCAGCAGCGATCTTGATCGAAGCTACTTTTTGCAATCGATTGAAGACGGCCTATTGGATGCCGTTACAGATGTGACACTCTATCAATCGCAGACCGATTCAGCGCTGGCGATGTCACGGTTGGTCTTCGGTCGCGACCGTCTGGGTCAGGTTTCCGATGAAGCAATAAACGGGTCTCTGTTTCAGCGCCGACTTTCTGAGATGAAAACCCTACACATCATCGACGTGACCGAGGCCGAAGCGGCCGATACAGGAAACGGGCATTGGTATTTCCGATCTTCGCCCTGGGCCAGCAGTGACCTATTCATTTCTCTGCTTACAGACCGAGATCCTCAAGCGCGCGGGCTTGTGCGTGCTCCCGGCGAAGCTGTCTGGAGTTTTCCACCGAATTACCCTCAGATACTACAGCGCTATCGAAATGGCAGTTAGCACTTTGATTCCAACAGGTTAGAACCACTGGAACCAGATTTTGATTATATTTTATGAGACTCACAACGCACCTAGAATGCTCAGCGCAAAGCTGACGTTTGAGTAACGCGCAGCACCGGTGGAAGTGGGGCTTGCCACCGACCAACGCCGCGCGATAGACGGACACCCGCTTTGATATGGCGAACGGCAAGGCCGTTCGCCAAGGTGGCTTAGATATCGGTGCGCTCAGCGATGCTCAAAGCATCTTCGAGTTCAACGCCCAGGTATCGGACAGTGCTGTCTACCTTGGCGTGACCCAGTAGCAGTTGTACGGCCCGGAGGTTGCCAGTTTTTCGATAAATCTCCGCTGCCTTTGTCCTGCGGAGCGAATGCGTACCGTATCCGCTCGGCTCAAGTCCGATTGCCGTCACCCAGTCGCGAACGAGCCGTCCGTACTGGCGGGTCGAGATGTGCGGGCGGTCATGGAAACGGCTGGGGAACATGAAACGACACGTAAACATCTCGGGCGATTTGACCCAAACCAGGACAGTTTCGCGCGTGTTTTCTGTCAGTTCGAACTGGACCGGTCGCTTGGTCTTGCTTTGGATGACAGAAACGCGTTCGCGAACGCGACCATCCTTCACCAGATCAGACACAGCCAGTTTCACCAAGTCACAACCGCGTAGCTTGCTGTCGATGGCGACGTTGAACAAAGAAAGGTCGCGCAGGTTACTGGCTAGTTCGAGCCGTGCCCGGATCGCCCAAACCTGTTTAGGCAACAGGGGTCGCTTCTGACCGATGATGCGGCCTTTGTTCCATGCTTTTCATTTGGGGGTGACTGCGGGTAGTTGGACTCTTGGCATGATTTGCTCTCCGATCCCCCCTCCGCGCCCCTCATCAGCACCGCGCTGACGGGACAATTTTACAGGTGGAGCGAAGCGCCGGCGTCAGAGATGCAAGAAGTGTGTCATCGCCGCAGGAACAATAGACAGCTCAGAGCCCAATGTGTCAGATGCCGCGCGTTGCATGAGTGCCCGCTTACTGACTCAAAATACGAACCCCCAACGCACCCAGAAAGAAACCAGCTATGCGATCAATGATCTTTGATGCCTTAGCATAGAGTTCGCGGATACGTCTGATCGAAAACATGGTTGCAACCAAGCTGTACCAGATGAATTCATTTAAGAAGATGACTGCCAAGACCAATGTAAGCAGCAAGGGTGATGGAGATTGAGGAAGAAGCGTTGTCAATATCGAGCCCATGAATATCACAACTTTTGGGTTCGAAAGCTGGATCATGAGCCCCTTGTTAAATGCTCCCAAGCTTGTCTTCGCCGCCACCGTGTGGTCTCCGGTTGTATCAACAATATCATCACTACGAAGTAGTTTGAATGCGAGAAAAATTAAGTAAAGCGCTCCGGCTGTCTTTACAATGACATACACCCACGGCACCGCTGTAAAGAGAATTCCTAACCCAAAGATCGCAGCGAACGCCCAGATAATTGAGCCGACGCCGAAACCGAGCGCATTGGCAACACCTGCTTGCCGAGATACGGAAATTGACGTCTGAGTGGCTACGATGAGACTTGGGCCAGGGCTGATGACAGCGAGCAGATGAAACAGCCAGAAACCACCCAAAACCGCTACGATGCTAAGACTGTCCAAACCGAAATCCTCTGATTAACTCAATCCGAACATCGCACCCGCCGTACAATGTGTCCACTGCCCAAAGCAGACCTTGTTCGCAGTACATTGAACAGTAGCCTCGTCCGCGTCTCGCGCATTGCCTGATGAAGTTTCGCTGCGCTCGGCACAAATGGCCGCCCTTGTCGCCGCCGCGCCGTATTCAAGATGATGCCAGTGCGGCAAAACTCGCGCTGCGAGCGCGCGCAGCGAGAAAATCGAATTCACAGGTTGGGCTCGGAGCGGACATCTGTTGCCGCGCAGTATCGTGTCATCAAGGAAATATGGCGTCGTTGTGGTCGGCCCATACCCGCCGTTGACCATAACGTCCTAGTGCTGCGGTGCGGCCCGCCAGACCGACTTTCGCTGCGCTGCCGAAATCCTGACCCATTAGAATTCACGCATCACAGGACGAAGCAGACTTTGTCATCCGCAACAACTATCGCCATTCTGGATTGGTGGGCAAGGCACAGTGGCATAGGAGCAGTAGACACAACAGTCCCCTGCCAATGGCTTCAAGACCGCTGCGCAAGACTTGCATTCATAGAACCACTGGCAAGCATCTGTCGGCATTATTTCGGTTTCGCTGTGGCCGCATTTCGGGCACGTCAGGGTGCTTTCAAGTACTACGGTTTGCTCTGTCATTGTTTCACATCTGCATTATCAGGTAATCGTTGATCCGGGCCTCGTTAAAGACGACGACCCACGCTAACACGGTGATTGCGGTCGTCCCCGAAAGCCACCATTTCAACTTTGTTAGGGAACCGCGCTTATAAGATACAAGCCACGATATAGCGACAAGCGCCGTCGAAATCGCCAATACGTAGTAGCTTGCCGCCGCGATCTTTCCGAAAATGGCTAGCCAACTACCTCCTAGTCCCAGCAACATCATTGTCATGGGCAATACACAGCAAGTCGCGACGCCTAGTGCTGACAGTGATCCCAGAGGTGCTGTCAGACGAATTCGAACCAGTCTCAGTTTGCCGCGGAAACCGCGAACCTATCCGGAACAAAGCTGACGCCACTCGGCGAGAGCAACGGTGCGGGTCAGCTTGAAGGTGTCTCGACTGGCTAGCGATCTTTCCTGGTTGAAATGGTTGTAGATAGAGGAATGGACGGAGGCGAATTTCTGTAGACTTCGCATGCGCCTGAAACGCTGCATCGCGCGTTCGCGTCGTCGAAACGGCAGGTGCGAATTCTCGACTCGGTTGTTGAGCCACTTGCCCGTCTGTTGTTTTTCGAGCGCGCCAATTTCTCTGAGCGCAGCCTTGTAGGAAGCGAAGCGATCTGTGGCGATCTTTTCGGCGCAACCGTACCGCTTCATCAATTTCTTGAGGAATTTCAGTGCTGCGGCTTTGTTTCGACGCTTCGTGACGACGGCCTCAAGCACTTCACCTTCGTGATCGACGGCACGCCAGAGATAGTGGCGTTTGCCGTTCACTTTCACGAATACTTCGTCTACGTGCCACTTCCATTTTGAAAAGGCTCGGAGTTGCTGAACCCGTTTTCTCCGGATCTCTGATGCAAACATCGGACCGAACCTGTTCCACCAGTATCGGACAGTTTCGTGGCTCACATCGATGCCTCGCTCGTGCAGCAGATCTTCGACATTCCGAAGCGAGAGAGGGAAACGGATGTACAGCATCACCGCAAGGCGGATGATCTCGGGACTGGTTTTAAAGTATTTGAAAGAGGCAGGTCTGGTCATGTGAAAAAACTACGCAACCGCCCTGCCCCGCTCAAGCAAAGTTCTTCTGACAAGACCTGATGGTGAACGACAATGCCTGCCAATGGCGCCAACCTGACAGAACCCACTACGTGCCTTCACAGCGCACGCTTTCGAAAGGATAGAAAGAGCTACGTGATGGAATATGTTCACATTCAAGCAGATGCCAATGGCGTAGCCCATTTATCCAAGGAGGTGTGGGCGACGCATGAGGGAGAATTCACCCCTCCGTCGCCAAGTGGCTACGAAATTACCGAAGCGATCAAGGCAACCGGGGTCATCATGATGCACCACCCTGCCGGGTATCGGGACGCGTGGCATTGCGCGCCCTCGCCTGTTCTTGGGACGGTCCTTTCGGGAACCATCCGCATTGATACGAGCGACGGCGATAGCTGTCTGCTGCAACCCGGCGACCAATTTGTAGCCACGGACTTGGACGGCGATGGCCACAAGATTGAGGAAGCATCCCTGCAACCCTACGATCTTGCGCTGGTGCTTTTGGAGGATGTTCAAAGCTTATTTCCAGAGGAATTAAAATGAAGCTATTCTTCATGCCCGGCGCGTGTTCTTTGACGGTTCACGTTGCTCTCATCATGACTGGACGAGACTTTAGGATTGTCCAGGTCGACTATACGACGCGCCGAACCTCTGATGACCAGAGTTTTTTGGACGTAAACCCAAAAGGGTATGTCCCCGCACTAGAAACTTCGGACGGACAGATATTCACCGAAATCCCGATCATTATTCAATACCTGGACAAATACGCGCCCGAGGCAAAGTTACTGTCGGATGGTGAGTATCAGCGACTTCGTTCATTTGAATGGTTACATTTCCTAGCCACGGAAATTCACAAGAGTTTCAGCCCACTCTACCGACCCGATACACCACACTCATTTCTTGAAGTAGGTCGTCAGCATCTATCGAAGCGTATCGCAGTTATCGAAGCTTCGCTGCAAAATGGCCCATATTTGTTGGGTGAAGAGTTTTCGATAGCCGACGTTTATTTATATACGTTGTGCCGCTGGCTCGAGGATCAGGATCTGGACATTAGCCAATGGCCGGCGCTTCGCGAACATTATCGAAGGATTGAGGCCAAGCCCGCGGTTCAGACAGCTCTCTCAAAGGAAGGGTTGTCGAAGCACTAAGGGAGCCAACGGTCTGGAAGCTGCCGTTAATGACCGATGCAAGGGCGGCCCAAAGCCGACCTTCGCCCATACAGATAGTCGCTGCGGTGCGGCCCGTCAGACCGGACTTTAGCTGCGACAGCAAAAACTGAAGGGTCGTGAACTCATTGTCGCGGACGAAGCGGTCATTCACTTGCGATGAGAAAACGTCGTTTTTCTTGAAGCCAGTCGCTATCTGCCACCATCAGCCATACCGGCTCCTTTGCTCCGTACAAATTCCTTGCCATCGTAACCAGCATTAGGGGTATGCGGGCCATGGGATTTTGGCGGCTGATTTCTCTTTTTCTTTTGGGCATTTAGAAACATGTAGACGCCAAGAATGCACAGTATTAATGGACCAAGGATTGAAACAATCTGGTTTGCTGTCAATTTGACCTCCAAAACGTTTCCTAGTGTTGAACATCCACATATATAGCAGTCATTAGGTTGCCATGCAGCATGTGTCGCTCTGTGCTCGATGCAGACCTCGGAGTCAGCGCAGAAATCCTTTGATATGGTACCTTGTCAACGTCGGGTTGTCGCTTTGGGAGGGAATGGCGGATCGGAGGATCAGTCATGGAAACACCAAACTTACCGGCCATTCGCGCGCTTCGCCCAGCTTGGAACAAAGGACGCATCGTTGGCCAGAAACGACCGCTGAAGCCAAAGCACGTCTGGGCAATCCGAGTTCGACTTGAACTGGCCGAGAACCATCGCGACCTCGCGCTGTTCAATATGGCAATCGACAGCAAACTTCGTGGCTGTGATCTTGTAAGGATGAAAGTCGTCGACGTAATGGCATCGGGACAGATCAAAGAGCGCGCATCCGTCCTGCAAAGCAAAACTCAGAAACCAGTCCGCTTCGAGATTTCCGAGGGCACGCGTGCTTCAGTCGAAAAGTGGATGGAGGACGAACTCATGGTAGGCTCGGAGTATCTTTGGCCTGGCCGTTTCCATGAGCGCCTGCACATTTCAACACGCCAGTATGCGCGGATCGTCCGTGATTGGGTCACATCCATTGGCCTTGAGGCAAGCGCATACGGAACGCATTCGATGCGGCGTACCAAAGTAACCCAGATCTACAAGAAGACTGGCAACCTGCGCGCCGTGCAGTTGCTTCTTGGGCATACGAAGATGGACAGCACAGTCAGATATCTGGGTGTCGAACTTGAAGACGCCCTAGCTATCGCCGAAGCCATTGAAATCTAGTGCAGTTGGGTCGCTTTCACTGGCGGCCCTTAGGAGACGTCTAACAAAGTAGTCAGTGCTGCGTTGCAGCTTCTCCTGAGCGGACATTGGTCTACCAATTCAAACGCATTGTGGCACTATCGGAGCGGATACCGAGGGTTCTTTATGCAACTATTAGCAGTCTTTCTAGTTTTTCTTGCCACTTCGTTGGCCTCCGTCTTCTTGTTGTCAAAGCGCTCGGATCGATTTTGGGAGGTTACAGAGTACATACTTTTGTCAGTTGCTTTGGTCGGTATTGCAGCGGCAGTTGCCGACATAACTGCATCCCGGAAACAACAAGCGGTTTCTGACGCTGCGGCTGCTTCCCTGTCGGCCAAGTCCAGTCTCAATTATCGCACGGAATGGGTAATGAATTCTTGCGGGGTTTGGTGGGATGACGTCTTAAACCAAACCAATGATACACCGCCAGCGTGTTTTCAAACTCATCCAACGATAGTCGGTGCGACCTGCGAGTCTTCGTGTCGCGCAGCTCACTTTGTTGGCCAACATAGAATGCAAACCTATTCTCCGGCCGAAGAGCGTGAGGCTGCATCAGGTCTGCATATGAACATCTGTTACGATGGTGCGGAAGACATTGGCATGTGCTCCAACTTGGAGTCCTATCTCGAACTGGCTTCCAAGCATGCCGAACTTAGCGCCTCAAAAACACTCTATGACTTCGTTTCTGGCGGCCAGGCGTCCTTTTGGATCCAAGTTTTGTTTGCTCTGACACTCGGGGTTCAAGCAGGAAAGATCAGAAGAGATGCAACAAGCAGAAGTGCTTGATTTGGACGGCCCTAAGCAGCTAATGGTCATTGCTCCGGATCGCTGCATTGCAGACCATCAAACCCGCCATTCGCTGCATTTGCTTGATTTCAACGTCATCGGATGGGCGGCGTTGATCTGCCCTAGTTGTCCTGTTCTCCAACAGATGAGCCAGTCGATGAAGAAAAGTCGCTTCATCGAAGAACAGATTTTCAGCGTTCTGGTGCAAAATCAGGCGGGTCTTGTTGCGAAAGAACTGTGCCTCAACGTCTTGGCTTCAATACGTAGTAGATGGTGTCGTCCAAATCCGATTGATTGAGAAAAGGATGATCTGGTTTCGCCGAAACCACCATCCAATGGCGGATAAATTTCGACTTAGCTTCGCTAATCGCTTCACCAAAAAAACCCTCAGCTATTGCTCCAATGTCCGGAGCTTCATCGCCGGAACTGATGATTGCGTTCTCAAAGCTCGTGGACGAGATGTCTGTTTCCAAAAACGTTGCGCCGAAGAGCACCGTGTTTGTTAGGTTCGCGCCCTCCAAGATCGCCCCATCAAAGTTCGCGTGGTTTAAACGCGCAAAGCTAAAATTCGCATTTGCAAGATTTGTGATGCGGTCAGGGTGAAAGGCACCAATCGTATCTGGACAGGGCGGGTTTTCTTCTTCTTCCGTCACAGCCGTTGAGAAATTGACTCCGGTCATGTTGGCATAACTGAAATCGGCGCGTTGAAGCTGGGCACCCCTAAAGCTCGCCGCGAATCCATAGGACTCGCGAAAATCGCTGCTGCGCAGATCAAAACAGTCCAGCTTAACCTCGCTCAGAAAGTACTCCCGGAAATCTGAGAACTGAAACACTGGGCCCTTCTGATGGAGGTCGCCCATGTTGGATATCGGCGCGAAGACGATCTGCGACAACAATCGGGATCGCTCCTGACTAAGCGGCGTCCGCGTCAACCGCACCCCGAACTCCGCATCAAAGGGCAGAAGATCCTGCTGAACCACGTTGAGGGTGTTCTGCAGAGAGTATTCCACGAAGCGGTAGGGTCGAAATGTCCGGCTCAGCGCGACGATCTTCAAGATCAGAGGTTCGGGTAACTCGATCTCGCCGCCGGAGCCCTGCAGGCGCACAAGTTCCGTCTCGAGGTTCTCCAAAGACACAGCCAACGCCGTTTGTCTCTGCGCCTCCGCCAGATGCAATTGGTTTTCAATGAGACGGTTTTGAACGGCCAGGCGCTCTGCCTGAATGAAGGTTGCGGCAAAGATCGCAAAGGTCGCCGCTCCACCCAAAACGCTGACCAAAAACACCAGACTAAAATACCGGCCAATCGCACTGCCGGCGAGTACGAAAAGACCGGACAGTGTGTTGCCGAGCCGGTTTTCGGCCTCCTCGCGCTCGACCTCATCAACAGCGTCTTTGTCGGCGAAGGTACGCACATCCGAAAGAACTTGCTTCGGGCCATAGACCTCGTCGGCCGGCGCCACCAAATCCTTCAAGCTAAACTTTCGGGACAGGGCCTGTGCCATGAAGAAAAAGAACAAGGCTCCGAAGACGGACAAAAACGACAACGCCAGGAAGCCGATCAGCACATTGGTGATGATCCCAAGCTGTGCGCTCACGATGAACGCCACCGTAAAGGCGATCCCAAACCCGATCCCGTAAATCAGACCCGGTCGCGTCGCCCAGGCGAGCGTCTTCAGAACCGGGGGCTTCGAGCTTCCCTGGTCCGTGTCTGTCTTCGTCATTGCCGCCTCTCCGTGCGTTCAGGCGACCGCGGGCGCCTCGTCGGGTTGCAGAACCGCGACGAAGGATCCGACTTTGCCTTCCTTTGTGGGATCATCCGGCCGCCTTGCGCGCAAAACAGATCCGACCAAAGCGGGCAACCGGTCCTTTCCGTTCGGCCAATCGGCAACCAGGTGGCTACGGTATTCATAGACATGGCCGTCTGTAGCGGGCGTTGCACCCTTCGCGGTTAGGACGATGATCTCGCGCTGTTCCCACCAATCCGGTGTCAGCTCGTAGTCAACATTGCGGTCATCATAAAATCCCTCAACATCGTAGACATAGTCGGGATTGGGGTCCGGATGCCCACCTTGAAGCGTGCCGGTGATCTGGCCATTCCCGGCCTGGTCAAGGGTCAGGTCCGCGACAAACCAAAGGGCAGCAAGGTTCTGATCATCCCTGTCCGCGTCATTATGGAAGCTGCGATAGGTCCAAGTGCCGGTCAGAGGGAATTTCAGTTCAGGCGGCGCATCAAAGCGTTCGAAGAACGCGTCTTTGACCTTGTCCCCCAGCTGCTCGTCGGCCGCCTCGGAAACATGCGGTTTTCCCTGCGCCAATAGCTTCTTGTAGAGATCATCAATCCACTGATGCCAATGGAAGAAGCGGAGCGAATAGTTGTTCGTGTAAGGATCACGAATATCGCAATGCTCAAGATGGCCGGCGCCGTGATACCGCACTCCGAAGCCCTCAAGATAAGCGCCAAGCTCGGTGCCCGTATTGAACTTTGACAGATCCGGATCGAGCAAGGCCGGTGCAAAAAGCTCAGGCGCAAGCGCCTCGCCATTGGACCCGCCAATGCCCCAGGGACCAAACCCGGCCTGCTTTAAGATATGCGCGGAATGATGAATGCCTGGCTCCCAGGGCTGTTCGCCGTCTCGCCAACTCGTGGTCGGAGGTCTGCCCCAGCGTGCGAGATACTCATTGTAAGCATCGAGGAGATCGCTGTGGAATTCGAGGAACTCCAACCCGAACCCATAGGTGTTCATCGGATATTTGTGACGGGCTTTCTCGCCGAACTGGCTGTGCCATTTCGGGCACCGGCCATTCCCGAACACATCATCGTGCCAGGGGAAATGATCCTGGTTGAATTGATCCATGAAGGTGATGTCAGACCACTTGTCATGGGGATAGGTCTCGATCTCTTCGCCGGCCAAGGTCCGGCGCAGATCATCCGCCCACTGCAGAAAGCCCCAGAACCGGATGCTGTAGGGTGCTGTCTCGATATTGTTCAGCTCATTGTGGCGGTAGAGGCGAAGCTTGCCGCCACTGACGGGCCTTGACCAAATGCTGTGATGTCTTATGTCCGCGAAATATTGCTCAATCGCATTGCCGAGTGCATCGACCGCTGGCCATTCTTTGTTGCGGCCCCATCTCACATAGGCATCGTTGAAGTGGGATAGATCACCCTGCAGGAGTGAAGGCACCGCCGGATTGCTCTCTTCTGGCAGCCACGGTCGCAACCGGGAACCATCCCAAGGCTCGATGGGCCTGAGGCCGTGTTCTTGCCGCCAGCGTGCGTAAAGCTGCAGGAGTGCGAGGTCGGTGTCCTCGGCTGTCGGATCGGGCTGGGCAGGTTCCGGATTATGAACATAATGCACCATGAACTCAGATCCGGCACCCTGCTGATCGACCGCTTCGCGCATATAGCGGATCGATTCACCGCGTCTTGGTCGCGCTTTCAGCCAGGCTTTGTGACGGGTTGCAAGAAGATCAAGAAATGCAATTGGGTTCTCGGGAAATTCCATCTTTCCGCACCTCAAAAAAACCTTGAATATGCGGGACAGGATAGATGGTACTCATGATGTTGCATAGACACCGAGTGCACTTCGACCCATGTTGGATTGCGTATTGCTTGAGCGAGTGTTGGATCTTCATCTCTGCCAGCCTTGAAAGTGGCGGAGAATCGGAAGTGGCGTGACCCGATAGGCACTTTGAGTACGGCCCAAAGGAGACGTCCAATGCACCCCTCGAATTCTGCGGCTGCAGCCCGCATTCCTGCCGTTCGCTGCGCAAGTGAAATCCGGGGTTTGGTGAACTCACGGTAAGCGGGACAAACCGGACTTGTGCGTTTGCGGCTATTGCTGACGCAGCATAGATTTGCCGTTGCGACACATTTATCGCTGTGTTGCAGCCGTGTCACCAGACCGGTCATTCAAAGCCACGAGGAATCTTTGATCTTAAATCGCACTTTCGCCACCCTCAGGCCCCCGCCAAAAGAGATGCGGACTTAAGCCGCCGTTCGCCGCTGGTTCGATCAAAATTTTTTGAAGGCAGTTTTTTACCGCTGGAAAAATCCTTTAGGAAATTCCCTAGGCCAACTGGTAACGTGCTTGTTCCAAAACTACCTGCTCTAGCGGTGCTAGCATTGCGACGAGGGAAACTTCCTTGACTCTATGCTGGCTAAGAACCACAAAGGTGTATTGGTGATAATCACTCGTCGCCGCGATGCTGCCGGTTACGATGATCCAATGACCTTCAGACTAATTGTAGCATGTACCCCAGCGTAGGAACGGGTTTCGCTGGGGTCTTCGCTATGAGCTCGTTCCTCGCAAGCATTCGCAATTGTCACCTGACATGCACCAGTCATTGCGTGACCCATGAAAGAAGGCGCCGTATGAACAGCACATGGCTCATAAACTGCGTGCTTGATGACCGATAGATCAGGTCTCAGGCTCCGTTTCGACCAATCATTCATCGTGTTTGCGCGCTGCATTCTTTGTTTTATCCCGACACTCTTGGTGTTGCTCTCAGGAACGCAGCTTCCTGCCCAGGTCGCGGGCAATGCCGATGGATCGGTTTGTGACGAAGGTTTCGAAAACAAGAACGGATCCTGCCAAAGAACCGACTTACCAGAAAACGCATATTTGACGGGTAGCTCATATGGCAGCGGCTGGGAATGCAATCACGGTTTTCAGAATGTGGGAGAACTTTGTGAGGAGATAAGAGTTCCTGAAAACGCCTATCTTTCATCAACCGGAGACCGATGGGAGTGCAACCGGTTGTTCCAGCGCGTCGACGACGAATGTGAAGAGGTGATTTCACCTCAAAATGGGTACGTCGAAACCCGGTTTGGCGTGCAGGAAATACACTGCAACTGGGGATTTCGTAAGGAGAACCAGGATTGTGTTGCAATAGAAGTCCCAAAAAACGGTCGTCTGAGCGACAAAAGAAGCTCGGATGGGTGGGTATGCCTCAGAGGCTACAGGGCAGCGGAGAGCGGCTGTGAGCCTGTGGCAGTTCCACAGGATGCATATCTTGCACCTGAGACTTTTTCCGGATGGAAATGCGAGCGTGGTTTTCGCGCAAACCGGGACACGTGCGTTGCGATCCTTGTACCTTCAAATGCTCACTTAAATCGAAGAGGTGATGGTTGGGAATGCAATCGGCCGTTCACGAGACAGAACGATAAGTGCACCGAAAGTGTGCCGTAACAACCGGTTGATGGAAGCCAAAGCCGCCTGACAAATCCGGAAGGACCAAGCCGTGAACCATAACTCGATTGACGAAAACTTGGGTAAAAGCCTCAAAGCTGAAAAGGCGCGTCGCCGGTCCTACGGGATTAAAATATCTGTGGCGTCGGCGGTGCTTGTTGCGGCGATAATTGTGGTGGTGTTTCTCTGATGCGTAAAAATGCCCCTCAAGTAACCCTTCCCGGTTCAAAGATGTCAGCTCGTGGTCTGGAAGAAAGAGCATTTCAGGACCGCAGTGTTCGTAAGGCGCGGAACGCTGACGTATCTGGTGTGATCGAGGAAGAATTTGGAAAGTACTTGATTAAAGCTGGCGTTCTGAGCGGCAATAGTGTTGCACGAGCATTTCCCAAGCCACCAGCTAAAACGCAGGCAATGATTGCCGATGCAGTTGGCGAAACACCGGCATTGGCCATTGAAGCCTTAAAAGAATCTCTCGAAGAACGAGACAGGAAACGTAGCGGTCAACGCCGTTTGGAGGGAAACTCCGGCACCCTCGTTCCCAGTGAAAGAGAATATACCGAGGCATTGCGACAGATCAGGCTCACCCCTGCGCAGGTCACAATGCTCAAAGCACTTACTATCGCAGGCAAGGACGGTCTGACTATTGGTCACTTGTCTCAGGCGGCCGGTTACAAATCGCGCGAGGCATCCATCAAGGTCTTTAAGAAAATCGGACTATTGATTGCTGAATACCTGGAGCTCGAACTTCCCGAAGTCGGGCCGGCACAGAATGATGGTGCTGCTCAGGTAATCGCATTTTCTCACATCGAAAGTGACAATGAACCAGCGACTTGGATCATCCATCAAGAACTGCGCGAGGCTGTTCGTTCAGTTCTATGACGTACGTTCCGGCGCCTGCTTTTGAAGCAAACTCCGAACCTGAACAAATGCACGAAAGGTTGCGCACGTAGTTATGTTGGGGAAAAGACCATATCCGCTCGACCTGATCTATGTGCCTGTGAAACGGGCGAAAACACTTGATCAACAAAAAGTTCTGACGCTGGCCGAAGATATCCTGAAGAACGGCCAGAAGACCCCGATCCAGATACGCACGGACAACGAGAGGTTCGTGCTGATTGCAGGCCTTCATCGATTAGAGGCTATTCGCGCCCTGGGCGGTGATACGGTCGATGCCTATCTGGTACGCGCCAGGCTACACTAAATGCCCATTGGAATTGGCGTTTGACAAAGCCTCGGAAAATGTCAGCAGACGCTGACTTTTTTCATCCCAAAGATGCAACCGTGCGCAATGAAGGCTCTCAAATAAAGTAATACGCTGGCAATTTTCCAACTCAGAATGGTCACGCAAATCCTCGTTTATAGCGCTAATTCTCTGCGCTTGTGCCAACGGCCGCTTCTGCTTAGCTGTCTCGCAACAACCTACACCAACATTCGAGTGATCATAGACGCAGTGATCTAGTCATCTGGTTGCGTTTCTAAGCCGAACGATCGCTTTGTTGCGCGCCAACGTCGAAAAGCGATGAATGCAAATCCGAGTAGGATGGCCAAATCGATGACGATCAACGCGGCTGCGACCGGACGGTCAAGGAATATCCAGTAGCCATCTCGGGATATCAGCAACGAGCGGCGTAGATTTGCCTCAAGAATTGGACCTAGGATCAAACCCAACACGATGGGAGCAAGCGGGTATTTCGCCAAACGAAACAGAATGCCGACCAGCCCAAAGCCCAGCATGACCCACAGGTCAAACACCGAACCCTGCAGGGCATACGTTCCGATACAACACAAGATGAGAATTGCCGGAATCAGGTAGAGTTTCGGGATCAACAAAACTCGAATAAAAAATGGAGCCGCGAGAATGCCTGCAAATAGCAACATGACATTCGACGCCATATAGACGAGAAACAGGCCCCCCACGAACTCTGGATTCATCGTGAACATTTCGGGGCCCGGGACGAAGCCAAGGATCAAAAGCGCACCCAACAGTATTGCCGACGAAGCGTCCCCGGGGATGCCAAGGGCCAGCGTGGGAACCAGCGTGCCGCCCACGGTTGCATTGTTGGCTGCCTCGGTCGCAATGACGCCGCCTTCGGCGCCTTCGCCATATTTCTCATCCGGTTTGGCGAATGACTTGGCAATAGCATAAGAACTGAACGAACTGATGTCGCCGCCCGCACCAGGAAGAGAGCCGAAGAATACACCGACGAAAGATGACCGCAGCATATTCTTCCAGTGCCTCATCACCAGAAACACAGATCTGAAACTGGGCTTGGCGATCTCGATCGTGGGTCGACCCAACAGGTCGCCCCTTGCGACTTGAAAGACCATCTCGGAGATCGCAAAGAGCCCGACGACTACGGCAACTATGTGGAACCCATCAAGCATGTGGTGCGACCCGAAGGTGAACCGATACCCCGTTGAGAATGCATCGGATCCGATGGTCGACAATAGCAGACCAAAGCAACAGGCCATCAGGCCCTTTACCAAAGTGCCCTCGGAAATCAGCGAAATGGTCAACAGCCCGGTGACCGCCAGCATCGTATATTCGGGTGGGGCAAAATTACTGGCGAAGGACGCGAGTACGGGCGAAGCGGTGATCAAAACAACGCCGCCGACAAGTCCACCCAATGAGGATGCCGCAAGCGCAAGGCCAATAGCTTTGGAGGCTTGACCCTTCTGGGCCATTGGGAAACCGTCCAGCAACGTTGCTGCTGCGATGGGTGTGCCAGGTATTCGAAGCAAAACTGCTGACACAGCGCCTCCGCAGGAGCCCCCGACAAAAATAGAAATGAGGAAACCCATTCCTGCAAGGGGCGGTAGACCTATGGCCACCGGTAGAAGCAGAATGATACCCATCAAAGGTCCAAGTCCCGGCAAGGCTCCGACAAGCAAGCCGATCAGGATGCCCGCGAAGGTCAAAGCAATTGCGAGGGGCGAGAAAAACAGCTCAAAGCCACCGAGAAGGGAGTCAAACATCAATGCTCACCAGGGGATATTCAGACCGAAGATGCCGCCCGGCAGCACGACGTTCAGGACCTTTTCAAAGACAAAAGCCAGAACGAAGGCCAATGAAAGCGCAAATCCCACAATAACGCCAGCGTTGCGGGCTCCACAGAGCATCATGACTGCCGCCACCATGGGCGCAGTTGACAGATGGTATCCCAGCCAACCGAGGCAAATCAGGTAGATTGTAAAGATGACAAGCAAACCGACCGACCGCCGCAAGGCCGAAGGAGAAGTAGTTTCTGATTGTTCTGCATTGCTTGAGGTGAAATTGCGGACCAATTGGACGGCAAGAAGCCCCAACATAAGTATCGCGATGCTGCGCGGATAGCTGGCTGCGTTGTCATATGGGCCGCCAGATGCAATCCCTTGCTCGGACATGGACGTCGCTATCTGTTGGAAGACCAGCGCGCCGAGGCCCGCGAAAAACGCGAGCCCCGTCCATTCTGCAAGCTTGGCCGACAGCTTCATCTTATTGCAGCTTTTTGAGCTCTTCTTCTTCCCATTCCAGTGCGCTGCCCATGGCCCCGAGTTGGTCTTTCACACCACCGACAACCTCGTCGTACATGGTGTATTCATAGGGCAAAGGCACGAAGCCAACTTGCCGGATTGCTGCTTTGACATCATCTCGAGCCATTGCCGCGGCCATTGCTTCGCGAAGCTTGTCCACGACGTCCGCTGGTGTTTCCGGGTGAACAATCCACCATGTCCAGCCCATCGGGCCCAGTTTGGATAGACCTGTGTCAAACTCAATGTCATCCAGTCCGGGCGCGCCGTCGAATGCCGCTTTAGAGTCTTCCAGTTCGGACAGAACCAGCATGATGTTGAACGCGGATGGATCGGACTTGTAATTGCCGACATTTACAAAAGAGAAATCCAGAACGCCAGATTTCAAGTCTTTTGCGGCGTTACCGTCCTGCGTGTAGGGCACGTTCTGGGCAACACAGTCATGCGCCTGAAGCACCTTCGAGATCACCATGTGCGGCAGGTTGTTTCGCGAACCAGAGGAATAGCGAAGCTCTCCACGATTGGCCGTGCAGTATTCCATAAGCCCGGCAAAGTCGTCCCAGCGGCTCTCCTCGGTGCGCCCGCCAATTGCGAAGGCGTTCGAATGAGCCGATTGCAGTGGCGTGAATTCTGTATAGTCCCATTCGGCTTTACCCAGGATCGGTGCGAGAACCAGCGGAGCCACGTAAGAATCCATGATGGTGTATCCATCCGCCGGTTTGCTCATGGCGGTCGTCTGCGCCTTGGTGCCCGGTCCACCCGTCACCGACAGAACGGTCATGTCGACGCCAAGCTCTTCGCCCATTGCCTTGGCAATGACCTGGCTCACCGAAGAACCTGTGCCGGGTCCCCAGGGGTGAATGACTTCGATGGTGCGCTCCGGGAACTCGGCCATAGCAGCGGTCGCCGTAAGCCCTGCTACAGCCGCAGCGGTCAGGGTTTTGAGTGGTTTTTTCATGACTTGGGTCTCCTCCTGTCAGTGTGTTTGTCAACGTCCTTGATGGGGCGTTTCTTGGAATTCGGATCGGACAGCCCAAACCGATCATAAATTTCGAGCGGTGCGTCGTGCCTCAGAAAATGTGCGGAAATGTGCGCCGAAAGCCGGGCGACGATGGCAGAGTCGCGAACAGGCTGCGTCTGACCCGGGTCGGCATCGAGATCGTAAAGCGCAGTTTCGCAGTCTTCGAGCGTTTGGCCGTCTTGCCCGACTTGGCTGTTCTTCGAGTCGAGCGTGAGCTTCATAAGCGGGACGCCCTTAGTGAAGTCGAACGGCCCTGCCAGCTCCGCCGACCGCAATTCGCCGACGTCGAAGGGACCTGTCATGTGAGTCGGCATCAGCGTGTATATACTGAGTTCGGAGCCTTCCTCTTCCTCGGGATATCGGAAATAGCTATAGCGCCCGTCTGTTACACAGACCGGCCCGCCAAACATGCCAAGTGCGACGGAGGCGTGCCCCGGAACATCACTGGTCAGGGAGGGGACCAGCGACGTTCCGGTGACACCAGGAGGAACCTTGCAACCATGAATGTCGAGCATCGTCGGCATCAAGTCGGGTGTCTGGCATAAAGCGGCCCGCCGGGTCCCTCTTTCGCCATCCGGATGCGCGATCATCAGGGGAATGTGCGAGATTTCCTCGTAGTAGGGCATTCGGTTCTTGCCCCACCAGTCGTGTTCGGACAGTAGAAACCCGTGATCTGTCGTCAAGATCAGACAGGTATCGTTCCAGAGCGCGTGTTCATCGAAGTAATCCAGTAACTTGCCGAAATACTCGTCGCACATGGCTACAAGGGCAGCGTAGTTACCTCGGATTTCGGCGATCTCTTCAGCGGAGTTCGTTGCCTTTTCGTAAATTGGCCAATCAAGGATCTTGCCCTTGTATCCGCTTCGATAGGCCTCCTTGAACCGCTCCGGCGCAACGAAGGGCTCATGTGGGTCAAAGCACTCAAGTTGCAAAAACCAGTCGTCAGACTCGCGGTTGAGATCAAGGAACTCGAAGGCGGCAGAGAAACACTTTGCAGTTGGGAAATCAGCTTCGGTTTCGAGGAACTGGGCGTTGATTGCTGCGCGGGATTTCTTCCAAGCGACTTTTGAGGAGTTTCCGCGTGTTGCCGTGCCGTTTGGCAGTCCGTCCAACGGATAGTGCCGCGCGTCAAATGCCTCCCTTAGTCGGTCGACCGGTGGTGCCACGAGAACCTTCAGCGGATCGTATTCCTGGCCCCGTATGTAATCCCAGCTATCGAAGGCATTCGCATAGCCCCAACCGCCATCCTCGAAATAGTGCAAATGGTCCGAGATCAGATGCGTGTAGGTGCCGTTCTGGCTGAGAATGCGGGCATAAGAGTCATCGAATGGCTCCAGCGGCCCCCAATGTCGATGCATGAAGTTCAGCCGTCCCGTGTGCATGTCACGCCGCGCAGGCATGCAGGGAAGGCTACCTACATAGTATTTGTCGAAGGTCACAGCTCGCCGTGCGAAACGGTCGAAGTTCGGCGTTGCGATGGCCGTTCCGCCATAGGCACCAAGTGCCAGGCGGTTGAGCGAGTCGAATAGAACGAAAACGGTCCGCATCGCCCCTCCCAAAGCAATTCCCACGGCTGACGCATACATTGCGGTATTCAAGAAATTCTGTAAAATCGAAGTATCGACTACATTCATTCAAAAAGTGAATATCTTGGAAAGAAACCTCGCCGCCTTTCTCGCCGTCGCCGCGCACGGATCGCTTACGGAAGCTTCGGATGAGCTCGGCGTTACCCAACCGTCCGTTACCAAGCGGATCGCAAACCTTGAAGCAAGCTACGGCACACCGCTCTTCGAAAGGGATCGGCGGGGGATGCGTCTTACCGAAGCGGGCAGGATGCTTCTGGAAAATGCCGAAAGGATCGCACTAGAATACCGTCTGTCACGCGAGAAGATCGGTGCCATCGCATCGCCGGGACTTTCCGTCTTGCGCGTTGGAGCGGGTCCGCTCTTTCACCTCAGCTGTGTCGCGAGTCTTTTTACCGAACTCAAAACCCGTTTTCCCGACCTTCGGCTCGATCTAAAAACCGATATGACTCAGCATGCGCGCGAAGCATTGCTGAGCGGCGAGATCGACCTGTATCTCGGTGTCCTTGACGGCGTTGGCCTGGAGACCGAACTCTCATCCACTACGGTGACCGAGGTGGAGCACGGTGTCGTTATGCGGCCGGACCATCCGGCAGCAGGCCAGGCCGCCATCGATATCCGCGAGCTTGCAGGACAGCAATGGGTCATATTCGGCAACGATCCCGAGACCGAAAGCAGGTTTCGCACATTGCTTAAACCCACACCTGCCACCCAGGATGTCATCGACATTCGGACGACCTCGTTCACGACCGGCTTGCAACTTGTCCGTGAAGGGCCGTTCATCATGTCGGCTCCGCTGCAACTGGCTTCTCGTGTCGCGAAAGAGGGTTTGGTCATACGGCCTACCGAGCAAGGCCTGCCGAGGAGACAGGCTGGTGTCCACCTACGTCGCAGCGCGCTCAACTACGGTGTGATGAAGGTCTGTCTGGCGTTCTTCGAGCGGTTTGAGTTTCGATAGCGGACATTGGTTGCACCCGCAGCATTTTGTACTTTGGGCTCGAACCGGTCATCTGAGGGTTTCAGTTGGCCATCAGAGGCATCCGGTGCGTGCGGTGTCTGCTCTGCGGGACAAGGACGAAACCGCTTTCGCGGTATTGGCGCTTGCGCCGGGTGGTGCATGCTGATGTGGTCGGCGTGGATTTTGCGAACTGACGAGCCTGTCTGACGATTGGGACCTTCTCAAACTGATGACAGGAGGTTCCGATGGCGGACCAATATGTACCGGCGCTGCGCCAGCGTTTTCTCGAAGACATGCAGATCAAGGGACTGCAGCCGAAGACACAAACGATGTACCTGCGGGCGATGCGGGAGTTCACGCGGTATCTGGGTCATTCGCCCGACAGCGCGACACCGGAGGAGTTGCGGGCGTTTCAACTCGACATGAAGGAGCGCGGCGTGAGCGCGCCGACCTTCAATAATCGGCTGACCGTACTGAGCTTCTTTTACGCAACCACATGCCCGCGGCCTGAGATGAAGCGGCACATGCGGTATCAGCGGGCGGCGAAGAAGATCCCCATTGTGCTCAGCGCCGAAGAAGTGACGCGCATTCTGGAGGCTGCACCCGGGCCCGGGCTGAGATACAGGGCTGCCTTCAGTGTCGCCTATGGCGGCGGGCTCAGGGCCAGCGAGGTCACGCATCTCAAGGTGGGCGACATCGACAGCGACCGGATGCTCATCCGCGTTGATCAGGGAAAGGGGCGCAAGGATCGCCATGTGATGCTGTCGCCGAGCCTGCTGGACCTCCTGCGCGATTATTATCGCGAGGCGCGGCCCGCAGGTTGGCTCTTTCCCGGGCGCAACCGGGTTGATCCGATTTCGACGCGGCAGTTCAACCGCGCTTTCGGGGTGGCCTGTGACTTCGCTGAGATCAGGAAGAAGGTCTCGCACCATACGTTACGGCACAGCTTTGCCACACATCTGCTGGAGGGTGGGACGGATACCGACACCGTGGCCTTCCGGTGGAAGGACTACCGCATCAAGCGCGGCGACCGGATGAAGGTCATGCGGCTGCCTACGGGTGAGTTCATCCGCCGCTTCCTGATCCACGTCCTGCCCACCGGCTTCCACCGCATCCGCCACGCGGGCTTCCTCGCCAACGGCATCCGTCGTGACAGGATCGCGATGATCCGGCGCTTGTTGGATACGGAGCCAGCACCCGACCAGGCACCGGATGAAGGGACGAGCGACGACCCCGATGACCGGGCCGCTCTTCCGCCTTGCCCGAAATGCGGCGGGGCCATGATCATTATCGAGACCTTCCTACGCGGCCAAATTCCAAAATCCCGCGTACCGCCATGGGGGGACGTCGCATGATCCAACCGTCACACCCGGCCCCGTCAGATGGGCGCGCCGGGCCAGTCAACGCGGCCAGTCCGCCAAAAACAGCGCTGCACGAGGCTCATTGCCACAGAGAAATGGGTCGACACGCTACACGGTGGCCAAAAGATCAACGCGCCTGCTCGGATCAGCATGGCAGGCTTCGCTGTTCACCGCATCGCTGACCCAAGCCCCGGGCCAAAATCCCCATAGCAATAAAAGCCGCCCGCGCTTTCCTCCTTGTCAGATTTGTCGCCGCTGCAGCTCGCGCTGACAGCAGCCACAAACCTTGGACTTTGCTGCCATCCGCATTTTTGCTTCAAAGGGCCGCAGTCCGCCCCAAGCGGTCCTTCTCAGCCAAGCATTGCAATTTAGTAAACCCGCAAGGAAGCGGCATTTAGACTGATTCCGCCCAAAGCCCGCGTCCACAGCGCAATCCCCAGAACTGACTTGGTAATATCAGGTTCAATACGGGCGACACGCGTACCAATGTTGCCCGATTAGTCAGTTGCGAAGCAGTAAAACAAACCTGCCCCGCCGGAACGCGGCAGATGTTCCTCACCGCAACCGCGCGAACCGTGCGATGAGTTCCAGGACAACATATTTCGGGCATCATTGAGACCTACACGGTCATGGTGTCCGACAATCGCAGACCCATCTTCACTATTCGAAGTCCAGTTGCTGCATGTCGTATCGCCACCTGCCGTTGAGAAATGTCCGGCGGAATCGGAGCCCGTCAAAATGTCATGTTTGTTCGGCTGACTGCCACGCCCATTGACAGGGTTACCATTTTCGTCGAGCGCGGTCTGAAGGTTAATATTCACGCTGTCGCTGTGCAGGTCCTCAACACTGTTGGCGATGAGTTCTCCATCGGCATTATGCCACGGACCCGATCCGATCCGGTCGCGTGCAGAAACGCCATTGGTGATTGTCATCGGGTCGGTACTGCGATCAATGGACATTGAGGTGCTCAGATAGGCCGCGAAAGTCTTGGAAGAACCGGTCGCCGAGGCAAGCGCATTGCAATGAGCATCGGCGCCTTGGAGGCCACCTAAGTTGGCACCGTCGCCCTTGCCCACACTTGTGATGAAGAACGACATCTTCTCGCCTGCCGATTGCGCCTGTGCGGTCGCCGCGATACAGCAGATTAGGAGTGCAACAACCCCGTGGGCAGTTTTTCGTTTGGTGAACTTCGACATGTGTGTCTCCCTTCGTGCTGTGTGATCACTGATGCTAGCCGTATGTAACAATCGGGTCCATCCGAGTAACAGATGTATGACACTGTGGTGCCAGCGCCATTCACGACAGCCGGTCGAGCATGACCGGCACTACGGCCCTGTTCATCTTTATCCTAATCCTGTCTTACGTGTTAAGCACGATAGCTCATCTGTTCCTAGGATCTCTTGTAACGATTGACTGAGGCTCGTGACCGAATGACACAAAAATTTGCTCTTTGGTCCATTCCGATTTCCATTGCGGTACTGGCTCTGAAACTGCTGGCCTGGTGGCTGACGGGCTCGGTGGCGTTGTTGTCAGACGCAATGGAATCAACCGTGAACGTCGTTGCGGCGCTGCTGGCGTATTTCGCAGTTCGCGTTGCAAACAAGCCTCCTGACGAAAACCACCCCTTTGGTCACAAAAAAGCTGAGTACCTTTCCGCTGTCGTCGAGGGCGTACTGATTGTGCTGGCGGTGTTCTTGATCATCAGAGAAGCCGTACTGGCGCTCCCGAACCCGCATCTTGAGGATGCGCCGCTTCTTGGAATCGTCGTCAATGTCATTGCAACGGGTGTGAATGGCGCATGGGCTTACCTATTGCTCAAAACTGGCAGGCGCGAGGGTTCGCCTGCATTGGAGGCAAGCTCCCGGCACATTTTCACAGATGTCATGACCTCAGTTGGTGTCATCGCAGGTCTGATACTTGCACTTGTCACCGGCTGGCTGATCCTCGATCCGATCCTGGCAATTCTTGTTGCACTGAACATCTTGTGGGAGGGATGGAAAGTTATTCGGGCTTCCGTCGATGGTCTGATGGATGTGACACTGTCGGAGCATGACTTGCAGACTGTTTCCAACGCAATCGAAGCAAATCTCAGCGCAGCCTTAGAGTACCACGACCTCAAAGGGCGTAGATCCGCGAATGTTATCTTCGTGGAGTTTCACCTTGTTGTGGACGGCGCAATGCCAGTCAGTGCAGCGCATGATATATGCAATGACATCGAGGAAGAATTGGAGCGTTTGTATCCGGGTTCTGTCTTTGTCATTCACCTCGAACCTGATGACGAGTTGAAGGGTGACGGGGTTAGCGACCACTAAACTGGTCACATGGCTCAGCAAAAACTCTATAGGTTTGTCTGATCTGACTAAGACGTTCGGCTTGAAATTCGTCAGACCTAAGCCCGATGTGGGAAAGCCGAACCAGAAGTAACCTGTCTCCAACGTCACGAAGCGTGATGCTTAAAATTGGAGGCGAAAATGAAAATTCAAAGAAAGCTGGGTCAACTTCTTAGTACAGCGGCGTTGGCTTCGTTGATTGCGGCGACGCCTTATGTGCCAGTGTTTGATGCCGATGGTCGCCTACATTTTGAACCATCATATGCCTTTGCCAAGAGCGGCAAGGGGAAAGACGGGGATGGTCGCGACGATGATCGGGATGATGATCGTGACGACGACAGAGATGATGACCGCGACGACAACTCGGGGTCGGGCAATAGCGGCCGTGGTGGTGACCGGGACGATGATCGTGATGACGATAGAGACGATGATCGCGACGACGACCGAGATGATGATCGTGACGACAATTCGGGATCAGGAAAAAGTGGTCGCGACGACGATGATGGTGATGACTCCAAACGCTCCAACAAAGGCAGCGGAAAGAAGGATCGGTCTCAAGCAGGGGGCAAGCCGTCGGGTTCGGCTGGGATAACAAAGGTCGAAACAAACGCTAACGGCATTGAAGTGCGTTACGCCGACGGAACCAAGGAGGAGATCGAAAACGGGCGGTATGAGAGAAAGAATGCTCAGAACCGAACTATTGAGGAGCGTCCCGCGACCGGTGCTGACGTCTCAAGGCTTCGGTCTTTGGCAAATGGCATCTCAATCGACAACGTGCGCTCTTCAGGGCAAGGCGGCACTGCTGGAAGTCGGCCCACGAAAATCGAACGCCAGGGCAACAACATCGAAGTGAACTATGCCAATGGTTGGAAAGAGGAGATCGAGTTTGGGCGCTACGAGTTGAAAGACCCGTACAACCGGACTGTTGTCGAGAGAAACGCAACGGCCTTTGATCGCCGTAGGTTACAGTCGGTTACCAACTGAACAGCAACACCAGTCGATAATCCGTTGGCGGCTTCTGATTTGAGAGGGGCCGCCATCGTCGTTAAAGAGACTGCTGTTAATCTCACTTGTTCCAAACATCATGTGCAATAAGCGCGGCCTCTACCCGATTGCGCGCATGAAGCTTGGACAGGATTGCCGTCATGTAGTGCTTTACGGTTTTTTCCTGAAGGTCTAACTCGTCAGCGATTTCACGATTACTTAGTCCTTTGGCCACACGTCTCAGTATTTCTTCCTCACGATGCGTAAGATCATCGAGAATGCTGCTGTTAATAGACATGCCGCTGTCAGCATTGATTTGCAGCAATACTCGCGAGGCCAAGCCCGGAGAAACGAACCCTTCACCTGCGGCGATGCTGCGTAAGGAAGCGGTTAGTTCGCTCGCGGTTACTCCCTTCACAATGTACCCAATCGCGCCCGCCTCCAAGGCGTCCGCGACATCGCTGCTGTTCTCTGAGACCGTCAAGATTGCAATGACGGGCGGATTTGCCATCGCTGCAATTGTACGTGTCGCGCTTATCCCGCCACCGGGCATAGAGAGGTCAAGAATAGCTATGTCCGGCTGATGCTTGCCGACCAGCGATACTGCCTCTTCAGCGTTGGACCCAGCGGCCAAAACTTCGAAACCATCAGCTTCATCCAACGTGCGTTGCAAACCATCCCTGAATATTGGGTGATCATCAGCTATTACGACAGATGTAGTCATGATGTGCCTAACTTTCTGGGAAAGAGTGTCATAGCAATGGTGGTGCCTTCGCCCGGTCTCGATACGACTTCGAACCTGCCACCAATACTCTCGACCCGATCCCGCAAGCCCATAAGCCCCTGGCCACCATCGTCTCGCAGCGCGGTTTCTTCTGACTTGTCAAAACCAGGTCCGTCGTCTTTGACCTGGACAACTATGCGGTCGTTCTGCGCCTCAGCGATAACAGTGCAATTGGAAGCTGGAGCATATCTCGCGGCATTGGAAAGCGTCTCCTGGAGGAACCGAAAAACGCACAGCTTGTCGGACAATGACAACTCTGGGGCCTGGCTACCCAGGGATGAAACATCCGGTCGCAACGGGCTGTGTTCGGCATGATCCTCTACCGCTCTCTTCACAACATCGACGAGTGACAGGCTGTCGATGTCCGGAGCGGACAGCCCTCGCGATATTGCACGAATTTCAGCCAGAGATTTTTGCAAAGACTGCTGAATTTCCTCGGCCTCTTTAGGCTTTTTGGACTCTTCGGAAAACGCCGCTTCCAGTCTAAGGGCGGCGAGCGACAGGTATTGCGCAGGACCGTCATGCAGTTCGGCACCGAGTTTCTTGAGGAACCGATCTGTTTGCGTGGCATATCTTTCTGACGCCTCGACCACACGCGACCGCAGCAGCGCATTCTGCTCAGCCATCCTCTCACTTTCTGTCAGGCGCTGATTAAGAAGAGCCCCCTGTCGTCGAATAGTTTTGTCGCCAATTGCAACAATGGAATACAGAACAATCGTACTTGCCAGAAATGCGGAGCCGACGACCAACCAACTTGTTCGCCTGGCCTTGGCTAAGTCTAACTCAAGCTGATCAGCTCTTTCGTAGAACTCCGCAACTGCAATGATTTCGCCTGACCAGAGTTCGCGGATGGGGCTGTAAACTTCAAGCAGTGGTATCCCCAATGCCGCCTCGGCGGCGCTCTCGGCATGATCAAGCTCTTCGAAAGAGCCGGAGATATCACCGCTCCACGCCCGCCTTAAGTCATCCGTTGGATTGAAACGGTTTCCGATGATGTCTGTATCAGAGGCATGTGCAATCACACTGCCTTGCTTCCAGAATTTGTAGGAGACAATGCGGTCGCGCATTGGCTGGGTCATGAAAATCTCGTCCAGCGCCAGGCTCGCCTGCTCTGAGAGGCGGTCGCCATGTGCCAATTCCTGGCTGAGCGGGGATACTACGCTTTCCATATACAGCGCTGCGGAGTTGGCGGAGTTTTGGACGACTGCGTTCTGGATTCGATTTGACACCCAGACCCCGACAATTGCGGTAGCAGTGCTCATCACAACGATGCTGGCCGCAAGAAACACTCGCGACAACGACCAATTGCCAATCGTCAGGTCAGATACTTTCGCTCTCATCGTGAAATCGACTATGAACTACAATCTGTTACCGCACCACAGACCTTGGTCTGACGCGATCTGGCTAAATCTCAGACCCTTTGGTTCCGCCCAGCGGCCAGAGTCAGATATCATCCATCGTTCTCAGTCTTTGCAGCATCGGGCATTGAACGTTTCCGCTATCACAATTGGCCGTAAGCTCACTCAAGGCGTGCTCCAGGCGTCTGAGCACATCAATCTTGCTTCGAACGCTGGCAATGTGTGCCTCGGCCAATTCTTTCACTGACCGGCAGTCTTCGGCACTTCCTTCTGACAGCGCCAAAAGCGCCTTTGCGTCAGATAGAGGAAACCCCAGGTCGCGGCATTTCTTCAAAAACCGAAGTCTACCCACATCGTTTGCGGAATAGAGGCGACGATTGTTCAGAGCTCGTGCGGGTCTTGGTACGATACCTTCGCGTTCGTAATAGCGGATGGTTTCTACTCCGACCCCGGATTGCCGGGAAGCCTCACCTATCGCAATCATGTGAAGTGTCCCCTCTTGATCCTGTAGTTACTACAGGAGTTATACGTTCTGAATGCCGGTGCCTCAACACAATCAAATCGCCTACCCAAGGAGCGAGAGATGAAGAAGTATGTGACATTCAGCTACCTGGGATCGGTTTCCGCTTTGGGGGTAGCAACATGCTGTGTTCTTCCAATGGCCATGATGTTGTTAGGCTTGGGTGGCAGTTGGTTGGCGGTATTCGGAAGAATAGCGGCGGCAAGCTACTATGTTCTCGCCATGTCAACAGCGCTGGTCGCGGTTTCATGGATCGTAGCGCATCGAAACGGGACGATGGCAAATCTGAAATGGTGGCTTGTTGGAAGCTCAGCGATCACCGCGCTGGCATGGATCATCGTGTTCAATGAGGCTCAAATCAACGATTATCTAATCATGCAGATGTGAGACAATGACAAAACAAACTGTGGTGCTGGATAGCACTTTGACTTGTCCTGAGTGCGGACACATTGAAACCGAAAGAATGCCAACCGACACGTGCCAGTGGTTTTATGAATGCAAATCATGCAAGGCAGTCTTGAAGCCACTAGAAGGCGATTGCTGTGTTTTTTGTTCCTACGCAACTGTCCCATGTCCGCCAATTCAAGAGGGCAGTTCGTGCTGCGATTAGAGGCAATCCCGGCTTCCAAAGTTCAGTGCTCGTGGCGGCACAGCTCATGATCGGCGAGTGAAGCAAGCACGTAGCGGTGCTCTGACACCCCATCTCCACTACAACCTTTTGAAATCCGGTTCAGTTCTTTCTCAAGTGCGCGGAGCCTTCTGACTTTTGCTTGGATTCAACTGCGCGGGACGGGAGCTACCATTGATGCGAATGGCTTGTATGTATCGAGCGCTTCGCCACGGCGATAATGTAAGAAAGAATTTGACCGCTAAAAGCAAGGCGGCTGAAACAGCACTCTTATAGGAAGCAGGCGTCACCGCACACTTTCAGGCAAAACAGGCTTAACCCAAGGTGTTGCCGGTGATGAAGGTGTACGAACTTTCCACCAGATCGATGACGGCCTCCAGTTCTTCTGGTGTCGTCGGAGTATAGATCATGACAAAGCCGCTCCACCCAGGACGTTGATTGGCCCACGGGTGCGCTACCGCCCAACCCGCCTCAATTGCCCTTCGCGCCATTGCTGGGTCGAGCGAGGCGTGCAGGCTGCCATCTGGGTGCATATGCGCAAATTCAAACCCACCGACGATAGAGTTCGGTTGAGCCAACAACATGTCGGGATCAAGCTGAAAGCCAATCGCGCCGGGTAGTGATATTCGTGTCGGACCAAGTGTGACCCCTGGGAGTTGCGCGACACGCTCCAGCAATAGCTGGGCCAAACCGGCATCAATTTCGACACCAATCTGGGTATGTGGTACGCCGCTTGTCGTCTCGGGACGGGGCGAAGTGCGCTCTGGCAAGGAGCGTTCTTGTGTGGATGCCGACTGGCACGTCAATGCCACCGCCGTTACAGCAACCGCCAATATTCTCAGGTGCACATTCATCGTGTTGACCATCCGCCAATCAAAAAGATTGTGTGCCAACCGCCGTACCAGTGCCCTTGCACACATTATTCAGCCTTTAACGCTTCTATATTGATCAAGAGCTCTATCTCGTCGCTCACTGCTGGCGCAAACGCCCCAAGTCCGAATTCAGACCGCACGATGGTCGCCGTGGCTGCCAGCCCCAAGGTCGGGGTGCCCTCCTTTGCACCAAACGGATATGGCGCTGACTTGTTGAGCGTCGTTTCCAGTACAACAGGTTTGGTGATGCCATTCATGGTCAGGTCGCCAGAAATATTCGCGGAATTGTCCCCGGTGACTTCGATGCTGGTTGAGGCGAATGTGACCACGTCACCGTCACTCGCGCTGAAAAAGTCATCAGACATGAAGTGTTGCAAACGGGCATCCCAGCCCGTGATCATGGATTTCACAGGCATAGACACTGTGACAGATGACCCAGACGGATCATCTTCGTCGAACTCAATCTCACCGCTAAAGCCCGAGAACATTCCATATGTTTCTGAGAACCCGATGTGGTTGTAGCTGAACAATACCTGACTGTGTCCAGGATCCAGCTCGTAAGTGCCGCTCTCGGACAATGCGGTTGTCGCGCCCATCGATAAGAGTACCGCCAGCGGGGTTGCTGCCACTTTGAACATTGATACGCTCCCATTTTGACAAGACGTGTTCGCGGATTTGAGTATTGAGCTTTAGTTTTTAGCTAGCCATACTTATAGAACATGATGCTCTACTGCGCAACAAGATGTTCTATAGGAGGGGCGATTGAAAGAAGATCCCAGGCTGATCGCCACACGGCAGGCCGCGCTTGATGCTGCGCAAAAGATACTGATGGATGAAGGCGTGCTGCACGTAACTCATGGCGCAGTTTCAAAGGCAACAGGCATTTCGCGCAGTACACTTTACAGGCACTGGCCAGACGCGCGTAGTCTGCGTGATGCAGCATTCCGGCGCATAGCAACACCGCCGAACATACCACCCAAAACCGATGGCCCGCTGCGATCTGACCTGCGCTGGTTACTCGGAGTACTGATGGGAGCCTTGAATGACACACCATGGGGCCAAATCGCGCCTCAGGTGGTCGCTGCTGCGTCCACCGATGCAGAAGCGCGGTTGGTGATCACTGAATTCATGAAAGACAGGTTCGCAAGTGTTGAAGCAGTATTTTCAGCCGCAATAGACCGCGGTGAGATCGCCGCCGACGTTCCGGTTGACCAATTCATAGAACTGGCAGTCGCTGCACCTTATTTCCGCAAGCTCATTCGTCACGAGGCACTGGACGAGGATTGGCTGGATCGACATGTTGATCTGCTTTGCAGTATCGCGAAAACCAATTCGGGACAGTGACCATCGCCTGACTTTGCAATCAAAGCGACCTGCAACAGGCGCGAGATTTCGGCAGAACAGCAAGTAATGATCAATAGCGTGTCCAGCCAGTTCCTAATAGCGGCTGCTCCAAATGGTCTCGGCAAACTTTTGCTATGATCGTCCGCCGAAGTATGAAAAGTCAGCTTTCTGTGCACTGCCGACGTTGATGCACGGTGCAGCAATTTGCACTTTGGGCTGATTCCGTTGAAAAACTCTTCCTTGATCGGGTTGCCAACGCCTGATTCAATTCTCTTAACGAGTGGGAGGTTTTGCGATGATGGGACCGAGGAAAGAGGCGCAAATAGCCTTGTTCTATGAGTTCTCGCTTGAGGATCACGTTCCTCAAGATCACCTTCTGCGGTCGATTGATCGTTTCGTTGATCTCAGCACCATCCGCGCACATCTGGCGGATTTCTATAGCCACACGGGTCGGCCGTCGGTCGATCCTGAACTGCTGATCCGGATGCTGTTGGTTGGGTATTGCTTCGGCATTCGATCAGAACGGCGGCTCTGTGAAGAGGTGCACCTCAACTTGGCATACCGCTGGTTTTGCCGTCTCGACCTGACGGACCGCATTCCAGACCATTCGACCTTTTCAAAGAACCGCCATGGTCGCTTCCGGGAGAGCGACTTGTTGCGCCATGTGTTTGAGACGACTGTCGCGCGTTGCATGTCGGAAGGGTTGGTTGGAGGACAGGGCTTTGCGGTTGATGCCAGTCTGATTGTCGCGGATGTCCAGAAGCAGAACTCCAGCAATCCGGAAGATTGGGAGGCTCGGAAGATTTCCCCAGCTGATGCTCCGCGTGCTGTGCGCGAGTATCTCGATGTGCTCGACGATGAAGCGTTTGGGGCCGCCAGCGAGGTGAAGCCGAAGTTCACAGCCCATGTCGATCCTGCAAGCCAATGGACGGCGGCCCGGAAAGGCCCTGCGTTCTTTGCCTATTCCGACAACTATCTGATCGACACAGATCACGGGATCATCGTTGATGTCGAAGCCAGCCGGTCTGTCAAAACGGCGGAAGTGGGCGCATCACGCCACATGATAGACCGGACCAGCGAACGATTTGGGCTGAAGCCAGACTGGGTTGCTGCCGATACCGCCTACGGCTCCGCAGACAACCTCGCTTGGCTTACGCTGGATCGGCAAATCCTGCCGTTCATCCCTGTCTTTGACAAATCGAAACGGCAGGATGGAACGTTGTCACGGTCTGACTTCATCTGGGACCCTGATAATGACAGGTATCTTTGCCCCAAAGGCAAAGAGCTGAAGCGCACCCGGCAATACCACAAGGACCCACGAAACAAGCGACCGCGAACAGGGCGTCGCAAATACCGCGCCAGCAAGATGGTTTGCAGTATCTGCCCTGCGAAGGAGAAGTGCTGTCCGAAGGTCGAAGCACGTTCCGTCACCCGCGAGCGGTTCGAGGAGGTCCGGGAGTTTGCCCGCCAATGCACGGCCTCGGAGTTCAATCCAAAGGCTCAGGCCCGACGCAAGAAAGTCGAGATGCTCTTCGCCCACCTCAAACGCATTCTCGGTTTGGGGCGGCTCCGCTTGCGAGGGCCATGCGGTGTTCAAGACGAGTTCACCCTCGCAGCCACCGCCCAAAACCTTCGGAAACTGGCCAAGCTCAAGCCACTGGTCCCCGCCACCGGATAAAACGGCGAGCGAACATTCAACGCCCTAAAGAAATCAGCGTGATGGCCCGCCAAACAGGGCAATCTAGCGCGACTTTTTCAACGGAATCGGCTCATTCCGGACGTCGGTGCAGTTGCAGCACAGTCCCCTGCCCGCCGTTAGCTGATCGCGTAGGCCGGCCCTGACCGGAGCTTTGGCCAGCAAGTCTTTGCCGGATTGCGGCTTCCCTAAAACGGACATTGCCAACCTAACAGCCTCTTAATGCGGTAGTGCTCCAATGAGCAAGCGTGCAAGCGCCTCTTCTAAGGCTGGGACCAGGTCAGTGCTATCGTCTACTACACCAACGTCGGTATTGATTTGGAACGCAATTGTGAGGTCGTGGTCCGCATAATGTCGGAGGCTTGAGACGTAGCCGGGAATCCAGCCGCCGTGACCGTAAACCGGACCGCGCAGGGTGTCCTCATAGATCGCAACGCCAGCGCCGTAAATCGCGCCCGGGGCATCCGGATGGACTGCCACCCCGTCCAGCAGAGCGCTCAAATACTCCGTGTCCATCGCAGCTCCTGAGAACAGCGCATTACCCCATAATGCGAGGCCCTCTGAGGTGGACACAAACCCGCCCCCTGTCCATTCGACGACCGGATTCCACGTCAAACGACCGTCTTCATCCATCGTACGCGGCGCTAGACCGAATGGGTTGTCGTCGACCGTGTATCCCACGGCAAGGCCTTCAAGGGCTGTAGTGTCCGATGGAACCGTAGCCGTGAGGCCCAAGGGCACCAGCAGACGCTCAGCGGCAAGCTCGAAAATACTTGAGTCCGTGGCAGCCTCCATGACCAAGCCCAACAGAATGTAGCCGGTGTCGGAGTAGCTCCACGCTGTCCCGGCTTCAAAAAGCGCTGGCTCGTCCAACACAAAGGAGATCAAATCGGTCGGATCGAACGTGTCCACGCGACCCAGTGCGATCAACTCGGTCGCGACTCCGTCCATGTGAACGTGGTCCGGAACACCGGATGTGTGGGTGAGCAAATGACCGATTGTCATGTCATCTGCGTTCGGGACGCGGGCGAACCAAGGCTCGTCTCCGAGATAGTCTGACACCAGGTCGGATCGATTGATCAGCCCATCCGCCTGAAGTGAAAGAACGAGAGCGCCCCAGATGGTTTTCCCGATACTGGCGGCCAGCATTCGGCTTTCCGTCGTCATCGGGATACTTGCTTCGACATCCGATCGGCCCACGGCAAAGCTTCGAACGACCCCATCCGAAGCGACATAGGCGACGGTTGCACCCGGAAATTCGTAGGCCTCATGAATAGTTTCCAACAGTGCCTGCACTTCTGCGTCCGGGTCAGACGGATCCGCTATCGTGGCTTGGGTGGCCAACAACAGGCATATTGGCAGGGCCGCAAATGCACGAAGAAGCGAGATCATCGACTTGCCCCTTCGTCGCCTGGAATGACTTCGGTCGCCGCAAACGTTTGCGACAGCATCATCTCTCTGTTCCACCAAACAACAGCACCTGCCACGACGAGCAGGATCCACGTGTCGTAAGGCTGCGCATCCGGCCAGATTGGAAGGATCAACTGCCAGTGGAACAGCATCGGCCACAGCAGGCTTCCACGGCTTGAGTTGAAAATTGGTGTCACAAGGACCGCAAGCGTGATGTTGCCAATCAGGAAAGGGAAGAAGTTCCAGCCCGCAAAGACTGTGCCCGACAGGAAGAACGCCGGAAGATGCCAGACGCCCCAGGTCGTCCCAATGATCATGCCCGCCCAAAGAGGCGCCATGTGACGTTGTAGAATGGGCTGCGCCACCCCACGCCAGCCGAGCTCTTCAATCGGACCCAAGAACAGCATCATGAAGGTAATACCGATCATTGCGCCGACACCTTCGGAAGGAATGGGAGCGATGAGCGGGCCCGATTTGAGAGACGACCCGATCATGAAGACCACGGGTATGCCGATCAGGATGAAGGCCACCCAAAGCGAAGACAATCGCCAGAGGAAGAGCCGGGAGAGAAAGGCTTTGAGGCCAGCGATACCGCCAAAGTAGAGCACAATCGCAAACGCCGAGATCGCCGGTGCCCAAGTCGCGAGAAAGAAGAACGGGTGCGAGCCGCTAATCTCCCCAAAGGTCAATGACGACCAGTCGGGCGCCACAATGTACATTCCGACGAGGCCCCAAGTGATGGCAAATGTCAGGAGGAAGAAACTGATCAGGGAATAGAAAGGAACCGAGAAGAACCGAGTTGGTGCAGCAAAATCTGCCATGGGAATATCCTCCAGTAATTGAGATGTGTTTCCCTGCTCATGCCTCTACTCCACGACCCGAATGGGGTTCATGAAGTCAAAGCTTCCCGGCGTAGCGCCGAGTGCTTTTTCTATGATTGATTGCATCACCAGACGACGTGTCCGTAGTTCGGCTTCACTGAATCCGAACATGTCCCCGTCCGTCAGGAACTGAGCGCCGGTGAAGAGAAATTGGATGGTCTCCAAGGGTCTTTCGACCTCGAAGACACCCTCGCCGATCCCTTGCTCTACGATCTGTGCAAGGATTGGCGAAAGTTGGAGAACGGTATGAATATTGGTGAGTTCGTGCAGTTCCCGGTTCTCGGGCAAATGCAGCATTTCAGCGACTTCAAGGCTGTCGTCGTCGCCGATGTGACTGTTGCCGAGGAGCGCCTCCATCTTCCGCATCGCAGATAACGATGGGTCATCAGCAACGCCTTTCGCCATTTCAGTGATCTGGCTGAGCGTCTTATCGACGATGGCTTCGAGGATGTCGGGCTTCGACTTGAAGTAGTAATAGAAGGTCCCCTTCGCGACCCCGATCTCGCGGATGATCATCTCCACCGAGCACTTCGCATAGCCATGCTGGCGAAACAGCCGATCCGCTGTTTCGACGATCTCCGCGCGTCTTTCTTCTGGTGCTTTGACGATCCGTGCCAAGGCGGGTCTCCATTTCGCAGACTTCATACTGACTGACCGTCGGTCAGTCAAGCTAATGGACGTTTCGTAGGACACTCCGCTGCAGAGTCGGAACCTGAGAGATTAGCTAGAATCTGTGATATCGTTGACCAGCAACTCTGGGTTGCCGCTGGGAAGGGAATGGTGGATCGGAGGACCAACCATGGAAACCACACCAAATCTACCAGCCATTCGTGCGCTCCGCCCTGCATGGAATAAGGGCCGCATCGTTGGCCAGAAACGGCCGCTGAAGCCAAAGCATGTCTGGGCAATCCGTGTACGACTTGAATTGGCCGAAAACCATCGCGACCTCGCACTGTTCAACATGGCGATCGACAGCAAGCTGCGCGGCTGTGACCTTGTGAAGATGAAAGTCGTCGATGTGATGGCGTCTGGTCATATCAAGGAACGTGCTTCGGTCCTGCAAAGCAAGACGCAGAAACCTGTTCGCTTTGAGATTTCAGAAGGTACACGAGCCTCCGTCAAAAAGTGGATGGAAGATGAACTTATGGTTGGCTCGGAGTACCTTTGGCCAGGCCGCTTCCACGAGCGACTTCACATCTCAACGCGCCAATATGCACGGATTGTCCGCGACTGGGTGACCTCGATTGGCCTGGAAGCGAGCGCATACGGCACGCACTCAATGCGGCGGACAAAGGTAACACAAATCTACAAAAAGACTGGGAATCTTCGCGCCGTTCAGCTCCTACTTGGCCACACCAAGATGGACAGCACAGTCCGGTATCTCGGAGTCGAGCTTGAGGACGCTTTGGCAATTGCTGAAGCAATTGAGATCTAAAGCGTCTGGGCCGCTTTCATGGGCGGCCCTTAGCGGACCTATAGCGCTTTGTTCGAATGCTGCGTTTACGGCCCACTTTCCTGCCATTCGCTGCAAGCGCAATGTCAGAGACTGGCTACACTGACGCAAACCGGACTTCGCTGTTATTGGTCATTTTCATTCAAAAGCTACTCTCGGTACCCAAGCGGAAACTCGACAAATCTACCGGGCATAAAAGAACGACTTTCATATGGGTAAGGAACTGCTTGAGTTACAGGTCTCACTCTGCCTCCCGTCACCAATCACGCCCCATAATTGGCAAGTTCATTCCAAACCAATTCAACCGCGGCAGACGTGTTCTGCGACTTGCGCGCTGCGCAAATGTTCCATGTAAGGTTCTGTTTCATCGATACGGGTTTTGCGGTCTTTGCACGGATCAGCGCTGCGAATGTGTCCGGCATCCCTCCAACGATAAATTCAGGCTCTGCCAGCAGTCCAGTCAGGAGGTTGTAGTCGTCGCATTCGATATGCGGCTGTGCGCTGACCTTTTCGGCAGCCTCAGCACCGCCGCCAAGCGCTTTTGTCAAAGCGGCTTTCCAATGCTTGTGGAGATGGGGTGACGCAAAGGGAAAATCGAAAATACCCGCCATGGTTTGTGGCCCACGTTGGTGAATCTCATGATCTTGATGAGCGACGAATTGGATGGGTTGCTTCTCCATCACCATGATCTCGACATCTTCTGCTTCAGGTGTGTAGGTCAGATCACCGAGGAACACGTCAAACTCCCCTGCCTGCAACAGATCGAGTGGACGCGCATGGGCGCTCACCAGAATTCTGAAGCGCAGGTTAGGCATCGTTCGCCGCACCGCACGCAAGACAGGCAGGATCAGTGTCCGAGTGGTGAGCGGCCCGCAACCGATAAGCAAAGTTCCCGGCCCGGTTTCACGCAATCCAGCAACACGGGTCGCATAGCGGTCCAGGTCTTCACGGAGCGCCTGGGCGATTGGCAAGAACTCCTGCCCCGCGCGTGTCAATGTGCTGCTGTTTCGGCTGCGATGAAACAGAACAAGCCTCGTGTGGTCCTCAGCCTGCCCGACATAGCGGGACAAAGACGCATTGGACACGCCCATTGCACGGGCGGCAGTCTGGAAGCTGCCGATTTCGGCCAATGCAAGAAATGCGGTCAGAGCGTTTTCGTTCATCATGTGGGCGATCTCATTTCAATTTTTGTGTTTTAGTTTTCACAATATGAAATGATGGTAAAGCTCTGTTGCGGCACGAAAGTCTCAGTCGCTATCCCTGATGGACCCTTCGATTTCGTCTTACGTCCACAGAGGTACCTATGTTCATTCTTCGATCTATTGCGGCTTCCGCCACGCTGGCGACGGCAACAGTCTGTGCCATGCCGGTTCTGGCCGAAACCGACCAACCCAATATCCTTGTCATCATGGCCGACGACGTCGGCTGGGCCAGCCTTGGCAGCTATCATCAGGGCGTGAAAAGCATCCAAACCCCCAATCTTGATCAGTTGGCCGCCGACGGTATGCGTCTAACGGATTACTATGCGCAACCGAGCTGCACTGCCGGTCGATCGGCCTTCATCACTGGACAATTGCCGGTCCGTACCGGAATGCACACGGTTGGCCTGCCGGGAGATCCTGAAAAAGGTCTGAGCGAGGATGATCCGACCCTGGCCAATATGCTGAAGTCGCTGGGCTACACGACCGGTCAATTCGGCAAGAACCATCTGGGGGATATGAATAAATTCCTCCCGACGGTGAAAGGCTTTGATGAATATTGGGGCTGGCTCTATCATCTGAACGCGATGGAATACACATCCGACCCGGATTGGCCGACGGATCAGAATTTCAACGATACATTTGGCCCTCGGAACATCATTCATGCCTATGCTACGGATACTGTCGATGAAACTGTGGACCCACGCTGGGGTCTGGTTGGCAAGCAACGCATCATCGACGATGGCCCGGCCCCGCCCGAACGCCAAAAGACGCTGGACGACGAGGTGACAGCCCACACGCTGGACTTCATCAACCGCGCAGTCGACAGCGATACGCCGTTCTTTGTCTGGATGGCACCGGCGCGCGCGCATGTCTGGACCCATCTAAGCCCCGAATACGAGGCCATGCTGGGCGACGGGCGCGGCTTGCAGGATGTCGTGATGAAAGAGCTGGACGACAACGTGGGCAAAGTCATGGCCCGGCTGGACGAGTTGGGCGTCTCGGACAATACGATTGTCGTCTTTACGTCTGACAACGGTCCCGAAACCATGACCTGGCCCGATGGTGGAACAACCCCGTTCCATGGCGAGAAAGGCACAACCTGGGAAGGTGGCTTCCGCGTCCCTGCCATCATTCGCTGGCCCGGAAAAGTCCCGGCCGGAACCGTGAGTAACGGTATTTTTGCCGGTCTTGACTGGATGCCCACCCTTGTTGCCGCGGCCGGAGGGCCTGACGATCTGACCGAATCATTGCTGGCGGGCTACGAAGGCTATCGGGTGCATCTGGATGGATACAATCAACTGTCATTCCTGACCGGTGAGGGCGACAGTAACCGAGACGAGATTATCTACTACGAAGGTCCGGACCTGCAAGCTGTACGCCATGGTGACTGGAAAGCACATTTCACGATCCAATCCGAAGGGTGGGCGGGCCCCAAAGAGGAACTGAACGCACCCCTGTTGTTCAACCTGCGTCGCGATCCCTACGAAAAAGCGGCCGAGGAATCTGGGATGTATACACGGTGGATGGGCAACAAGATGTGGGCATTTGGCCCGGCGGCCAAAATCGTCCAGAACCACCTGTCTACCTTAAAGGACTATCCTCCACGGGGTTCGGACGTCACCAACCAAAGTCATGTTGAAGAACAAATCTCGACCGAAGGCGGAATGTCGCAGTAGAAGTCAATTCTCGGGAGGCATCAATCCTTGCCTCCCGATCCTAACAAGAACTCGCGGGAAACACCTGCCGACAAAGGACCGCTTATGCAGCAAGATTGTCATTTGGACCCAGCGCAGCATTCTTAGGTTTGGGCTCAGCGCTGACCTTGGAGCAAACGCAGTAAAAGCCCCTGCCCTGTTTAGAATGACATACCAAACGGCCCAAACCGGTCACTCGCTTTGCACCTCAATTGCTGCAGTCGCAGCCCGCATTTCGGACATTCGCTGCGTTCGCGAGACCGCGCAATTTCCAAAGCGAAACTCGCGGGACTTTGCTGCCGTTGGTCAATAGCATTCAAAAAGCTGCTCTCGGCACCTAAGCGGAACTTCGGCAATTCTACCGAGCCTAAGAAAACGACCTACGTTTGAGCCAGAAATGTTTCAGTTACAGGTCTCCCTTTGCCCCCCGTCATCGACGATGGCCCAGCCCCGCCTGAGCGGCAAAAGACGCTGGACGACGAGGTAACAGCCCACACGCTGGACTTCATCGACCGCGCAGTCGATGGCGATCTGCCTTTCTTTGTCTGGATGGCACCGGCGCGGGCGCATGTCTGGACCCATCTGAGCCCGGAATACGAAGCCATGCTGGGCGAAGGGCGCGGTTTGCAGGATGTCGTGATGAAAGAACTGGACGACAACGTGGGCAAAGTCATGGCCCGGCTTGACGAACTGGGCGTCTCGGACAACACGATTGTCGTCTTTACATCTGACAACGGCCCCGAAACCATGACCTGGCCCGATGGTGGAACAACCCCGTTCCATGGCGAGAAAGGCACAACCTGGGAAGGTGGCTTCCGCGTCCCCGCCATCATTCGCTGGCCCGGAAAAGTCCCGGCCGGAACCGTGAGTAACGGTATTTTTGCCGGTCTTGACTGGATGCCCACCCTTGTTGCCGCCGGAGGACCCGAGGATCTGACCGGATCATTGCTGGAGGGTTACGAGGGCTATCAGGTGCATCTGGATGGGTACAACCAACTGCCTTTCCTGACTGGCGAGGGCGAGAGCAACCGGGATGAGATCATCTAATACGAAGGCCCCGACCTGCAAGCTATCCGCCATGGGGACTGGAAAGCACATTTCACGATCCAAACCGAAGGGTGGGCTGGCCCCAAGGAGGAACTGAACGTCCCCCTCCTGTTCAATCTACGTCGCGATCCCTACGAAAAAGCGGCCGAAGAGTCGGGTATGTATACACGGTGGATGGGCAACAAGATGTGGGCATTTGGTCCTGCTGCCAAGATCGTCCCAAACCACCTGTCTAAGTTCAAAAACTATCCTCCACGGGGTTCGGACGTAACCAACCAAAGCTATGTTGAAGAACAGATCTCGACCGAAGGCGGGGTGGCACAATAGAAATCAACTCACGGGAGGCACCAATCCTTGCCTACCGATCCTTACAAGTGCTTGCGGGAATCACCTGCTGACGAAGATCCGCTTATGCACCATATTGTTATTTGGGCCCACCGCAGCATCGGGCAAAGTGGGCTCTTCAGTCTTATTCGCCGTTAACCAAGCCAAACCATCCGTGGACCAATGGCCAGGTTGAGCGCATGAACCGCACGATCAAGGACGCAACCGTCAAACGATACCACTATGAAAGCCACGATCAGCTTCGCACACATCTGGTCGACTTCCGTGATGCGTACAACTTCGCTCGTCGCCTCAAGACGCTCTCTGGTCTCACGCCCTACGAATACATCTGCAAAATCTGGACATCAGAACCAGATCGATTCATCCTAAGTCCCATCCACCAGATGCCGGGACTGAACACCTAACCCTTTGGTTGCCAACCGGCTTGTTCCATAGCTTCTCCGAGGTCTTTCCCATATTCCGGTTCTACGAACAATCTTTGAAATAGCAGATCTACGCGACTCTCGGGCCAATCGCGCGAGAGCTTACCCACGAGGGCCTGTGCCGCAATTTCGTTGCCCAGCATTTGATGAGCTGCCATCAGATAAGCAAGGGACACAGGGCCGACGGGGCCGCCTTTTTCGGTCACCTTCTCAAAGGCGGATATAGCGCCTTCGAAATCCTTCAGATGGAATTTCGCAGCGCCCATCGCGTTCTGAAACACATAACCTCGATCCAGATCTATTTTTGATAGTGCCTCTTCGCTGATCGCCACAACTTGTTCAAACGAACACGAATAGAGCAGGATTAGCGACACGAACTCCAACACATGGACTTCGTTTGGTGCCAAACGCTGTGCCCTGTTCGCAAGCTCGATAGCTTGTGGCCAATTTCCTTTCACAAATTCAACCCAGGCTTTTGCAGATTGGCTCCACCCCGTTTCGGGTGCCAATTCAATCGCCCTGCTGGCCTCTGCGTCCGCGTAGCGCAGCATGTCCCCGGACGGGTCAGCGTCCGGTGTCACCAGAGCTATCATCGCTGCAACCTGCGCGGCCCCTGCATGACCTCCGAAATAGCTGTCGTCGTTTTCGATTGCACCCTTGAATATGGTCAAAGCTGCGTCCAGGCGCGAGGGCTCCAGGGCTGGAAAGATCAAGTCGCGGCCCGAGTGGGCCAGGTTCACGGCCTGAAGTCGCATGGGGGATGCATCAAATATGGCGTTGCGCTCATCTAGGCTTAGGCCATCAACTGACAAGCTGACCGGAGTTTCACGCTTTATCGATATCAGTGTGATGGCCGCAGCGCCGCAGAGGAGAACGAAAACTCCTGCAATCCCAATGACCGGGCGAGGCCAGACGCCCGGCTTGGTTTTTGGTTCAGGCAGCTCAGGCGACCTGAATGATATCTCCGGCGCATAACCTCCCTTTGGCAGATCGAAAACAGTGCCTTCGTCGCGCCCATCTTTGGCATAGTATTCACCCAGCTTGCGACGTAGACGACCAGCGTCCACCCGCACCACGTTTTCACGACGTTCCATCTCGGACAAAGTTCCGCCGTAGACATCCATGGCGATGGTTTTGGCGCGGATGTCATCGGCCCTGCCGTTGAGCGTTTCCTCAACCACATAGACAAGAAAGTCCTGCAATCGCTGTGACCCCGCGAAAGTCGAAGACTTGACAAGCCGCTGAAGGGCAGCCCGCACATCGTTGGCGGCGGGATCGCTGCCCTCATTCAAATGGGGTGATTTGCTTTTGGATAATTCCATATTTTCCGCAAGTTACGTCGATGATTATACCGTATTATGCCCCGGTAAACCTTTTGTGAGAAGTGAATTCGATGAACAATTCGGGAAACTGTTAATCCATCGAACGAGCTATCGAATTTGGAAGGCTACAGTCTTGATACCCTGTTTCCTGAGCATCAAGCCGCGATTGCGGACCTACGACGGGCGGACATGGTATTCGATGAGATCTGCCGGGACTATCAGCTTCTCAGCGACGAGTATCTCACCATGAACTCTGCTCCGGGAAGCCAATCATACCAGTTTGCCTGCGACGTTCGCGAAACCCTTGATGGTCTTCGGGATGAAATCGCCCATTCGTTGCGACGCGCAGGAGAGATGTAGTTCAAAGATGGGGAAGGGATACCAATGAGATCAATTTTGAAAACCGCCTCGGCCATGGTGCTGATGGCAGGCGCGAGCTATGCTCAGGACGCGCCTATCATTCATGATGGAGAATTCGAGTTTCTCCGCGCGCAGTTTGGCGAGCAATGGGACGCTCAGGATACGGAAATCGAAGCGAAGCTTACAGAGATCCGTGATGCCAATGGCGGCAAGCCACCCAATATCCTCTATATCCTGATCGACGACGTGAGCTTCGGTCAGATGGGCAACCGCACGATGAACTACGTCACAGGTTTCGATACGCCCAACATCAACGACTTTGCCACGGAAGGCTTGTCTTTGATGAGAATGTACACTGAGCCGTCCTGCACACCGACACGAACAGCGATGCTCACCGGTCGTCATCCCGTGCGCGCGGGTGTCGAAGAGGTCAAGGTTGCGCTGGTTGGCGAAGGTCTTGCGTCTGAGGAGGTCACGATTGCCGAAATCCTGAAGGAAGAAGGGTACAACACTGCACATGTCGGCAAATGGCATCAGGGCGATATTGAACAATCCTACCCTCATAATCAGGGGTTTGATTGGGCCGCCTTTCCATTGCATCAGCAGGTTCAGCTTAGTCTCATGACACGGGATGCGATGGTTGCCAACAACATGCTTGGATACCATGCGTCGGGCCAATCCAACCAATTTCAGTTGGATGAGCGGTTCAAACCCTATGGCCTGGTAACGGGTGTTGAAGGGGAAGCGGGCGGCCTTGCGCGCGAAGTCGACATAGCGCCGGGCGAGGAATGGACACAGGCGAAATACGAAGAAATGAACCTACGCTATCAGCGTCAGGCATTGGAACAGCTGGAGCAGCTGGCCTCGCAGGACGCCCCGTTCTTCATGCAATACTGGCCGCTTTATCCGCTGAACTTTGCCTACCCCGATGAGGCCGTTTCCCGCAACGGGGGGTTCCATGCCGACAAATTGCAGGTTCTGGACGGCTGGATTGGTGAGGTTCTGGCCAAGCTTGATGAGACCGGCAAGGCAGACAGCACCGTCGTCATGATCATGGCTGACAATGGCTTGATGTATCACTACGAGGGGACATCTGGCCTGAACCAGCTGATTTATCGCGGCGGCAAGACCCAGCACCTGGAAGGCGGCGTGCGTACGGATGCCTTTGTCCGGTGGCCCGGAGTAATCGAGCCAGGAAGCGCGGCAGGCGATATCGTGCATGTCTCAGATCTGTTCACCACCTTTGCACGGATCGCAGGCGCGACTGACCGTATTCCGCGCGACCGGGTGATCGACGGGATTGACCAGACAGCACTGCTGCTCGAAGGCGAAGGCAATTCGCGCCGTGACTACGTTTATGTGTACGAAGGGCCGGTCTTGCGCTCTGTAGTCAAGCAGGAGTTCAAAATGCACCTGCCTGCGCCCGGCCAGCCCGGCGCGGCGGCTCCAGTGTTCAATGTCTACCGCGATCCACGTGAAGAACATCCCCTTGTCGGGTATTCGCTGTGGTCCGGAGCGTCCTTCCAGGACATGGTCAAGCGCCACCAGAAAACCATTGCCAAACACCCGCATCTGCCACTTGGAAAGGGTGTTCCGTATGAAGGGATCGAAAACCTTCGCCCGGAAAGCGAACTGACCAGAGAAGTCTTTTCCAGCTGGCAATAACAAATCTGGGACGGTGGTGGCAAAGCCACCGTCTCATCAATCGCACGAAGTCTTTTCAGGTACACGATGGCCCGCCACTTCGCTATCCAATCAATCCTGACGTCCGTGTTGCTGATGGCGGGGTTCGCTGCCGGAGCAGAGGAAAACGCGTCAAACCCCTTGGCTGCGGTCAACAATACGGACATTCGCTACCAGTACTTTGATCTAGAAGGCGGGGTAGACCGTCAGGATGCGTTCATCGATGGCGCATATGTGTTGCGCCCTGATCTGAAGCTAAAGTACGAACTCCACTACAATTCGACAAACGCGACTGGCCAGCGGTTCAACGGGTTTGAAAAAACCAGCTTCAAACTGATCTATTTTCCGTCGCAGAAGCCTTTGAATAACACTTGGACCGTCAAATCCGCGCTCGGGCTGGAATGGATCCTGGACTTTGGCGACCCCGATGAAGGCGTCGGTACCCGGTCCGATCAGATCGCCCCGTTCGGCGGTTTCGCCTTTGCAAACACTAACACCGGGCTGACGTTGATCCCTCTGGTTCAACATTTCGCGTCCTACAATGGCCCGACCGATGTCAGCCAAACCGCTATGCGCCTGATTGCGCTTCAACCGTTTGGCGATGGGTATTGGGCCAAAGCGGATATCAAAGCGCCCTATGATTGGGAAAACGATGCCTGGCCCGCGACTGCCGAGCTTCAGATCGGCAAAAATCTCAGCCCCGGTATCGCCCTCTACGCAGATGTGCTGATCGGGATTGGTGCTGATCGACCCTATGACCAAGGAGCCGGGATCGGCCTCAGATTCAACTACTAGGTCTTTTTAACTAGAGGAAACCGCCATGCCCCACCCCTCATCTCTCAGCGCCATGGCGCTTGCGACAAGCCTTCTAACGCTGCCTTTGATTGCATCTGCTCAATCGCTGCCCACGCCGGATCAGGACGAAACCGGCTGGCGTCATGGTGTTGCGTTCTATCTGTTCACACCCTTGCGAACCACAGGCACATCCACCGTGGCCGGACAATCCGCCGACCTGGATCTGGACCTTGGTGACGTACTGGATGTGCTCGATTTCGCGGCGGCAGGTCGATATGAAGCATGGCGAGGGGATTTTGGCATAATTCTCGATGCCAATTACGTCGGTATAGAACAAGATACAACTTTGCCCGGCCCTCTGGGTGCCGGGATTAACGTCGATGTTCGTCAAGAATGGTTTGGTCTTCTGGCGGCTTATCGGGTCGCAGATGCTGTATATGGTGCGAAAAACTTGCGTTACGCAGTCGATATCCAAGGCGGCCTCAGATACAATTCCATCCGTCAGGAAATCGACATAACCACTCCAGGTCTGGGAAATCCACCTGTATTAGGCGGTGATCAGGATTGGATAGAACCTGTCCTTGGCGTGCGCGGAATGTGGCGGCTGAGCCCCAAATGGACTGGGATTGCTTCTCTGGAACTTGGCGGGTTTGGAGCTGGCGGAAACGACTTGCAGATCGGTGCGAATGTAGGATTTGACTACCAGCCTTGGGAGAAAACGGCACTTACATTTGGTTATCGCTATTTCAGCGTCGACTACAGCGACACATTGAATTCCAGCGACTTTGCTTACGACGTCGATCAGCATGGCCCGTACTTTGGCCTAAAGTACTTCTTCTAGTTGGAAGACACGAAATCGAACTGCCCAAAAAGGCATTTCGATTTGAATGTGATGCTTGGACAACTAAACCGAGACAGACCCAACTCTGGTGCGATCGTGCCCGTCGGTAAGGCAATCAGCAAGTTGGGAGGCACCCTGACTCACAAACAACTTCGCCAACAACTAAGACGGGAAACCCGCCATTCGCACAGAGTGCAACATCGGTCATTCTGGGCTCATTGCTGACCTCGATGTCGGCGCAGCATCCACGAACTCGTGCCGACATGGCATAGCAAGGACGGCCCATATCGGACTCCCGACACCTTGCTGGAATGCTGCAACCGCAGCCCGCATTGTCGACATTCGCCGCAAAGGCGATATAATAGCCTCGCACAATTGCAGATCTGGCCAGCAAAAGTAGTGAGCTAGCACCCTCAAGCGGGCTGTTTGGAAGTAAAGTCCGTTCCACACGCTCCATGAGGCGCAATCAAATTATTGAATTACATTTCTTGTCGTGCTCATTTTGGTGGCAATTATTCACGCTATTTTCTTTGTGGGGTCCGGCATGTTCGCACGCATTAGAACACTCTCAGTATCGGCAATTTTACCTGTGATTGCGTGTTTTCCACTTTACGCGCAAAATGGCGCAGACGGAATACTGATTGCTGCCAGAACGATCTATGAAAGTGCTGCGTCCAAGGATGAAGTGGATCGCAGGGCTGAATATTCAAGCGTTAGGCAACTGCTTGATCTGGTGCTGGAACAACACCCGGGTTCAGATGCCGCGCTTGGGATAATGCTCGAAGAAACCGTTGCGGGTATCGATGTGGCCGAATTGAACAGCGTCCTGGCAACACACGCGCAATCAGATGAATCCGCCTCACCGGCGGCAAGTGCTGGTGCCGAAACGACGACTGCCGAACAATCGGTTACAGTTGAAGCAGCTCTTGTTCCTGTGCGGCCCGAGAAGGAAGTGGTCAAGGACATTCAGACCGAGTTGAACCGTATGGGGTGTTCAGCGGGTACAGCCGATGGAGTTGCCGGGCGGAAAACGCGCTCCGCTTTTGAGGACTTCATCTTCTATTCGGGAACCGCGCTTTCGCTGGAGGACCTAGCGACTGAGGCCGCTGTCTTGGCGTTGCAGGGAACCCTCGATCCGGTTTGTACGTCGAGATGGCTAGCTGCGAACGCGCCTGACAAATTGGCTGGAACCTGGGGCTACCGAGCGGACTGCAAGATCCTTTTTGGGAAGGAACGTATAACCGGTACAATGCGCCTTGGAATGAATGCGCCTGGAAGATATCAGGGACCAATCAGCAACTCGCTGGGTGAGAATGGCACGATCTACGCCACCGTATCTGGCAACGCCGTGAACACCCAAATCAACTGGCCTCGGCAGAAGACGACTTCACAACTCTATACCTCGACGCGATCAACAAGTCTGAGCGGCAAGGACTCCAACAATTGTGATGTCGTGGCCTGGCGGAACTAGAAATCTACGATTTCTTTTCGGACCATTTCGAAACCTTGGCGCGTGGTCCGAAAACAGCTCCTGTGTGTAATGCCATCTTTGCCGGACAGTGACATCAGAGCCTCTCCAAATGGCGTTACGTCCTTCAACCATGCGCGGTAGGTCACTTGCCATTCACAATCGGACCCAACAACATTCCTGATATCAAGCACCCTTAAGTCATCAACGACACCGGTCATGGCAGTCGCAATGCCGTCAGAAAAGTGATTGAGATGAAGTAAAAAGCGTTCTGGTTCGGTCTCCTTAACTAACACATTGCCATAGCCACGTTCGATTCCAGGCTCAGTGTAGATCTTTCCGTCACCCAAGGCTTGAAAGACTTTGAGACTCTTGGCTTCAAAGGGTGTGCCAGGAAAGGGAGTTATGTTTCGATACGCTAGGTCCATGTCATCGGGTTTTCCAACAAAGCCCTCCAAGATTTTTGTTATTGCTTCCTGCCCCAGGCCTTCGGCAATGTAGACACGGGACTCAGGAACCATTTCCGTATACTCATCTGGCGGTGCATCGGATATGATCCGTTCGACAGACCTCTTCGTAAACACGGGCCCAGAAAGACCTGCAGCGTCTACGCTATAGTTGGCAACAGTCCATACTGTTTCGTCCGGTGAAATGATAACAAGCCGCAACTGATCGAACAGGCAAAGCCCTTGGTCCCGTTCCCTTCCGTTTTGATCCGGGCCGCGTTGAAGATCACAAGAGTATTCTAACCGCAGGCTGCCCGCCTCTGACGCTTTAGCAAATTCCCGGTGCCTTTCCATTGGAACGTGAAGCCTTACGACACCAGGGTGCCCGATGTAGCCTCCAACGACAAATCTACCATCCCAGAAATTGTTGAGATTGTATCGCGCTTCAAATTCACCGGCATGGAATGGGAATGGAAGTTGGCAAATTGCGCCATTTCCAAACCCATCCCTGAGATAGATATCTGATGCAGCCAAAAAGCCGATGGAGCCGTTCAAATTGCCGAGGTCCCAATCGGAGTCAGCTATGCTTATCGCGATGCTTAGACATGCAACGAAGTATTCCCCCTGTTCGTCGTAGGGACCGATCGATATCGGGCGAAGGCCTGTATCGATGCGCAACTGCGAGTCTTGGAAATGTCCTTCATAGCTCTTTATTTCCGTTTCAAATTTCCGAACGCGGTCTTGCGTCGCCAAATCAGGGTTTGAATTGAATTTGGGTACGGTAACGTCTCTTTTTACGTCGAATGCCCGCAGAATGGCCGCGTATAGAGCCGGGCTCTTGGGTGCTATCCCCATGTCTAGCCGAAGTGTTGTTCCATCCGGGCTTGTAAGACCACCAATGTCCAAAGGGGTTCTTGCCTCCACCGGAGAACTCAATCCAGCGACGGACTCGGCAGCATTGCCCGCCACAACATGTGCAAATGCCTCGAGGTCCACACATTTCATGAAGACGCCTTCGTGATTATCAACGAGGCAATCTCCCAGGTCGTCGGGACCCTGCCAAACGACCACGCTCTCTCCCGGAGGAGCCAGTCGCACATTATCATAGATGGGCGAACCATCGCGCCAATATCTGCTCAGAATCCAGGTTTCACGGACGGTTTGTGTTCGTTTGAATGCAGCAGCTTGGCCACCGCCCACGGATATTTCTTCCACAAATCCGGCGCCACGTGTTAAGAAACTGTCCTTCGGCCAACCATTATTGGCGATGATTTCGGCCAGGCTAACATTGTCCAGCTCTGACTGGCTCATGATCGCTGCGGTGATCGCGAACCAGCCATTGCGCGCGCGAAATACACGAGCGCTCGCGCCAAGTCGTTGCGCAACCGAAATGGCATCTTGCTGGGATTGTTTAGATGCAACTTGCACCCATTGCGAACCGTGCGGCGCGGCATACGAGCCAGAACTCTGAATGTCCCCTTCAATCGGCCCCTCATAATAGGCTAGGCTATCTTCCGCCTCGGAGAATGGGAAATCTGGCCCAGCTGTGGAAACGCTCCATGATTCTAGATTGTTGTTTCGGAAATAGTGGGCGCTCGGCCCCGCGCCTGCCACGTCGTTGAAGATCACTGTGACGTCATCTACGCCCCGGATAAGCGCTATGCAGTTGCCATTTGGATCGTCGGCTCGATGAACCGAGCCATGCCTGTTTAGACGAAGCGGCATCTCTGAGTTGGCTGCGAGCAACATCGTCGTCCCGCGATCTGCCCCCTCTAACTTGGTAAGTGTGATATCAAAGGGCAAAGTATTTCGAAGCCGCATCGAAACGGAAATGTTTCCGCCCTCGATCGTGAAAGGACCGGTTTCGCAGCTAACCCTAGAGGCTGCTGTACTCACCTGTGAAGCTTTGACCGAAGCTGAAACGCTATTCGAGGCTTGCGATCGAATAGTTGCATCCAAATCGGCCAGATCAGTAATTCCAAGCATGATATTGGCGGCGCGCGCGGGCGCGTCCTGTCCAAGGTTGGCGATAACCAAGAGCGCATCCACAGCGTTGAAAGGCGGAATGTTACTTTCTGCTCCCGCCTGACGGATATATCCGATGAAGCGTTCAGCGCCATCTCGATTACCCCTGTAGACCTCCACAAGGGCACTGAAGCCGTGGCTGAACACAGCTGCAACCGCCTTGGCGTCGTCCTTGCCCACTATCGCTGCAGCGGTGCTCTCCAGTCCGGTAAGTGCTTGCCTTACCGCCACTGCCGTTCTGGGGCTATCGGGGAGGTTAACAAATATCCATGCGGCCGTTTGAATGCGCAAGGTCGTATCGATCAACGCCTTTTCCTGAACGCGGTTCAGGGCATTTGTCGCAACAATAATATCGCGAACGTCCTTCACACGGTTGAAGATCATGCCAACTATTACGCTCGGATCTTTTTGCGCCTTCGTCAAATCCCAGCCTTCCTTGAAGGCGGCATCGAGACCCGCTCGTAGCATGTTTTCAAGCTCAGGTGACATTTCAGGCCAGGGAACCGTCATGACAACGTCCGTGAAAACTGATGCCGCAACCTCCTGGAGTTTGGACTCAGCAACATCCAGCGCCAATTGACCGGAAAACACAGAGGCAGCGTCTGCGAGCGAGCCATCTTTGGCCATCGCGGACACAACATCCATATACTGCTTTGGGTCGATGATGGCCTTCCCGGCAACCTCAGCGCCTTTGTTTACATAGACCGCAATCATATAGGCGATCCGCAATTGCGCGGCCTCGGCAGAATCGTCAGCAATGGTGGCCGGGTCGAATTGGAGTGCATTGATCGTTTCAGGATAATGGCTTTGAAGAAACGCCAGAATTGTCTTCAGATCTGAAGCAACTGTGGGAGCACTGGTTTGGGTCCCGTTATCAAAGGGCAAAGGTGGCAAGCGCGACAAGTCTACGCCGCCCGGGGATCCGCCCGCCGCGATGAGCGTTGCGGGAGCTGATGCAGGATAGTCAGACTGAATTTTCTGAAACAGGCGTGCCACTTCCGCAAAATCTGTTGCGGCTTCATCCTCACTCTTGGCGGCCGCTTCATGAAAGAGCATGATCGCCTCAACAAACATTTGATCCGGAGTGGGTTCGTGGCTGTAGGTCGACTGGTCCTGTGCATGCCCTTCCGAAAACAAAAAAAAGCTGGTCAGAACTCCGTAGAGAGCGCACCTGACGAAGCCAGGTAGAAAGGATTCAGACACATGGATCCATCCAATTAAAACCATTTCTTCCCCCCAATTCTCAATTCAAAGAAATGCAGTTTTATGCAATTGAGGCTACGCGCTTAGTGACGTGATATTCAATAGCAGTCGTAGCGGCGGCGATCTGAGGCACGTTCGCGAAAAGGAAGGTGTTGTCTTGTGTGACGTCTTTCGCGCGTGTTAAATGCATGGCCATTGCGATTTGGGACTATGCGAACCGCTCCGCTTTGAAGGTCCGCTTTGGCGGTATCTCAATTTTCTCGCTGCATGGCGGCGAATGTCTGGTTCCCGCCCTTCGTGCCCACTGACCAAGGTTCGCCCGGGCGGTTCAAGGCCGACTACCGGCCTCGAAATTTGGTTTATGTTCTACCGCCGTCTGATCCGCTCGTGACGGCGCTCGCGACGTTCGATGTTTATCTGATGATCATGGCCTAGCGCCCGATAGAACCCCAATCCCTTGGACCAGTTCAGAAAGTGGGCAAAGCTGTCGACCTGATCGTCATTGCGACCGCGTGGAAAGGACTGCAGTTCCCGTTTGAACGCCGCCAGCCAGGGCGCGTCTGCAGGCAGATACACCTTGCCCTCTTCGACCGGACCGCACGCGGACTGGAACCGGGTTTCCTTGTCCTTGTCAGGTCTGATGCGTTCATAGCGCCGACGGTCATCACGAAATAACTCGTCCAGAAGCGGTTTGCCAGAAGCGGCATCTTCGATCAGAACACGATCCGGATCCCAGCGACCGACAAGCTGCAGTGCTTTGGCTTTCAGGTCTGGGTAGTCCACCTGCCCACGCCAGACGTCGAGAAGGCACCACGCATTTTCTCTGAACCCCCAGGTCGTACAGACCGAGAAGTCGGACCGGGGATCCGCAGACATCCCCGTATCCCAGCTTTGAACGACAAGCTGATACCAGCGGCGATCTTCGATGGTCTCGTAGGTACCAAACCACTCCCAGCGCAGCGGCGATCCGTCCGGCGCAATCGGGTTCTGCTGATACTGGCAATTGAACACAGCTGCGCCCATTTCACGACGCTTGGTATCCAGCGTGTCCTGATCCAAACGGAATGGGCACAGGAGATCACCCGGTTCGCGGCGCATGACCCTTCCGCGCCCAAGTGGAACCACCTCATGTTCTTCGGCGATGGCAGGTAGGTTCAGGTGCCGATAGGTACCGCGGTCCAGCAGATAACCCGGCGGATCCATCTCGTGCAACCGTTGAGCAACCATAACCACACGCCCTTCGGACGGGTTGTCAAAGCGCGACAGCAAGGTCCCCTCAATGAACTCCTGTGCCTTGACCAGTTCAGCTTCGGAGCCCGCATCGCCGGCTTTCAGTAGGTCATCGATGATGATGTAGTCAGCGCCATGTCCAGTCACAGAACTTCCGATGGAGACAGCCTTACGGCTGCCTCCCTTTGTGGTGCGGATTTCTTCGGAGGTGTTGCCCTTTTTAGCCAAGACCGTTTCAGGGAACATTTCCCGGTACCAGCGCGCAGACATGATCCGACGACAATCTTCGGAATGCTTGCGCGCCAGATCCAGCCCATAGCTGGCAACGATGATCTTGGCGCTCGGGTTATGCCCCAGAAGATAGGCGACATATGCAACGGCCACGGTGACCGATTTCAGGCACCGGGGCGGAATGTTGATGATCAATCGCTTGTTCTCGCCGACGCGAACGTTGTCCAACTCATGGCACATGGCCCGCACATGCCAGGCCGGATCAAAGCTGCGGTCAGTTCCCTGGTGCAGCGTGTCAAACACGCGCCACACGAAGGGAAAGAAATTATCCCGGCAAACCTCGCGAGCGACCTGCCGGACCATTTTGGGATCAGGAGCTGACATCATCCACCTCCCCATCTCCAGGACCGCCGTCACCATCCGGGTGACTGGAAAAGAAATCCCGGAGGATGTCGTAGTCGACAGCGTCCGGCTCAACCGCACGGGCGCTTTCTTGCGCGTCCATGTCACTTGCGTTGAACAGATCTGTGTCCAGCTTCAGCAGCGCCATCAGCATTTTCGTGTCGCCCTTCAATGCGCTGGCCGTGACCCGCTTGGCAATTGCCTCCGCCTTGGAAATCCGGATTTCGTGGCTGCCTTCGCGAACCGTAATCTTGGTTTCCAATTCCCGTTTCAAGCTGGCATTCACGCCTTTGGCACCTTTCGGCCGCCCTTTCGGATTGCCAGAGCGGCCTTTCTTGAATCGGGTCGCTTTGGGCGGCTTGCCGTAGCCCACCTCAAACTCTTTCGTATCGTCAGACATGATCCGCCTCCAGCTCTGAGGTGGCATCGGTTGCCGCAGAATGCGCATCGAACGTCTGGCCGGTCACCGCGTGCACGGCGTTCTCACCAGTCATCTCCTGCCAGCGGCGGATGGCGACATCGACATAGGCCGGGTCGAGCTCAATCAGCCGCGCCCGGCGTCCTGTTTTCTCTGCTGCCAGCAAGGTTGCACCGGACCCTCCAAAGGCGTCCAAAACAACATCGCCCCGGTGGCTCACATCCATGATGGCATCTGCAACCAGGGCTGTAGGCTTCACTGTGGGATGATCAGCGAGATCCGCCTCACGCCCTGCCCCAAAACTATTCACACCGGCGTAATCCCAGACATTGGTGCGGTTGCGTCCATGCTTGCCCAGCTCGACATTGTTGATATGCGGCGCACCAGGCTTCTTGAAGATGCAAACCAGCTCGTGCTTGGAACGATAAAGGCTGCCCATCCCGCCGTTGGTCTTGTTCCAGACGCAGAGATTGATGAGATCAAAGCCTCCTGCCTTGCCCGCCGCAATCAGTTCTTCGATGTGACGCCAATCCATGCAGATCATCGCAATACCCCCGTCGGGCAAGCAGTCAAACAGCCGGTTGTTCACATCCGAGAGAAAGCAGCGGAACTCACTTTCAGACATTTCTCCCGACGCCATGGCAAACTCGCGATGATCGCCGCCGGTGCCGCAACGGACATGCCCATTGACCGGCACATTGTAAGGAGGATCAGTGAACACCATCTGCGGGGTCTTGCCATCCAGCAAGGTGTCGTAGCTCTGGGCTTGCAAGGAATCCCCACAGAAGATGCGGTGATCTCCAAGAACCCAAAGATCGCCCGGCTGCGTAATTGCCGGTAATGCAGGGTTCGGCGTCTCAACAGATTCCGCTTCAGTCTTTGCGGCCTCGTCCGCGCCATCGATGATGATGTCAATCTCCGGCGTTTCGAACCCGGTGATTTCGAGATCGAAGTCCAACTCGCCATCAAGGCTGAGATCCATCAACTCGGCAAACTCAATCTGGAGGGCCGCTTCGTTCCAGTCGGACAATTCTGCCAGCTTGTTATCCGCAATGCGCAGAGCACGGACTTCTGCATCTGACAGGTGACCCGCGACAACAGTCGGAACGGACATCAACCCCAGGGCCTTGGCGGCCTCATAGCGGCCAGCCGCCCGAACTCACACTCAAGCGTCTGGTCAGCGTGACCCACCCACTAGACTGGTCCGAACAGGAGCGCCTGTTCGGCTTCTGACATCTCCAAGTCCTGCGTCCCTGATACAAGGCTCGCCCTCCCTGATCCGTCGGCACAATTCCCTGTTCCTGCGAGAAAATTCCCTGTTCCACTTTTTAGGGAATTTGCAACATAAGCCATTGAAAAAAATAGAGTTGTGACATCTGAAAAGTCGGGTTCCAGACCTGTTTCGCGAAAATTCCCTGTAAATTGCCGGGTATCAGGGAAATCCAGCCCAAAGCGACCCCGCCAAAATGCGGCACTGAGACTGCGGCCGAAATTGCGCTCTGAGTGTACGATCTGCTCCGTCTCTGATTGAATGCGCACGCGCCAACGCGCGGGAATTGCGGCACAATTCCGGGTCAGAAAACACAGCTGAACTGAGACAGGTATGAGTGGCGGGGAGACAGGGATTCGAACCCTGGGGACGCTCTCACGCCCAACGGTTTTCAAGACCGCCGCATTCGACCACTCTGCCACCTCCCCGCGTATCGCCTCGTCTAAGGCGAGTTGGAACCAGAGGCAAGCCACAATGTCGGGAAAACTTGCCGAAGCCCATGCAGCGGCCTTTCCATGACACCACTGGCGCGTTATGATCTGCGCAGAGGATCGCGTTAGACTGGCACAAGAACCAGCAATAGCGGTTGAGGCGTGGCCACATAATGGCCCTGTCAGGCAAGGGATAAAACGATGAAACGAGCGACTGGCAAACGCCCCGGGCCCCAGAGGCTGGCGTTTTTAGCCGTAAGTTTGGCAGCTTTGGCAGGCTGTGAAGAAGGGTTCGACCTTAAGGGACCCGAGGAAAGAGACGCAGCCGCGGAAAAGGCGGAAAACAGTCAGAGTCAGACGATCGAGCTGTTCCCCGAAACGGCGACAGGCCGACAGCGCGATGTCGAGGCCCCCGAACTGTTTCAAGTGACCGAAGCGGGTCTCTGGGATGGACGGCCCTCATTGGGGGGCACATGGGTGGCTCATCCGGACGTTCAGCAACCGCAGCGTGTGCTGATCAAGAATACTGCCAACGACAAATCCATCACGGGTGCATTGTTCCGGCGGGACCGAAATCTGCCCGGACCGGCACTTCAGGTTTCATCGTCGGCGGCGGCAGAATTGGGGATGCTGGCTGGCGCGCCGACCCGTATCGAAGTTGTCGCGCTGAAACGCGAAACAGTCGTGCCGGACCCTGCGCCCGCAGAACCTGAGGGTGAGGTGGAAACCGCCTCGGCGGAAACCCCGGATACGAATTCGCCCGAAACTCCGGCCAAACGCAAATGGTGGCAGAAAAAACCTGCAGCGGACACTGGGGCCGACGTCGCCGCAGCGGCTGTGGCCACCGGTGCAGCTGTGGGCGTGGCCGCCGCATCTTCGGCAGACGACCCAGCCGAGGCCGCGACGCCCGTCGCGGACCAACCGGATGTTGCGGCAGCGGATACGGCAGATGCAGTCGAGGAACCGCCAAAACGCAAATGGTGGCAGCGAAAACCCGCTGAAGAAACCAACGCAGCGGCTGTTGACGCTGCGGTCGCCGGTACGGCGGTAGGCGCAGTCGCCGCTACGGTCACGACCGAGGACCTCTCGGTCCCAGAGCCCCAGACAACGGGTTTGACCGACCCTGTCGTAACGGCTCCGACTGACGAACCGAAAAAGCGCAAATGGTGGCAACGCAAGAAAACCGATGAGATCACCACGACGACGCTTGATCCCATAGCCGGCGCAGCGGCAGCAATCGACACGGCCGAGTCAACTCCGGCCGCGCCTTTAACGGCAACGACGGTCGCGGCGACGGCATCGACTGCGCCGCAATCCGCCCTGTCCAAACCTTATGTGCAGATCGGCACGTTTGGCGTTGAAGAAAACGCCAACAGCGCAGCCCAGAAAGTGCGCAGAAATGGAATGTCCGCCGAGGTGAGCGAGCTGAAGACAGAAGACAAAACCGTCTGGCGTGTTCTGGTAGGCCCGGTTGCCACCCGTTCGGATCGACGCGCCTTGTTGTCTGATGTAAAAGACCTTGGGTTCACCGACGCCTTTATCGCCAGGAATTAAAGACAGGAGGTCCATGATGCTGTCCGCACTGCGATCAACCACTTTCGCCCTTGGCATGGCCCTTATGGCCGTCCCTGCCCACGCATTTGATACGCAGGCCAGGGCTGCTTATGTCATAGACCAGAAAACCGGCACCGTTCTGCTGTCGAAAGACGCCGATCAACCCCTTCCGCCTGCATCGATGTCCAAGCTGATGACATTGTATGTGGCGTTTGAGGCGCTGCGCGAAGGTCGCCTGACCCTGAACGAAACCTTGCCGGTGTCGGAACATGCCATGAGCTATGGCGGCTCGACCATGTTCCTGAACACACAGGACCGGGTTACTGTCGAGGATCTTTTGCGCGGCATCATTGTGCTTTCCGGCAATGACGCCTGCGTGGTCATTGCCGAAGCGCTCAGCCCAGATGGAACTGAAGCCGGGTTTGCCCGGTTCATGACGCAGCGGGCGCAACAGCTGGGAATGAACGCCTCGAATTTCGCCAATTCCAACGGATGGCCGGCCGCCGGGCACATGATGTCCGTGCACGATCTGGCAGTTCTGGCCGACAGGTTGATCACCGACTTTCCTGAATATTACCCTCTGTTCGCAGAAGAAGAATTCGAGTTTGACGGGCGGGCGCCCTCAAATTCCCGCAACCGTAACCCGCTACTGCGATTGGGCATCGGTGCGGACGGACTGAAAACAGGCCACACACAAGAGGCCGGGTACGGCCTTGTCGGGTCCGCGAAACAAGGCGACCGCCGTGTGATCTTTGTCCTTTCAGGGCTCGACAGTACGTCCCGCCGGGCAGAGGAGGCTGAGGCCGTCGTTAACTGGTCGTTTCGAAATTTTGTCGAGAGGACAGTTGCCAAAGCGGAAACGCCGATAGCCGAAGCCAAGGTCTGGATGGGGGCACAAAAAACCGTCGGTCTGGTGCCCGAAGATGACCTGACCCTATTGTTCCCGGTGTTGGGGGACAAGGATATCAAAGCCGAGGTTGTCTATGACGGGCCCATCAATGCGCCCATAACCAAGGGCCAGCAATTGGCCGAGCTGGTGATCAAACCCGAAGGCCTGCCGGAAATCCGTCGCCCTCTGGTGGCGTCGCAGGACGTTGCTGCGGGCGGCTTCGTGGTACGCATGTTGACCGTTGGCGGCATTGTCCTGACCGACGTGATCGGAAACCCTCTGGACGCATTGTGACGGGCGACGGGTTGTTTCTGACTTTTGAAGGTATCGACGGATCGGGAAAGTCTTCCCAAGCGCGTCTGCTGGCTGAGCATCTGCGCGGATTGGGGCGAGACGTCGTTCTGACGCGCGAACCCGGCGGCTCGGCGGGGGCCGAGGAAATCCGCAGTCTGGTGCTTGAAGGCGATCCTGACCGCTGGTCCGCCGAGACCGAGATACTTCTGTTCACCGCCGCGCGGCGCGATCATCTGGAACGCACGATCGAGCCTGCTCTGGCTGCGGGCAAGATTGTGATCTGCGACCGGTTTGCAGATAGCACCCGCATGTATCAGGGTCTGTCACGCGGCGATCTGCGCGGGATCGTTGACCAGTTGCACGCCCTCATGATCGGGCGGGAACCCGATCTGACCGTGTTAATCGACATGGATCCGGCGCTTGGCCTGTCCCGCGCCAAGGGGCGGCAGGGAACCGAAGAGCGGTTCGAAGACTTCGGCCTCGACCTGCAACAAAAGATGCGATCCGGATTTCTGGCGTTGGCGGATGAATTTCCGGACCGGTTTCGTGTCATCAATGGCAATCGTGACATGGACAGCGTTGCCCGCGATGTGACAGATATCGTCCTGCAATCCTTGTAACGGACGACCATGAGCGACGACACCCCGACCCCGGATCAGGCCCCCGGAGCCCCTCACCCGCGCGAAACGCAGCGTTTGTTCGGGCAGACCGAGGCCGAACAGGCGTTTCTGACCGCGTATAACTCGGACCGGCTGCACCATGGCTGGTTGCTGACCGGACCACGAGGCATCGGCAAGGCCACGCTGGCCTGGCGGATCGCGCGGTTTCTGCTTGCGACGCCGCCGGCGCAGGATGATGGTCTGTTCGGTGCCCCTCCGGCCCCGGAAACGCTGGACATTGATCCGGATCATCCGGTTGCGCATCGCGTGCTGGCCGGGGCAGAACCGGGATTGGCCACCGTCATCCGATCCTTGAATGACCAAGGACGGCTGCGCAACGACATCGTGGTGGACGATATCCGCAAGCTGGGCAAATTCTTCGGCCTGTCATCGGCGGATGGAGGGCGCAGGGTCGTTATCGTGGACTCGGCTGACGAAATGAATGTCAGCGCGGCCAACGCCCTTTTGAAGATGCTGGAAGAGCCCCCGGCGCGCACCACATTGTTGCTGATCTCGCACCAGCCATCCCGCCTGTTGCCAACGATCCGCTCACGCTGCCGGACCTTGCGTCTGTCACCGTTGGGACCCGAGGATATGCAATCGGCTCTGACGCAGACCGGAGCCGAATTGCCTGCCGTTCCGGACCATCTGGCTGCGCTCGCCGCGGGCTCGGTGGGGGATGCCGTGCGGTTGATCACCCTGGGTGGGTTGGAGATTTACGCTGAATTCATCGCAGTTCTCGGCACATTGCCTCGCATGGACCGCCAACGCGCGCTGGCGCTCGCCGAAGCCGCCGCCCAGCGCGGCGCGGCCGAGCGGTTTGAACTGCTTCTCACGCTGATTGATGTGGCCCTGTCACGCCTCGCCCTGACCGGCGCGACCGGTGCCCCGCCCTCGCCCGAAGCCGCGCCACATGAGGCCGAAATCCTGTCTCGCTTGTCTCAGTCCCCCGAACAGGCCCGCAAATGGGCCGAAGCTGCGGCCCTGATCACAGCCCGCGCGCGTCATGGTCAGGCGGTGAACCTTGACCCTGCCGCTCTGGTCCTAGATACGGTGTTCAAGATACAGGAAACCGCCGGTCAGAGCAGATGAGCGACACCCCCCAAATCACTGACAGCCATTGTCATCTGGATTTTCCGGATTTCGAAGGCCAACTGGATCAGATCATCGCCAACGCAGCAGACGCTGGTGTAACCCGCATGGTCACGATCTGCACGCGCCTGCGCAATGAACCAAACGTTCGCGCCATTGCCGAGACCCATGCGCCCGTCTTCTATGCCGCCGGAACCCATCCGATGAGCGCCGCTGACGAACCGATGGCCACGGTAGACGAACTGGTGACCTTGTCCCGACACCCGAAATTCGTGGGCATTGGAGAGACCGGGCTGGACTATCATTACACCGCCGAAAGCGCGGAGGTGCAGAAATGCTCTCTTCGCATCCATATCGAAGCCGCCCAACGCACTGGCCTGCCCCTGATCATCCACGCCCGCGCCGCTGACGACGACATGGCCCGCATCCTGAGCGACGAATACCGCAACGCGCCCTATTCCTGCGTGATGCATTGCTTTTCCTCTTCGTCGGAACTGGCAAAGGCCGCATTGGAGCTGGGCTTTTACCTGTCCATGTCCGGCATCGCCGCCTTCCCCAAAAGTCAGGAGTTGCGCGATATCTTTGCCGCAGCCCCGGTCGACCGCATTCTGGTCGAAACCGACGCGCCATATCTTGCCCCGCCCCCCTTTCGCGGCAAGCGCAACGAACCGGCCTATACGGCCCATACGGCACGCAAGGGCGCGGAAATATTTGGCATGGACTACGCCGAGTTTGCAGCCCGAACTCAAACCAATTTCGACCGGTTGTTCTCGAAGGCCGCAACCTACAAGGCCGCTGCATGACCGAATTGCGCTGCACCATCCTCGGCTGCGGCTCGTCCGGAGGCGTTCCGCGCCTGGGTGGACATTGGGGCGATTGTGATCCCGACAATCCCCGCAACCGGCGCAGACGGTGTTCGATGCTGGTCGAGCGGGATGGGCCGGATGGAACCACCTCGGTCCTGATCGATACAACCCCGGACATGCGCAGTCAGTTGCTGGACACCGGCACCGGACGGTTGGACGGCGTAGTTTATACCCATTCGCACGCGGACCATATGCACGGCATCGACGATCTGCGGATGATCGTCTTTAACATGCGCACGCGGGTCCAGGTTTGGGCCGATGGCCCCACGCAGAACGACTTGCTGGGCCGGTTCGGATACGCTTTTGTACAGCCCGAAGGCTCGCCCTACCCGCCGATACTGGAAATGAACGCGATCGACGGCCCCTTTGAGATTGATGGGCCGGGTGGCACCATTCCGTTTCGCCCGTTCCGGGTCAACCATGGCGCCATAGACGCGCTGGGGTTCAGAATGGGGGACTTGGCGTACCTGCCCGACGTGGCCGAGCTCTACGACGACAGCTGGCCCGCCCTGCAGGGGCTGGACTGTCTGATCATCGACGCCCTGCGCCGCTCCCCGCATCCCACCCATAGCCATCTGGAAAAGACGTTGGTGTGGATTGACCAGTTGAACCCAAAACGCGCCATTCTCACCAACATGCATATCGATCTGGATTACGCCACGGTCGAGGCAGAAACGGCGGATTACGTCACACCTGCCTTCGACGGGATGGTGATCCGACAGACGATCAGGGGCTGACCTCTGGGTATCGCGCGCATAGCTGTTCAAGCCAAAAGGGCTGCGCCATGTTTCAAAGCCTGATTGACGTCATCCTGCCGGTTTTTCTGGTGATCGGGGCCGGATACACCGCGACGCGCGCCGGGTATTTCCGAGAAGAACACATTGATGGCGTGATGAAATTCACCCAAGGCTTTGCCATTCCTTGCCTTCTGTTTCTCGCCATTGCCAATCTGGACCTCAGCGCCAGTTTTGACCCCCGCTTGCTGGGCAGTTTCTACACCGCAGCCGGGCTGTGCTTTACCGTCGGGATGCTGGGTGCACATTTCATCTTTGGTCGCGAGTGGGAAGACAGCGTCGCCATCGGGTTTTGCTGCCTGTTTTCGAACTCCGTTCTGCTGGGTCTGCCCATCACCGAACGCGCCTACGGGCCCGAAAATCTGACCGGCAATTATGCCATCATCGCATTCCACTCGCCGTTTTGTTACGGCGTCGGCATCACGGTGATGGAGATTTTTCGCAATCGCGGCAATGGTGGCATGCGCATGGTGCGTTCAGTTTTGGCCGCCATGTTCAAAAATGCCCTGATACTTGGAATCGGTTTGGGGTTCCTGGTCAATTGGTCGGGCCTTGCCCTGCCCAGCGTGGTAGATGACGCACTTAACCTGATCACCCGCGCCGCATTACCCGGAGCCTTGTTTGCGCTGGGGGGCGTCTTGGTCAAATACCGGCCCGAGGGCGATCTGCGCGCCATCCTCTTTGTCTGCGCCATTTCGCTGTTTTTGCATCCAACCCTTGTCTGGCTGTTTGGGTCAACGCTGGCGCTATCTCCGGACCTGTTCCGGTCGGGCGTGCTGACAGCTGCAATGGCCCCCGGTTTCAATGCGTATATCTTCGCCAATATCTACGGGCGTGCCAAACGCGTTGCGGCCTCTTCCGTGTTGATCGGCACCGGCGCGTCCATTCTGACGGTCTGGATGTGGTTGACACTGTTGGGATAATCGAATCTTCGGTCGCAGATTGACTCGGCTTTGCGATGCTACACTTATCACAGAACAAACAACGGAGCCCGCAATGCCCCACGCTGTTATCGTCGCACATGGCCAACCATCCGATCCCGAACCCGCCGAGGCCGCGCTGGCCACGCTGGCCCGGAAAGTTGATGCCCTGTGCGAACAGGTAACGGTTACGTCAGCAACATTGGCCGCACCCCGGGCATTGGAAACCTGTCTGGATGCGCTGCCGGACGGCACCCTTGTCTATCCGCTGTTCATGGCCCGTGGGTGGTTTGTGACCAGCGCGCTGCCCAAACGGATCGGAGCGCGCCCTGTCAACGTACTTGACCCGATGGGCACCGACCCGACCTTGCCGGCTCTTGTGGCTGATGCCCTGACGCACCGCATGTCCGCGCTGGGATGGGCAGCCAAAACAACCGATCTGGTGATCGCCGCCCATGGGTCGGGCCGAAGCCAGAACCCGGCGAAAATTGCCCGGGACTTCGGCGACGAACTGGGTCAGCTCATCCCATTCCAAAGCTTGCGTGTCGGGTTTGTGGAGCAACCGCCTTCGATCTCCGAGGCCGCGCGGGACGCAGGTCCCATGTCCATCTGTCTTCCATTCTTTGCCTGCGCCGGAGGTCATGTGCTGGAAGATATCCCGCAAGAGCTGGCTCTGGCATCTTTTGAGGGCCACGTCATGCCCGTTATCGGGGACCTCGTACAGGTTCAGCGGCAAATCGCAGCGACTTTGGACGGGTGCGCCTCGTGACGAATCTAACTGAGTTCTTAGTGATTTAGGCACAACCCTCGCGTGCGTTTGCCGCAATCCGCCGCGTTATTCTTGGGATTTTGTCGTCGCCCCATCTGTATAGAACCTGTGGCACGCACGACCGCTTCGCTTTGCGGCATAGAGCGCCAGATCAGCGGCGTGCACAATCGCCGCAGGCTCGGGCGTGGTGAATTGAGTGGACAGGGCCGTCCCGATACTGGATGAGATTTTGCAGCTATCCCCCTCAAACTGCATCGGTTCTTGCAGGCGCGCAATCAGACGGCTGGCAATTCTGGTCAGCTGATCCGTGTCTGTCAGACCTTTGAAGATCAGAATGAACTCGTCCCCTCCGACACGCGCGACGGTATCGTCACCACGAATCTCGTCCTGCATGATCCGGGCTGCCTGTTGCAGTACGAAATCCCCGGCCGCGTGGCCAAGTCTGTCATTCACCGATTTGAAAAAATCGAGGTCCAGATGCATCAACGCAAAGGTCGATTTTGTCGAGATGAGGTGCCCCAGTATATGATCCATCGCCCGCCGATTTTTCAAACCGGTCAACGTGTCCGTATAGGCCTGTTCTTCAGCAGCCAGCCTTGCGCCCTGCAACCTCAGATTCAATGACCGGGATGCCTCCATCGCGGCGGATTTCGCCTCGACCAGATACAATAGTTCGATCGCCAGATCCGTGCCGGAGAAATCGGCGCTGGTCAGCGCGTAATCCTGCACCGCGTCCAGAATCGAGATGCCAAAGGACAGGTTGATCACGGCCCCCTGACCATCGGGTAACGGGGCAATCAGACCTTTCAATGTGGTTTGTGGCTGGCCACGGAGTTTCACGCGCAGATTGGCGCCGGATTGTGAGATCAAAGCTGATAGTGTCGTCACCGACCTGGGTCGAACAAGTTGGAACAGATCAAAAAAAAACTGCCCCTCCATCGGTTGTTCAGGGCGAAATTTCTGCAAAGTAGGTCCGACCCGGTAAACCCGCGCATCCTGATCGACAAGAAGGAACATCGGGCAAAGAGTCTGCAGCAGGGTAGCCAACTGGTCTGTTTCTTTCATGGCGACCGGGCCCCCAGGTCAAAGCGGCGGCCTTCGGCAAAGGCGCTTTCAACCAATGTGATCGAAATCACGTCCGTTTCATCGACCTGCTGCACGTCCGGCAGGATCACAAGCGCGCCATAATCATCAGCCATCGCCCGCAGTACCCCCGTCATCACGCAGGCATAACCCGGCAAACCTGGAGAACACAGTAATTCGTACTCGGTGGGGGAAACTTCACGCAGCTCCAGCGCGGGAAGGTCCAGATCGGACACCGCTAGTCGGACCCGATCTGCCAGATCATCAAGTGAATGAAGAAACTCTACATAGGTCTCCCCACTGAACCGGAGCAAGCGCCGCAATCCTTCTGTATTGGGGTGCGACACCAGATAGGTGCCCAGATCTTCCAGAAACTCTGCGCGGGGGCGGTTCAATTCGACGCATAACTCATCAAGGACCCGGGTTGAAATCTTTGGATCGTAGACCAGCATCGCTTCGAATTCGACCAATCCCAACCCGGCGGATTCGGTTGCCCGCACCCAGCAGGGCTGACCGTATGTTGCGCACACAAAGGATTGAATAGCCCTGTTGATGAGACCGTGCATAGGGGCGCCCCCGGGGGTTGCAATTCCTCTTGAACAGACCCCAGAAAGCTTAATAAATTCCCAACCCTCGGAGTGAGATATTAAAAATGCGATGTGATCTCACGCTGAGGCCTATCCTCAGAAATCCGTCGGCGCACCGCCCTCGGCCTTGCGACGCGCGACAAAGTCGGCAAGCTCGTCGCGAATGCCGTCGTCAAGTGGTGGGGCTTCAAAACTGCCGATGATCTCTTTGAACATTTGATGCGCGCGCTCGGTTGTCCATATGCCGCCCGCCGCCTCCCATCCTTCAAAATTCTTCCAGTCGCTGAGAAAAGGTTGATAAAACGCGGTCGTATACCGGTCCTGCGTGTGTTGGATGCCAAAGAAATGCCCGTCATTGCCAACCGAACGTATCGCATCCAGAGCAATTTCATCCGGTCCTGTCGCAGTCAGCTCGGGTTGCATATAGCGCTGTATTTGCTGCAGAATTTCGCAATCCATTATGAATTTCTCGGGGCTGGCAATCAGCCCGCCTTCCAGCCAACCGGCCGCATGGTAAACCATATGCGTGCCCGACTGCACCGCGGCCCAAAGCGAGTTCGAAGTCTCCCATATCGCCTGCCCGTCCGGCACATTCGCGGCGCACACACCGGACGAGCGCATGGGAAGGCCGTAAAACCGCGCCATTTGGCCGGTCATCTGGGTTGACCGCATATATTCCGGCGTTCCAAACGCAGGCGCGCCCGATTTCATATCTACATTCGATGTGAACGTCCCGATTACGCAGGGAATGCCTGGACGAACGTACTGAAACAGAGCTATTGCGCACAGCGCTTCGGCCAAGGACTGCGCCACTGCACCTGCCATCGTTACAGGCGCCATCGCCCCGGCCAGTGTAAAGGGAGTGACAACGATCGCTTGCCCGCGCCGGGCCAGACGCAGGCACCCATCGATCATCGGATGATCATGTTTCAAAGGCGAGGTCGAGTTTATGTTGGTATACATGCGCGGCGCGGCCTCGAACTCTTCATGAGTCAGACCACCTGCGATGCGCACCATCTCCATCACATCTTCGACGCGCTCTTTGCCCAGCGAATATGCATGCATCACCTTGTCTGTCAGGGTCAGCTTGTCATAGAGCACGTCCAGATGGCGCACGCTTGCATGGAGATCGACCGGTTCCACCGGATAGCCGCCCGCAAAATGAATACAGTTGAAATACTGCGTCAGCTTTAACAAATTCTGACACATCTGCCGTGTCCCGGGCACCTTCTTGCCGATTTCCATATCCCAATAGTTCGGCGGAGAGGAAACGTTTCCGAACAAAAGATTACGACCACCAATTTCGATCTGACGATCTGGGTTTCGCGGCATTATCCTGAACGAGCTCGGCGCTTTTTCTACCATCTCCATCACGAAGTCACGCCCCATTCGAACGTTATCTCCGTCTATGGTGCACCCCGCCTCGCGCAAGATAGCAATGGCTTCTTCATTATAGAATTCAATCCCGATCTCTTCGAGTATGCGCATGGCCCCCAGATGGATCGCCTCGACGCCTTCGGGTCCAAGAGGCTCAGTTGGCGCATCGATATTGACCGGCGGGTTCCAGGGCATCTGATCGATCACAGCGCTGCCCCGACGCTCTGCCGCGCCTGCGCGCCCGCCGCTTCGGCGTCTGCGGTTTTTTGTGTCGGCCATGATACCCTCCGGTCCTGCTGTATCCATGCAAGCCCGGAAGGTCTGGCTCTGGCCGCTCTGTCTGCGACAGAGGATGTCGGTTTTGAATCTCAGAGCGGCGATTTCCCGCGTCAGATCATCAGGATTCCGAGAGCCAGGCAGGGATATGACCAATATCCGGCAGCACAACATCAGCAAGCGGAGCCAGCATGTCGGCAGGCGCAAGACCAGTCAGAACACCAATTGTAACCATCCCTGCCGCGCGACCGGCCTCAAGATCGTGACGACTGTCTCCGACCATTGCGATCCGCTCGGGGGCAAGGTCGACATGTTTGGCAAAAGCCAGCAGTTGCCCCGGTCCGGGCTTGAATCCATGGCCGCTGTCATAGCCGGCAATGAAATCAAACCGATCCCGCACACCGACCGAATCCAGATGCTGCAATGCCGGTTCTTCCGCATCATTCGTGGCCACCCCCAACCGCAACCCCCGGTCTTTCAAGCCGTCCAGAAAAGGGGCCAACGGTACAGATGGAATCTGCTGCGCCTCGGCTGAAGACCGGTTGAGCGTATCGATCACCTGCAAGCGTGATTGCCCTTCCATATGAGGCATGAGCGCGTCGGCGACCTCATCAACGGTGCCCGCGATGACGACGCTGTCGGGTGCATAAATCTCGCGTGCCAAATCAAAGCCGATGGCCGCGCTCAGGGCTTGTGCGCGCGCTTCATCCCCGTTGGACAGGCGCAACATCGCGATGCGCCCGAAATCCCCCCAGGTCGCGGCGAAATCAAATAATGTACCGTCCTTGTCGAACAATAGGGCGTCGATCGCCATTTGGGATATCTCCAATGAGTTGGACTCAGGTCCAGTGCATGTCCGACGCCCCGGACAAGACGGCATGCGCTTGCGCCGGGCGTTCATAAGGCATTGCGCTGGCATCACAAAAGGCAATGACCCACGAATCGTCAAGCATAAGGAAGTCCAGAACAGAACCTAAAAAGTCCGTATCACCTGCCCGGTCTCGCAAATCCTGCTCCGAGGCACCCGTGGCACCCAGAAACACGGGCAAAAGCTCTTCGTTTTTGACCAGCCAGCCGAGGATTTTCAGGGCCACTGTTTCGGCTGTTTCAGGTGCCATCGGCATTATCTCGCCTCAAAACGCAGGTTGGAAAGGGTTTGTTAACCAGACTCATAAACACTTTGGCAACGCATGCAATCAAACGGTGAATGGCAATGTCCGTACAAGGCACAATACTTGTTCTCGATGGGGTTTCGACCAACCGCATCATGCTCAAGGTGCAATTGACGGCGGCCTGGTATCACGTCGTGCAGGGGGAAAAACTGGTCGGGCTAGCGACGATGCTGCGGCGGGTGCGGCCTGACCTGGTTCTCACCGCCCAGACGCTTCCGGACGGGACTGCATCTGACGTCAAGCGCCTGATGATGGACGACCCTTCGATGGCAGACGTGCCAGTGGTGGCTGTGGTGCCGCAAAACGATAAAGCTGCCCGCCTTCAGGCCTTGTCGAGCGGGTTGGACGATGTGTTGGGATACCCATACAACGATGCGCTTTTACTGGCCCGTGTGCGCAGTTTGCTGCGCGCCCGCGCCGACCGGCAGGACCTTAAGGCCCGGGACGACTCACAATCCATAGGTTTCGCGGAACCCGGCGCTGGTCTGATTGCCCCACCAAAACCTGCTTGCATCGCCTTGCTGACCCAATCTGCGCGAACAGCTTCGTTGTGGAGCAAAGCCCTGTCCGGAAACACCCGTCACAGTGTGACCTGTCACACGCTGGCCAATCTGCGCAAATTGCTGTCCGGTCCAGTTCCCGATGCAATCGTCGTTGAATTGAGTGGCAATTCGAATGGCCGAAATATCCTTGCGGATCTGCGGTCCCGGCAGGCAACCCGACACACGGTGATGATCGGTGTCCTGCCCGGCCAAAACGCGGCGCTGGCGGCCGAGTCTCTGGATCGCGGTGCTGATGCGATATGCATGGATGGCTTCAATACAGATGAGATCTCCCTGAGGTTGGAGACACAGATTGCCCGCAAGACCCGCGATGACCGGCTACGGGCATCGATGCGGCAGGGTCTGACGGATTCGTTGACCGACCCGCTGACAGGTCTGTTCAACCGCCGATACGCAATGCGGGCATTGGACCAAATCACCAGACGGTCACAGCAATCCGGGCATGGTTTTGCGGTCATGCTGGCCGATCTGGATCACTTCAAGGCAATCAATGATCAGTTCGGTCATGCTGGCGGCGATCTTGTGCTAACCGAAGCGGCCCGCCGCCTGAAGGCCGCGATGAAGGGGGCGGGGTTTGTGGCCCGGATCGGCGGCGAGGAGTTCATGATCGGGCTTCCCGAAACCTCGACACGGGCCGCGCTTGGGCAAGCGGATGTCATCTGCGATTGCATCTGCCGCCATCCATTCCACCTGCCCGATCACCCCGCGCTGATCCCGGTGACGATCAGCGTCGGGCTCAAAATGTGCGAACCAGCCGACCTGGTGCACCGGAACAGTGTCGACCCGGTCAGCCAGTTGATCCAATCCGCCGACAAGGCGCTGTATGCCGCGAAAAAGGCCGGGCGCAATCAAGTCCGGTTGCGCCAGAGCGCGGCCTGACGCAAGTCAGTCCTTTTTCCGCGATTTGCGCGGGCCGCGCTTGACCACCTCCTCCAGTCTTTTGGCATAGGCCACGCGTTCCGCATCGCTCATATCAGCGACGCGGTTCAGCCAACGCTCGTGCAGGGCTGCTTGCAGGGTCGCAGTGGCTTCCGCCTGTCGAATCAACAACAGTTCGACCGTCTTGGGATCATATGGCTCGGCCTGCAACGCCTGGCTGAGCGCCGCAAAATCCTGTTTTCGGCGATCCGAACCCTTGGATCGTTTTCCGGACAGCTCACCACGCAGTGATCTGCGGTCTTCCTTTGGCAACGCCCAATAAAGCGCCGGGCCAAATCCCGGAGGCACCGCCGCATGCTCGCCTCCGCGAAAGCGCAGAACTGTCCCGATCACCACACCCGCCACCAGCAAGTTCACCGCCAGCGAGATCACCAGAGCGATCGGCATCCATTTTACTTTGCGCGCTGGATTGTCGCTCATTCCGTATCCTCCAGATAATCGAGGTTCAGTTCCGCCAGCAAAAACGAGCTGTCCTGGACACTCAGCAATTCCGCCGGATCAGGCAGGAAAGACGGAGCCGAAAATCCTATCCAGACCCCGGCCGCGCTGGCCATAATCAAGCTACCCAGCCCTTGCCAACCGCCAATTCCGGCAATCCAACGCCGCCGCCCCACCTTGGTTGCCCGAGCGTGTCTGCGCAACCGCAAGGCTTCGGCATCTGTCTCAATCCGAACGGCAAGGTCTTCGGGCAGCGTGTTTCGCGTTTTCCGGGCCTGAACAAACAGGTCCTCCAACTTGCTTTCTTGGTCAGCCATTTTCATACCCCAGTTCTTCCCTGCGCCCGGACAGTAGCGCTGTCAGAGTTCGTTTCCCCCGAGCGGTCAGGCTTTCGACGGCTTCAACGGAAATCTCCATAATCCCAGCGATCTCGGGGTTGGGCAATTCCTCGATGTGCCGCAAAATAACAGCCTGCCGCTGTCGGTCCGGCAATTGGTCCAGCGCATCCTGCAGCGCATCTTTGCGTGCCGTGTCCTGCATCTGATCCAGCACGCTTGCAGCGCTGTCTTCGGGTTCGGGCACTGTATCCAGCGCATCGGGTCGTTTTTTGCGCCGCAGATCTACACACAGGTTCAGCGTAACGCGGTATAGCCAGGTGGACAGTTGCGCCTGTCCTGACACCCAGTCCGGTGCCATCTTCCAGAGCCGCATCATGGCATCTTGCGTGACATCCTCGGCCTCGGCCCGGTTGCCCAACATGCGCAGCGCGACCGAGAAACAACGTGGCCCCAACCGGTCCGTCAGCACCCGGGCCGCCCGGGGGTCGCCCACAGCGTAGCGGCCCAGCAACGCCTCGTCGCTGGGCTCGGGTGTGGCAAGCATATCGCCGCACACCGGTTTCGGGCCAGAGGTCAGGTCCTCCATCCTGCATCAATTATCGGAAGACTTCTGCTTTCCCTGCCGCTTGTGATGGCGCCCCATCCGGTCTTTCGCATCCGCATATTCCTGTTCCGAGATCGTTCCGTTTCCGTCGGCATCAATCCGTTCGAACATTTTTGCGCCCCGGCGCGGTTTGGGCAACTCATCATCGCTCAGAAAGCCATCCTGATTTGCGTCATGCTTTTCGAACATCTTGGTCACACGATCGGATGCGGTTTTCTGGGCCGCAGCCTGCATCTCGTCAACGCTCAGCTGGCCGTCGCCATCCGCGTCGGCTGACGTAAAGCGCTGATTGCGATGCGCCTCAAGTTCAGCCTGTGTAATTTCACCATTTCCATCTGCATCCAATTCCTGAAACGTCGCCGGTTGCCGGTCGCGCGACCCTTTGGCCAAAACCGATGTTCCCGTCACTGCAACGGCTGTCAGGACGATGGCCGAAATGTAGGTTGCCGTTTTCATGCTTCGATATCCTTTGTTTCGCGGCTGCGCGCCGCCGTTGATATCTGTTAAAACGCGACGGCCCGGTGGTTCCGTCGCGATGCCCGCATCTTTTTTCGATTTCTTTGATTTGAGGGCGAATCCTGTTAGCTTTTCACCAGACGCCGCAAAGCGACGCACCCCCTTTTCAGCCGGGTCTTTCAACGACTATATCTGCCGGAATTGAACGCGCGAGAATCACATGACCGACCAGACCATCGACACTCAGCTTGCCGAAGACCGACCGACCAAACCTGCCTTGATGCGGGGCTTTAAGGGCAAATGTCCAAAATGCGGTGAGGGTAAGCTGCTGCATAGCTACCTCAAAGTGAACGATGCCTGCTCGAATTGCGGGCAAGAGCTGTTTCATCATCGCGCCGATGATGGGCCGGCCTATCTGACCATTCTGATCGTGGGTCACCTTCTGGCGCCCGCCTTGCATGTGTCATACGTGCATTGGAGGCCCAGCCCCTGGACCATGGCGATCGGCTTTTCCATCGCGTGTGTCGCGCTGTCGCTGTACCTGCTGCCGCGTCTGAAAGGCGCCATCGTCGGCTATCAATGGTCCAGGCGGATGCACGGGTTCGGCAAGTCTGAATGACGCAGGACAAGACCGCGATCCGGGATGCAGCAACCGTCATCGTATTGCGGGACCGGTTTGATGATCCTGCGATATTGATGGGTCAGCGCGGCTCTAAAGCCGCGTTCATGCCGAACAAGTTTGTGTTTCCCGGCGGGGCCGTTGATGCGGCAGACGCGCAGGTGCCGCTTGCAACACCGCTGCCAGATTTGTGCGTCGACCGCCTGTCGCAGCAATCCGAACCCGGTCTGCAGGACGCATTGGCCGCCGCCGCGATCCGTGAGCTTTGGGAAGAGACCGGTCTGATCCTCGGGCAAAGCGGACAATGGCCTGATCCTGTGCCTGACGATTGGCAAAGCTTTGCCGCGACGGGCCACGTGCCTGCCGCCCAGGCTTTGCAGTTCGTATTCCGGGCTGTCACGCCCCCTGGTCGTCCACGCCGGTTTGATGCGCGGTTCTTTCTGGTCGATGCAGACGCTATACAGGGTGATCTGGACGACTTCACCCATGCCTCGGACGAGCTGTCTCACCTGCAATGGGTCAAGATCCGTCAGGCGCGAGAGTTTGATCTGCCCTTTATCACCGAGGTCGTTCTGGCCGAAATCGCCGCCCGCGCGACAGACACGCAACCACCCGAAACGGTGCCTTTCTTTCTGAACAATGAAGAGGCAAGCCTGTTTCTGCAGCTACGCGGCTATCCCATGCCGTCTGAGCCCTAGCGCATCCGGCTGACAACCACCGTCACTTCGGGCTTTTTGCCAATCTCGGACAGCGCGCTTTGCCGCGCGATCCGGCGCAGAGCTTCTTCGATCTTATCGTCATCGCGCAGGGTTTTGGCATCCGCACGCATCAGGAACTGGTTCAGGTCCTCTTCCAACACCTCGATCAGCGCGGCCCGGGACGAGCCCATCTCCGGCAGACCCATTGTATCACACCAGGGCTCGCCCAAGGGTTCGTCTTCTTCATCCAGAATGACAGTGATCGTCACGTGACCGTTCAGCGCCATGCGGATGCGATCACGCACCACCCCATCCAGCGCTCCGATCTGAACAGACCCATCCAGATAGGTCCGGCCGGTTTCGACATAGTCCACAACTTTGGGCGCGTTGCCGGTCAGGTCCAGCATGGTGCCGTTCACAGCCAGAATGCCCGTGCGGCCGCCCTCTTCCGCCAGTTTGGCATGGGCGCGCAAGTGGCGATGTTCGCCATGCATCGGGATCACCATCTGCGGGTCGATCAACGCGTGCACACGCTGCAGATCGGGTCGGTTGGCGTGTCCTGACACATGGTAAAGGCCAGAACTGTCATCAACGACATCAACGCCCTTTTCACTCAGCTGGTTGATGATGCGGATCACGCCGCGTTCATTGCCCGGGATGGTCTTCGAGGAAAACAGGAACAGATCGCCCTCTTTCGCCTCAAGACCCCGATACTTGCCACGGGCCAGCTGAGCGCTGGCGGCGCGGCGCTCGCCCTGACTGCCGGTGACGATCAGCATCAGGTTCTGACGGGGCACATCCACCGCCTCTTCGGCGCTGATGACCTTTGGGAAATCGGACAAGATACCCGTTTCCGTTGCGGCCTCGATCATGCGCCGCATGGCGCGACCCAGCAAAACGACTGAACGACCAGCCCTTTGCCCTGCCTCCGCCAACGTTTTAACCCGCGCCACGTTTGACGCAAATGTCGTCGCGATCACCATGCCGCTGGCATCCTGAACCAGACGGGTAATCTCGGGGCCGACTTCAGATTCCGAGCGTCCGGGATGGGTCGAGAACACGTTTGTGCTGTCGCAGATCAGTGCTTTGATACCCGGTTTCGCAGCCTCAGCCCACAGGTCGGGATCAAAAGGCTCGCCCACCACCGGGTTGGTGTCCAATTTGAAATCGCCCGTATGTACGACCCGACCGGATGGTGTGTCGATAATCAGCCCCGCGCTTTCGGGGATCGAATGCGACACCGGCAGAAACCCGACCGTGAAGGGCCCCGCCTTGATCTCTTCGGGCCAGGGCGAGGCCGTCCGAACGGCCTCGGTCGGGTGGCCGTGCTCTTCCATCTTGCGGCGCGCGATATTTGCCGTGAAAGTCCGCGCATAAATCGGCACGCCCAGAGCTTCGTAAAAATGCGCCACAGCGCCGACATGGTCTTCATGGGCGTGGGTGACAAAGATCGCCTCAAGCCGGTCGGCGCGCTCTTTCAGCCACGTGATATCCGCAAAGATCAGATCGACCCCCGGAGAACTGTCCATATCCGGAAAGGCGACACCCAAATCGACCAGGATCAAACGTTCCTGCCCCGGTGCGCCGTAGCCGTAGACATAGGCATTCATGCCAATTTCGCCTGCTCCGCCCAGCGGCAGATAGATCAGTCGTTCACTGCTCATGTTGAGCCATTTTCCTTGTTATAGCGATGTATCACGGTCAGCCCGTGCATCGTCAGATCGTCTTCGATTACATCAAACCCGACATCGGCCTGATCGAATAAAGGTGCAAGCCCGCCGGTTCCGACGACTTTCATCGGCATTCCATATTCCGTTCGAATGCGGGCGATAAGCCCTTCGATCAAACCGGAATAGCCCCAATACACGCCCGACTGAATACATCCAACCGTATTCGTGCCAATCACTTTCTCGGGACGGGTGATATCGATATGCGGCAAGGCGGCGGCACCCTGATGCAATGCCTCAAGGCTCAGGTTCACACCGGGCGCGATGATGCCGCCCACATAAGCCCCGTCCGAGGCCACCACGTCGAAATTCGTGGCCGTGCCAAAATCAACCACCACAACATCGCCCCCGTGGCGGTCAAACGCCCCCACCGCATTTGCCAGCCGATCCGGGCCGGGAACGGTACCTTCGTCAATGCGAGGCGCGACGGGCAGCAGACATTCCGGCTTGCCCACGACCAGCGGGCGGCAACCAAAAAATCGGTCCGAGAAGATACGCAGATTGAACACGACACGCGGCACAGTCGACGCAATGACCACGTCTGTTATCTCAGCCTCGATCCCGTAGTGCTTTACCAGCGTGGAATACCAGGTGAAATACGCATCGGCTGTGCGCGAATGATGGGTGGACGTGCGCAAGGTACACAGGAATGTCTCGCCATCCCAGATCGAGAACACGGTGTTGGTGTTGCCGCAGTCGATTGCCAGAAGCATCCCGGCCTCCCTTAGAAATACACATCCGCCGCCGGTATGCTGACCCGGCCCTTGGCTGTGTTTAGGACAAGATTTCCACTCGCGTCCACGGTTTCAAACGTGCCGACCGTCTCAGTCGCGGCGGTGCGGGCCGTGATAACCTCACCCAGACGCGCAGCACGCGCCAGCCAGGCGGCTCGGATCGGCTCAAAACCGTATGTGACAAACTGCGTCTCATAGCGGGCAAAAGCATCTGCCAGCTCGGTCAGAAAATCTTCGGGAGTAACATCTGCGCCGGTCTCGGACAGCAAAGATACGGGTCTTACTGCACCGGGTTCGACCGCGTGGACGGGCGGTGCTTCGGAAAGGTTCACACCGACCCCGATGGCCAGATGCGAAAGATTGCCACCCTGCCCGGTACTTTCCAGCAGAATACCCGCCAGCTTTCCCCCATTCAGCAACACGTCGTTCGGCCATTTCAACGACAACCCATCGGCCCGTCCGGTTACCGCAACGGTTGCGTCAAACAGGGCCAGGGCAGCCACGAAACTGCGCAGCGCGGCGTCTTCCGGCGTTCCGTTCGGGCGCATCAACAAGGTCGCCGCCAGATTCCCCTTGGGATTGGCCCAGGCCCTGCCCCGGCGTCCTCGGGCAGCAGTCTGGTGATGCGCCATGATCCAGACCGGGCCTTGTGCGGTCGGAGCGATACGCGCGGCTTCGTTCAGGGTGCTGTCGACCTGTTGCAAAACATGCAGGCCGTACCCGTTAGGCCACTGAGTCATGGTAAAAAGGCCCGGTCCATCGACCGAGCCCCCATGTGTTTGATGTGGCCTGCCTCAGTTGACAAGCGTCGCTGCCGCAGCTGCTGCCGCGCCTTCGATACCGAATTGATAAACCACTCCGATCAGCATCATAGCTGCCGAGCCCATCAACGCCACCCACAAAACCGGAGTGGAACGGATCTCGATCGGGTCTTCGTTTTCGGCGCCAAAATACATGTAGAACACGATCCGCAAATAATAGAAGGCCCCAATGACCGATGCGATGGCCGACACAATCACCAGCCCGATCAGATCCGCACTGACACCGGCCTGCCAGACCCCGAACTTGGCGAAGAAACCCAGCATCGGTGGAACGCCAGCAAGGCTGAACATCAGGATCAAAACCGCCAGCGCCTTGCCCGGGTCTCGTTTCGAGAACTGCCGCAACGCGTCGATATCGGTGATGGGTTTGCCGTCGCGCTCCATCATCAGGATAAAGGCGAATGTGCCGATGTTCATGGTGACGTAAATCGCCAGATACATCAGCATCGCCTTGACGCCCATCTCGGTCCCGGCGGCCAGGCCGATCAATGCATAGCCCATATGGGCAATGGACGAAAACGCCATCAGTCGCTTGATATCGCGCTGCCCGATGGCCGCAACTGCGCCTAACAGCATCGACAGGACCGAAAGCAGAACGATCACCTGCTGCCAGTCTTTGACCACTCCGCCAAAGGCGTCGTGCATCAGGCGGGCGAACAGCGCCATGGCCGCCACTTTAGGCGCCGTGGCAAAGAACGCGGTGATCGGGGTCGGCGATCCTTCGTAAACGTCCGGCGTCCACATATGGAACGGTACAGCAGAAACTTTGAACGCCAGTCCCGAAATCATGAAGACCAGGCCGAACAACAGACCGATCGAGACATCGCCATGGTGAACCGTCTGGATAATACCAGAGAACAGCGTGGTGCCGGTGAAACCATAGACCAACGACGCACCGTACAGCAGCAGGCCTGAACTGAGCGCACCCAACACGAAATACTTCAGACCGGCCTCGGTGGATTTGGCGCTGTCACGGCGCAGCGCGGCCACCACGTAAAGCGACAGCGACTGTAGCTCGAGCCCCATATAAAGCGACATCAGATCGCCCGCACTGACCATCATGATCATGCCCACGGCGGCCAAGGCCACCAGCAGCGGGTATTCAAAACGCAGCAAGCCCCGGCGCGACATATAATCCTGGCTCATCAGCAGCACGGCGGCTGCCGATAGCAGGATCGCGACCTTGGCAAACCGAGAGAACCCGTCATCCACGAACATGCCGTTAAACGCCAGATTGGTGCCGTTGCCATTTGTGGCAATCCAGATCGCCAGCAAGGCCATCAGCCCCGAGGTTGCCCAAACCAGAGCTGGGGCAAGCCCGTCCTTTCTGGTGTAGACAGCCCCGATCAGCGCCGCCATCGCATACACGGCCAGAACGATCTCTGGCAGGATTGTCGTCAGATCAGCCTGGATCATGTCTCCAAAGCCTCCTTAATGCGAAGCGGCTGACTGGATCGCAGCCTCAGCCGCGGCCAGAGCCGTGTCATAGTTCGAAATCAGCGCAGCGGTCGATTGCCCGATCACATCGGTTACCAGCGATGGATAAACACCCAGCAGGATGGTCATCACGATCAGCGGCGCAAAGATCAGACGCTCGCGCGAACTCATGTCAGTGATGGCTTTCAGGCTTTCCTTGATCAGGTCGCCAAAGACCACACGGCGATAGAGCCACAGCGCATACCCGGCCGAGAAGATCACGCCGGTCGCGGCGACCGCCGTCACCCATGTGTTGACCTGGAACGCGCCCATCAGGGTCAGGAATTCTCCGATAAACCCGGACGTGCCCGGCAGGCCGACATTGGCCATAGTAAACAGCATGAAGACCAGCGCATAGGCAGGCATGCGAATGACCAAGCCGCCATAAGCCTCGATATCGCGGGTGTGCATCCGGTCATAGATCACGCCGACGCACAGGAAGAGCGCCGCCGAGATAAACCCGTGGCTGAGCATCTGGAAGATCGCACCGTCAATGCCCTGCTGGTTCGCAGCAAAGATGCCCATGGTCACAAAGCCCATATGTGCAACCGAGGAATAAGCGATCAGCTTTTTCATATCCTCCTGCACCAGCGCCACCAGCGAGGTGTAGACCACGGCGATGGCCGACATCCAAAGCACCAGATCGGTCATCACCGCCGAACCCACAGGGAACATCGGCAAGCTGAACCGCAGGAAGCCATAGCCGCCCATTTTGAGCAGGATCGCCGCCAGCACGACCGAGCCCGCCGTCGGGGCCTGAACGTGCGCGTCCGGCAACCAGGTGTGCACCGGCCACATCGGCATTTTCACCGCAAAAGAGGCGAGGAAGGCCAGGAACATCAGCGTCTGCATCCCGCCGACGATATAGACGCCCAACACGCTGAACCCTTCGGACGAGAACTGATGGCTCATCAGCGCCTCGATATCCGTGGTGCCCGCATCGGCATACATTGCCACCATCGCGACCAGCATCAACACCGAGCCGAGGAAGGTATACAGGAAGAACTTGAAGCTCGCGTAAATCCGGTTCGCGCCGCCCCAGATGCCGATAATCAGGAACATCGGGATCAGACCGGCCTCGAAGAACAGGTAGAACAGCACCAGATCCAGCGCCATGAACACGCCTAGCATCAGCGTTTCCAGCAGCAGGAAGGCGATCATGTATTCCTTGACGCGGTCGGTCACGTTCCAACTGGCCAGAATGGTCAGCGGCATGATGAAGGTGGTCAGCAGCACGAACAAAACGCTGATGCCGTCCACGCCCATCTTGTATTTCAGGCCCAGCAGCCACTCACCCTCTTCCACCATCTGGAAGCCGGTGTTGTTGGGGTCAAAGCCGGTATAAATGCCGATGGACACCAGGAAGGTCACGGTCGTCGCCACCAGCGCAACCCATTTGGCATTGCGTTGTGCAGCGGCATCGTCGCCATGCAGGAACAGGGCCAGAATGCCTGCTGCGATGGCGGGAATGAAGGTGACAATAGATAGGATATTGTCCATTAGTGTGCGCCTCCGCCGATCGACATCCAGGTGACAAGGGCAGCAATCCCCAAGACCATCCAGAAGGCGTAAGTAAAGATGTAACCGGTCTGAGCCTTCCCTGCGAGACGGGTGAAGAAGGGCACAACACCCATCGCAATCCCATTCAGGAAGCCATCGATTGTGTTGCCGTCACCGCGCTTCCACAGGAACCGACCAAGCGCCACGGTGGGTTTGACAAAGATCGCATCGTAGATTTCGTCAAAGTACCACTTGTTCAGCAGGAACAGATACAGCGGACGCTGGTTTGCAGCCAGACGCGCGGGCAGCGAGGTGTTCACGATGTAGAACCAGTAGGCCACGATAAACCCAAGCAGCATCGCCACGAAAGGCGAGACTTTGACCCATTTCGGAGCCGCATGTGCATCGTCCAGCACATGGTTTTCCGGACCCATGTAAATCGCGCCCTCACCCGGCTCACCAGCAAAGACATAGTGATGATCGCCATGGGCATCTTTCTCACCATGGCCGTCATCCGCATGGGCGTCCCCGTGGTCATCGTCAGCATGTGCATCATGCGCCGTATCCGCCGCGTGGTCTCCGCCCTCGACGTGTTCCGAGGCCTCAGCGACCGGAATGCCGTAGAACTTGCCTACCTTGTCCGCATGACCAAAGAAGTTGCCGTACCAGATCATCCCGGCAAAGACCGCGCCCAGAGACAGTACACCCAGCGGGATCAGCATGACTTTCGGGCTTTCATGTGCATGCTCATGCGTGTGCTTGTCCCCGCGCGGCTCACCATAGAAGGTCAGGAAGATCAGACGCCAACTGTAGAACGAGGTGAACATCGCCGCGATCACCAGCATCCAGAAGGCATAGCCGGTGCCGCCTGCATAGGCGCTTTCGATGATGGCGTCCTTGGACAGGAACCCGGCAAAGCCGAAGGTGGTCAGCGGAATGCCGACACCGGTGATGGCCAGCGTGCCAATCATCATCGCCCAGAACGTATAGGGGATTTTCTTCCGCAACCCGCCGTATTCAGTCATCTCCTGCTCGTGATGCATCGCGTGGATCACTGAACCGGCCCCGAGGAACAACAGCGCCTTGAAAAACGCATGCGTCAGCAGGTGAAACATCGCCGCTGAATACATGCCGACGCCAGCGGCAACGAACATATACCCCAGCTGAGAACAGGTCGAATACGCAATGACTCGCTTGATGTCCGTCTGCACCAGACCCACGGTCGCCGCAAAGAACGCGGTCGAGGCCCCAAGGAAGGTGATGAACCCGGTCGCACCCGGCGCGAACTCCATCAACGGCGACATGCGGCACACAAGGAACACACCCGCCGTCACCATGGTCGCGGCGTGGATCAGGGCCGACACAGGCGTCGGGCCTTCCATCGCGTCGGGCAACCAAGTGTGCAGGATCAACTGCGCCGATTTGCCCATCGCGCCGATGAACAGCAGGACGCAGATCACCTCAACCGCGGTCCACTCGCCCCACAGGAAATGCAGCTGCGTTTCCGAAAGCGTCGAGGCCGAGGCGAAGATGTCCGAAAAGTTGATACTGTCGGTCAGGAAGAACAGCGCAAAGATACCAAGCGCAAAGCCAAAGTCACCGACCCGGTTGACGATAAACGCCTTCATCGCCGCCGCATTGGCCGATGGCTTGCGATAGTAGAACCCGATCAGCAGATACGAGGCGACGCCCACGCCCTCCCAGCCAAAGAACATCTGAACCAGATTGTCCGCCGTCACCAGCATCAGCATCGCGAAGGTGAAGAAGGACAGATAGGCAAAGAAACGCGGCTTATAGCTTTCGCCCTCGCGCCATTGCGGGTCGTGATCCATGTAGCCGAAGGAATAGAGGTGAACCAGCGCCGAGACCGTCGTCACCACGATCAGCATGATCGCGGTCAGCCGGTCCAGACGGATGGCCCAGCTTGTCGACAGCGAACCGCTTTCGATCCAGCGCATGATCTCGATCTGTTGGGTAACGCCATCGAAGGTGAAGAACACGATCCACGACAGCAGACAGGCCAGAAACAGAAGGCCCGTTGCGGTCCACATGGCCGCCTTCTCGCCAATAAAGCGCCAGCCGAACCCGCAGAGCAGCGCGCCCACCAGAGGGGCAAAGAGGATGGTGGTTTCCATAGTTCTCTTAGCCCTTCATCATATTGACGTCTTCAACCGCGATGGTGCCACGGTTGCGGAAGAAGCAGACCAGAATGGCCAAACCAATCGCCGCCTCGGCCGCCGCGACGGTCAGCACGAACAGCGTAAACACCTGCCCAACCAGATCGCCATATCCAACGACAGAACTGGAGAACGCCACCAGGTTGATATTCACCGCCAACAGAATCAGTTCGATGCTCATCAGCAGGATGATGACGTTCTTGCGGTTCAGAAAGAGACCGAAAATGCCGATGACGAACAGCGTCGCCGCGACCGTAAGATAGTGTTCAAGTCCGATCATAGCTTCGCTCCTGGCGAGTCGGGGTAGTAGAGTTTGCAGCCGCAGGTGTAGTCGATGCGCTTGTGGTCTTTGGTTCGAGCAAAGAAATTTCTGAGTTCTTTCGTGAATGAGTAACGGTTATCGGTCGCAACCTCTTGAACATCGGAAACCGTTGTTTCCGGAGTCAGCCCAATTTCTCCAAGCGGTTTTTGGATTAGGTCAATGGAACTCGGCGTGTAGCCGGCGATTTCCGAAGTGTAGTGCAACCCATCCACGACGATGCCCGTTCCGTCAGTGCAATTCATGAAGAAAAGGCTTTCATCCGGGCTGCAACCTTCACCACTATGGATGCGTTGGCCGATACGTCCATTTCCAATATCGACAACCGGTTTGCCGCCGAAGATCGCAAATTGACCTCTGCCGCCATTTCGAAAGCTGCAATCAGGCATAACCTTCTTCATCTTGAAGCCTTCGTTTTGCGCGGCACTTTGGCAGGCAATGGCACCCGTCGAAAGCGAGACAAGGCAGCTTGTTACGGCCACTACTTTTGAAAGTTCGTGTCTCACAACCCCTGCCCCGGCTTCACGTCCTTCAACTCCATCGCCTTGGCCGGGTCGCGCATCATCTGGCCGATGATGTCCTGACGCTTGATGTCCTGACGGTGGCGCAGCGTCAAAACAATGGCACCGATCATCGCCACCAGCAGGATCAGGCCCGCAAGCTGGAACAGAAGGAAGTATTGATCGTAAAGGATGACACCCAGCGCCTCGGTATTGTGGCGGTCTGTTGGGACCGGCTGGGCCAGATTGGCCTCAACGCCTTGCGCGCTGTCCCATGCTCCGAAAGCCATGACGAACTGCATAAGAATAACCAGACCGATCAGCAGAGCCAGCGGCATATAGCGCGCCATCTCGGCCTTCAGCTCGGCAAAGTCCACGTCCAGCATCATCACCACGAACAGGAACAGGACCGCGACCGCGCCGACGTAGACAATGATCAGCAGCATCGCCACGAACTCGGCCCCAAGCAGAACGAACAGCCCCGCCGAGGACAGGAAGGACAGGATCAGCCACAGCACCGAATGTACCGGCTGGCGGCTGATCACTGTGAACAGGCCGCCGGTGATGGCGCTGATGGCAAACAGGTAGAAGGCAAAGACGGTCATTGATCCTCATCCTCGTTGTCGCCCAGAACCTCTTGCGCCAGATCCAGCGCGCGGGTCATGGCCGGGATGCCAGCAAAGACCGACATCTGCCCGATCGTTTCCACGATCTCTTGTTTCTTGGCGCCCGCCTCAAGCGCATGGCGCACCGTTTGGCGTACCGCTGTATCCGCCTGCGCACCCTGACAGGTCAACCCGGCCAGCGTCAGCAGCAGACGGGTCTTGGCGTCCAACCCGTCGGTGTTGACGGTGTTGCCGAACATCATCTCCATGACCTCTTTCGGCATGGTCGGCCAAAGCGCCTCGAACCCCTTGGGCGAGAAATTCTCCATCGCCGGGTTCATCGCCTTGGCCATGTCCTGCGCCTGCTTCATCATCAGTTCAAACGGATTTGTCGGCGTGTCACTCATCTGTACGGCGCGTCCATTTCCAGATTGCGGGCGATCTCGGCTTCCCAGCGTTCACCGTTATCCAGCAGTTTTTCCTTGTCGTAGAACAGCTCTTCGCGGGTCTCCGTTGCGAATTCGAAGTTGGGGCCTTCGACGATGGCATCGACCGGGCAGGCTTCTTGGCAGAAGCCACAATAGATGCACTTGGTCATGTCGATGTCATAACGCGTGGTGCGGCGGCTGCCGTCTTCGCGCGGTTCGGCATCAATGGTGATGGCCTGCGCCGGGCAAATCGCCTCGCACAGTTTGCACGCGATGCAGCGTTCCTCACCGTTCGGATACCGGCGCAGGGCATGCTCGCCACGAAAACGAGGGGACAGAGGACCCTTTTCATGCGGGTAGTTTATGGTCGCCTTAGGGGCGAAGAAGTACTTCATCCCCAGTTTGAAGCCGACCCAGAAGTCCTGCAGAAGGAAGTATTTGGCAGCGCGGGTGTAGTCGATTTGAGTCATGGGTCAGCCTGCCTCCTCGCAACGTCCGATTGTGTCTTTGGTGATGATACGCACTTGGTCAGCGACGTCGGGCGACGCCGGGTCAACGGAAAGAACTCGCCGATGAAATTCAGTAATTTTCCTACATTCCATAGATTCGAATTGCGAATATAGTTTGCCCTTAACTAGAGAAATCACTTCGTGGGCCGTCGAAGTTTCCGGAACCTCGAGCTCGCCTGTGTCAATTGCCGTCACTAAGAATTGCTCAACCAATATACGGTCTTGCGACGTGGGGCTAAGGCACTCTGTCAACTGTAAAAGTGCTGTCACGCTTCCTTTTAGTTTTTCCGGAACAGGCTCCTTGTCTTCTATCTGGTCTGTGTAGAACGCCATATCCAGAACAAGTTCAGTAAGTAACTCATGCCCGAGAACTACTTTATGAAAGGCCAAATACTGATCTTGGGGAAAAACCGGGTCTCTGGAATGTTTGTGAGTCGCCAACCTCTCTGCCAGGCCTTTGTTGTATTTGGACACGAAATCAATCTCGGCAGGGCAAAATCTTTGAGCCAATTCAAACGAGTTTTGCACTTGTTGTGGAGAAGTTTCATCCGCTTTGGCGGCAAGACTGCCACCCATGATCGCGAAAACTATCAAGAGGTTTCGAAGGTCCATCATCCCCCCACGCTCCAACGCGCAAACGCGCCCCAGAACCAGTCGAATTTCGCGGCAAAGGCCACAAACACCACCCAAGCCAGCGAGAACGGCAGGAACACTTTCCAGCCCAGCCGCATCAGCTGGTCATAGCGGTAGCGGGGTGTGATCGCCTTAACCATCGAGAAGATGAAGAAGAAGAACGCCATCTTGGCGACCATCCACAGCACGCCATCGGGCAGGCCGGGGATCGGGGACAGCCAGCCGCCGAAGAACAGCAGCGAGATCAGGGCGCACATCAGGAAGATCGCGATGTACTCACCAGCCATGAACAATAGGAACATGGTCGCGGAGTACTCCACCTGATACCCGGCCACCAGCTCGGATTCCGCCTCGGGCAGGTCGAAGGGTGGACGGTTGGTCTCGGCCAGAGCCGAGATGAAGAACAGGAAGACCATCGGGAAATGCGGCAGCCAGTACCAGCCGAAGAAACCGTAGCCGGTATCCTGCGCACCGACGATCGCGCCGAAATTCATCGACCCGGTCGAGATGATCACGCCGATGATGATCAGACCAATGGACACTTCGTATGAGATCATCTGCGCCGCCGAGCGCAGCGAGCCGAGGAACGGATACTTTGAGTTTGACGCCCAACCGCCCATAATCACGCCATAAACCTCCAACGAGGACACGGCAAAAACATACAGAACCGCGACGTTCAGGTCAGACAGCACCCAGCCATCATTGAAGGGGATCACAGCCCAGGCGATCAGCGACAGAACAAAGCTGGTCATCGGGGCCAGAATGAACACCGAGCGGTCAGCCCCGGCAGGGATCACGACCTCTTTCACCACATATTTAAGCGCGTCGGCCACCGATTGCAGGATGCCGTAGACACCAACCACGTTGGGGCCGCGACGCATCTGAACCGCAGCCCAGATCTTGCGATCGCCATAGACAAGGAACAACAGCGAGATCATCACAAAGGCCACAACGGCAAGCACTTGCGCCAGAATGATGATGGCTATTCCGCCTGGGGTGTTAAAGAAATCTGCCATTGGTCCTCACACCGTGGGTATTCTGTTGTCCGCATGCGATGCAAAGGCCAGATGCCTGCGCGATCTGCGGCTGGGTCGGCGCGTTGGTGTAAACAGCATCTGATGCTGCAGCGCCACCCTTAATCTTGGGGTCCACACGCATTTCAAGCGCGGCTATCTGCCGCCCGGCCGCCGCGCCTGGGTGCGATATGAAACAGATTTGTGTCATTCCGCCGCGATCTTCCCGGATTTGCGACCCTGCGCCTGCGCCGACAACTCGGCCATCAGTTGTGAGGCACGGGCAATCGGGTTGGTCAAATAGAAATCCTTGACCGAATAGCGGAAGGTGGCTTTGCCCAGTGGTCCGGCATTGAGGACCTGACCCTCATTCTCTATCACCGTATCGACCTGTGCCAGATGAGGAACGGCCTCAATCAGTGCCGTGCGCAGTTGCGCCAGCGAGTCGAAGGGCAGTGTTGCGCCCAATTCTGCGGATAGCGCGCGCAGGATCGCCCAGTTCTCCTTGGCCTCACCGGGCGCAAATCCGGCGCGCATGGCCAGTTGCGGACGGCCCTCGGTGTTCACGAACAGGCCGTTTTCTTCTGTATAGGCTGCGCCCGGCAGGATCACATCGGCGCGGTGCGCGCCCCGGTCTCCATGGCTGCCCTGATAGATGACGAATGCCCCGTCGCCGATCTCGACCTCATCCGCGCCCAGATTGTAGATTACGTCTGCCGCGCTGACCGCGTCCATGCCGCCTTCGTTTGTGGCGTCCACATCCATCGCACCGACGCGCGACGCGGCAGTATGCAGGATGATCAGGCCACTTTCGGTATTCGCGGCAATGGTTTGCGCAGCGGCCAGAACGGCGGCCCCATCGGCCTCTTGCAGGGCACCCTGGCCCACGATGACCAGCGAGGGCTTGCCCTTGATCTCATCATCGCCGCCCATATCGACCACCTTCTGCAAGGCCGCTCGGTCGTCGCCGACATGGTGGTAGTCATAGGTCAGATCGACCGCAGGCCCGACCAGAGCGACCTCGGCCCCATGCGCCCACGCCTTGCGGATACGCGCGTTCAGAACCGGGGCTTCATCGCGCGGGTTGGTGCCGATCAGCAGGATGCGTTCGGCCGTATCGATATCTTCAATCGCGGCGGTCCCGGCATAGGCCGCGCGATTGCCCGCGGGCAGCTTGGCCCCGTCGGTGCGGCATTCGACAACGCCGCCCTGCCCCTCGATCATCTGTTTCAGCGCAAACGCCGCCTCGACCGGAGACAAGTCACCAACGATGCCCGCAGGTTTGCTGGCCCCTTTCAGCGCCTCGGCGGCTTTGGTCAGCGCCTCGGGCCACGTTGCCCGGCGCAGTTTGCCATTCTCGCGCACATATGGCCGGTCCAGACGCTGGCGACGCAGCCCGTCCCAGACAAAGCGGGTCTTGTCGCTGATCCATTCCTCGTTCACGCCGTCATGGTTGCGCGGCAGGAATCGCATCACCTCGCGCCCTTTTGTATCCACGCGGATGTTCGAGCCCAGAGCGTCCATTACATCGATGCTCTCGGTCTTGGTCAGCTCCCACGGACGGGCGGTGAAGGCATAGGGCTTCGAGGTCAGCGCCCCAACCGGGCACAGGTCGATGATGTTGCCCTGCAAGTTCGAATCCAGCGTCTGGTTCAGATACGAGGTGATCTCGGCATCTTCGCCGCGCCCGGTCTGGCCCATCTGGGTGATGCCCGCGACCTCAGTCGTGAAGCGCACGCAACGGGTGCAGCTGATGCAGCGTGTCATCGCGGTGCCGACCAGCGGTCCCAAATCCAGATCATCCACCGCCCGCTTGGCTTCCTTGAACCGTGTGCCCGACAGACCATAGGCCATCGCCTGATCCTGCAGGTCGCATTCGCCGCCCTGATCGCAGATCGGGCAATCCAACGGGTGGTTGATCAGCAAGAACTCCATCACCCCTTCGCGGGCCTTCTTGACCATGGGCGAGTTCGTCTTGACCTGAGGGGCCTGCCCCTCGGGCCCCGGGCGCAGGTCACGAACTTGCATGGCGCAGGACGCGGCAGGCTTGGGCGGGCCGCCCACGACCTCGACCAGACACATCCGGCAGTTGCCGGCAATCGAAAGGCGCTCGTGATAGCAAAAGCGCGGCACCTCGACCCCGGCCTGCTCGCACGCCTGAATCAGGGTCATCGCGCCATCGACTTCAATTTCCTGCCCGTCGATATTGATCTTGCGGAGGTCAGACATCGCCTAGTTCGCCCTCAAATACACGCCAATGGCGCTGTTTCTTTCGATCTCTTTCTGCCCCAGCGTGCAGAAAGTGTTCGGATTTTCGTAAGTGACGCCGTTTTGCGCCAAATAGGCCTCGCCTTTGGCGCGCATCCGGTCCTTTTCAGTATCCGAATCCACATAGGCCCGGATTTCCTTGTCCGAATATCCCAGTTTGTTCGCCTTGGACCTCAGGTCCCACATCACACCAATCGCTTTCAACCGACGCCCGCTGATCGAAGGGCAGTACTCGGAAATCTCATTTGCGACGGCGATGTAATAGAGTTCGTTGTCGATCTCTTTGACCTCGCGCAAAGGAGGCTTGGCTTCAGCAGCCGCAGGGACCACCAGCAAAGACAACACCGCACAGAGTTTCGCACCAGACATGAAAAATCCTTTCGTTTTGGAAGAACCAAAACGAACGAGACCAGCACTGTTATGCAATAACAGCCCAAATGCGCCAGCCTGATATGCGAACCATTGCCTCATGGTCGCTGACACCGTCCGATGAAGGTCAGCTTATCGTCGCTGATGCGCAGCTTCTGAGGTTCGGTATCCGGCCCAACAGACCACACAATTCTGGAAGACCCGAAATTCTGAATGCAGAACTTGGTCCCCTCAAAGCGCCCCGCCTCGCGCGCGCCTTTCAGCGATTTGGATACGCCGGTCACCACGACGGTGAAATCCGTGGGCGACGCTTTTTTGTCAACGGGCTTGGCCTTCGCCCGAAACGATTTCCCATCAAAGACGATCTGATCTTCCGATGATTTCACGATACCGCACGCGGTCACCAATCCAAGCGCAACAACCGCCACCTGCAGCCGCAGAAGGCTCGCCCGCAATCCGGCCCGTCCGATATGTTGACAACCAAGGCCCCCCATCAGAACGCCGCCACCAATGCCATGATGCCCGTAATGAACATGCAGGCCCATCCCACAACATAGAGAACAGATCGTAAGCCACTGTTAGGACGACCTATTCCTCGAATATGGACAAACAGCATCGCCAGACGTGCCAGCAGTGCGACCGAAGCCAGAAGGTTCACCCAGAACGGGCTGGCCCCCATCAATATGGCAGCAACCGTGACCGCCACGAAAGCCGGCAGTGTCTCGGTTCCATTCAGATAGGCACGGTTCAGGCGATAGGCCTTGTCGGAATAGTCCTGATCCGGCGTCGCGCCCGGGGCGAGGCCCTTGCCTTGCTTGGCCAGCGCCGTAAACGGCGCCAGGAACAATACGATTAGCGCGAAAATCACCAGCGATGCGACCGCGTGACCATATTCAGCTAGAACGTCCATCAGCCCTACTCCGCCGCCATCGCGCCCATGCGGCCCGATTTCTGCGCCTTGATGCGGTCTTCGATCTCTTCGCGGAAATTGCGGATCAGGCCCTGGATCGGCCAGGCTGCCGCGTCGCCTAGGGCGCAGATCGTATGTCCTTCGACCTGTTTGGTCACATCAAACAGCATGTCGATCTCTTCCAGTTCCGCCTCACCGCGCACCAGACGGTCCATCACGCGCATCATCCAGCCGGTGCCTTCGCGGCACGGCGTACACTGACCGCAGCTTTCGTGCTTGTAGAATTTCGACAGCCGCCAGATCGCCTTGATGATATCTGTGGATTTGTCCATCACGATCACCGCCGCCGTGCCCAGGCCCGAGCCCAACTCGCCCCGCAGATAATCAAAATCCATGATCGCATCGCGCATATTCTCACCGCGCACGCAAGGCACCGAGGATCCGCCGGGGATCACCGCCAGCAAATTGTCCCAACCGCCGCGAATACCGCCGCAATGGGTTTCGATCAGTTGCTCGAACGGGATCGACATCGCCTCTTCGACCACACATGGGTTGTTCACATGGCCCGAGATCGCGAACAGCTTGGTACCTGCGTTGTTCTGCCGGCCAAAGCCCGCGAACCAATCCGCGCCCCGGCGCAGGATCGTCGGCACAACGGCAATCGATTCCACGTTGTTCACCGTGGTCGGACAACCATACAGCCCCGCCCCCGCCGGGAATGGAGGTTTCATCCGCGGCATACCCTTCTTGCCCTCAAGGCTTTCGATCAGGGCGGTTTCCTCACCGCAGATATAAGCTCCAGCACCGTGATGCAGGAACAGGTCGAAATCCCAGCCCGAGCCAGCGGCGTTTTTGCCCAGAAGACCGGCGTCATACGCCTCATCAATCGCGGCCTGCAGCGCCTCACGCTCGCGGATATACTCGCCGCGCAGGTAGATGTAGCAGGTATGCGCATTCATCGCGAAGGACGCGATCAGGCAGCCTTCGATCAACGTATGCGGATCATGGCGCATGATCTCGCGATCCTTGCAGGTGCCGGGCTCGGATTCGTCGGCATTCACCACCAGATACGAGGGGCGACCGTCGCTTTCCTTGGGCATAAACGACCATTTCAGACCGGTCGGAAAACCCGCCCCGCCCCGACCGCGCAACCCGGAATCCTTCATTGTCTGGATAATCCAGTCGCGGCCCTTGTCGATCAGGCCAGCGGTGCCGTCCCAATGCCCCCGGGCCTGCGCGCCTTTCAGAGTGCGCTCATGCATCCCGTAGATGTTGGTAAAGATCCTGTCCTGATCCTTCAGCATGGCTCAGTTACCCTTGGCTATCCTGACGCATGCGCCAGAGTTGAAAAATGTTGACACCCGCATAGATGAACCCTGCCAGAGCGGCAAAATCAAAAAGCAGCGCATAGCGCCCGGGCATACCCAACGCGGGACCGATGAACATGGTCGCGCCAAGCCAGATCACCATCGTCACCGCAATGACGATGCCGACATGGCGGCCCTTTCGGGCTATGGCCTGTTCCGTATCCTTGTCCATCTTCCCCCGATGCCCCTGCGGGCACCTGTCCTAGTCTTCGTAAGTGCCGTCTTCCTTGGCACGTTTGGCAAACTCGGTCTGGTCCCCAACCGCCAGCCTGGCCGCCTGTTCGATCCAGCCGTCGCGTTCGATCCGGCCCTTGAACTTCAGGCGCGCATCCACCCAGGCCACATGCGCAGGCGTCCAGGCGGCGATCTGGTCGTAGTGATAAAAGCCCAGACCGTTGAGCGTCTCTTCCAGCTTCGGCCCGACCCCTTTCAGCAGCTTGAGGTCGTCCGGCAAGCCTCCACGCGCCTCAGTCAGCGTCCGGGGTTTGTCTTCCTTGACCTGTTCCTGCGCGGCCTTGGCCTCTTCGGCCTGCTTAACGGCAGGTTTCGCGGGCTCAGGCGCTTTGGGCGGTTCTGACGCGGCCGAGGCTCCGGCCTGTTTGCCGTCTTTCCCAAGCCACGGCGTCAGGATCGGGACCTCGGTCCCGTCAATGCGCTTGACCGTATCGCCCAGACCCGTCGCCAGGGCCACACTGGCATTGTGGTCCGGCTTACCGGCCTCATGCTCGGTCAGGCTGGTCAACCCTTTCAATGGCTCCGCCGCATAGCGACCGTTCTGCGGGCCCGGCGTCGGAACATTGCCCGCCGACAGATCGTCGATAATCTTGCCAAAGCTCTCGGCGGTCAGGTCCTCATAATAATCCTTGCCGATCTGAGCCATCGGCGCATTGGTGCAGGAACCGAGGCATTCGACCTCTTCCCAGCTCAGCTTGCCATCGGCGGATAGTGCGTGCGGTTTCGCGGCAATCTTGTCCTTACAAACCGAAATCAGGTCCTCAGCCCCGCAAATCATGCAGGAGGTCGTGCCGCACACCTGAATATGCGCCACCGACCCAACTGGTTGGAGTTGGAACATGAAGTAGAACGAGGCGACCTCGAGCACACGGATATAGGCCATGCCCAGCATATCGGCGACGGATTCAATCGCCGGACGGGACAGCCACCCCTCCTGCTCCTGCGCGCGCCACAGCAGAGGGATCACCGCACTGGCCTGACGGCCTTCGGGGTATTTGGTGATCTGAGCCTCAGCCCATTGCTGGTTGGCAGCGGTAAAGGCAAAGCTTTCGGGTTGTTCGGGGTGAAGACGGCGGAGCATTAGCGGTCAATCTCTCCAAATACGACGTCCATGGTGCCGATAATCGCGGCGACATCAGCCAGTTGGTGGCCTCCGGCGACATGGTCCATGGCTTGCAGGTGCAGGAACCCCGGCGCGCGCAGCTTGGCGCGGTAGGGCTTGTTGGTGCCGTCGGCGACCAGATAGACGCCAAACTCGCCCTTGGGGGCTTCGACGGCGGCATAGACCTCGCCCGCGGGGACGTGGAAGCCTTCGGTATAGAGCTTGAAGTGATGGATCAGGCTTTCCATCGAGGTTTTCATGTCCGAGCGTTTCGGCGGGGTGATCTTGCCACGCGCCAGAACATCTCCGGGGCAGTCGCGGATTTTGGCGATAGCCTGACGGATGATCAGCAGTGACTGGCGCATTTCTTCCATGCGCACCAGATAGCGGTCATAGCAGTCGCCATTCTTACCGACGGGGATCTGGAATTCGAACTCGTTATAGCATTCATAGGGCTGCGCGCGGCGTAGGTCCCATGCGAGGCCCGAGCCACGGACCATCACGCCCGAGAAGCCGTATTTCTGGATGTCATCCTCGGTCACGACGCCAATATCGGCGTTGCGCTGTTTGAAGATGCGGTTTTCGGTCAGCAGACCGTCAATGTCGTCCAAAACGGCAGGGAACTCGTGGCTCCAAGCCTCGATATCGTCCAGCAATTCCGGCGGCAGATCCTGATGGACGCCACCGGGACGGAAATAGGCGGCGTGCAGGCGGGCGCCACAGGCACGCTCATAGAACACCATCAGCTTTTCGCGTTCTTCAAAGCCCCAAAGCGGTGGAGTCAGGGCACCCACGTCCATCGCCTGCGTGGTCACGTTCAGCAGGTGGTTCAGAATGCGCCCAATCTCGGAATACAGAACCCGGATCAGCGAGCCCCGGCGCGGCACCTCGACTCCGGTCAGCTTTTCGATGGCCAGACACCAGGCATGTTCCTGATTCATCGGGGCCACGTAATCCAGACGGTCGAAATACGGCAGGTTCTGCAGATACGTCCGGCTTTCCATCAGCTTTTCGGTACCACGGTGCAGCAAGCCGATATGAGGGTCGCAGCGCTCGACGATCTCGCCGTCCAGCTCAAGCACAAGGCGCAAAACACCATGTGCCGCAGGGTGTTGCGGACCGAAGTTGATGTTGAAATTGCGGATCTTCTGCTCGCCGCTCAGCGCATCCGAGCTGCCGTCATCATATCTTGAGCCGTCCATCATCAGACCTCAGAATATCGTCGCTCTGCACGAGCGATAGTTGTAACAATTAGTGCTACAGGTCCAATCATTGGCAACAAGCAAAGCGCTACGCGGCTTGCTGGAACCCCTTGGATGCGAAGCACAATCAACAGTGGGGCGAGCAAAGAAACATACATGCCCAAGCCAACGGACAAGACGGTCAATAAATCGAGAAATGACACTTCGACAAAGTCCATCAGCGACGCCCCCGTTTCTTCTTTGCTTCGGCCCGTACCCGGACCTTTTCAGCTTCGGTCGCTTTGGCTGCGGCCCCTGCCAGCAGAACGCCCAAAGCGCCCAGAATGATCAGTTCGCCTATCATATCAGAGGCGCTCCAACTCTTGCAGCTTGATCCCGACCCACCACAGCAGCGCGATCGTTCCAAACGGAACCAAACATAGAAGGCACCAGTATTTGTTGATCCCGAAAAACGGCAAAATCTTCACCATCGGGATGATGGTCAGTGCAGATAGGATCAACCACCAGATGCCGCCCATTATTCGGACTCCTGCTTCTCATCCCCTGGCAGAATATAATTCGCACCCTCCCATGGGCTCATGAAATCAAACTGCCGGTATTCCTGAACCAGCGACACGGGTTCGTAGACCACGCGCTTTTTCGCCTCGTCATAGCGGACCTCGGTATAGCCGGTGGTCGGGAAATCCTTACGCAGCGGATGACCGCGAAAGCCATAGTCGGTCAGAATGCGCCGCAGGTCCGGGTGTCCCGAGAACAGGATGCCGAACATGTCGAACACCTCACGCTCGAACCAGTTGGCCGAGGGGTGAATATCGACGATCGAGGGCACCATGTCTTCTTCGCGGATCGAAACCCGCAGGCGGATGCGCTGGTTCTGGTACATCGACAGGAAGTGATAGACCACATCGAACCGTTTGGCCCGTTCGGGGTAATCGACGCCAGTGATATCGACCAGTGACGAGAACTTGCAACTTTGGTCGGATTTCAGGAATTCAACGAATTCCACAAGGTTCGACGGGGCCACATCGACGTTCAGCTCGCCATGGGTCACATCCCATGACAGAACACAATCTGCCCTCTTCAGCTCAAGCTGCGCGCCGAGTTCTTTGAGCGCTTCACTCATTGCGGCCCTCCTGCAAAACTTCGTCATAGAACGTAGCTTCTGCGTCGTAAGACTTGAAAAACTTCGCCATAAAGTCGGGCATAACCGTCTTTGCGACGTCCTCGCCCGCATAGGTCGCAATGGCGGCCATGTCACGCCATTTGCTCAGCACCACGACATGGCAGGGATCCTGATCGCGCCGGACTTGGAAGGACACGCTTTCGAACCCTTCCACGGCGCGCATGCCGGGGAGCGCACGCGTCCGAAAGGTACCGACCCACTCGGCAACATCGTCTCGGGCAACCACAGCCTCCCAGCGCCTGACAACCGGATCACTCATCGCACGATCGTTCCTGTACGACGGATTTTGCGTTGCAACTGCATCAGGCCATACAGCAGCGCCTCAGCGGTCGGAGGGCAGCCGGGCACGTAGATATCCACCGGAACGATACGGTCACAGCCACGCACGACCGAATAGGAATAGTGGTAGTAGCCGCCGCCGTTGGCGCAGGACCCCATCGAGATCACATAGCGCGGCTCGGGCATCTGGTCGTAGACCTTTCGCAGGGCCGGGGCCATTTTGTTGGTAAGGGTGCCAGCGACGATCATCACATCTGACTGACGCGGGGACGCGCGCGGAGCGATACCGAACCGTTCCGCATCATAGCGCGGCATCGAGGTATGCATCATCTCAACTGCGCAACACGCCAGACCAAAGGTCATCCAGTGCAACGAACCAGTGCGCGCCCAGTTGATGATGTCCTCGGTCGAAGTCAGCAGGAAACCTTTGTCCTGCAATTCCGCATTCAGGGCCTGGGTGGCGACTTCTTTATCGACGCCGGTGGCGTTTGCACCCGTCATCACTCCCATTCCAGCGCCCCCTTCTTCCACTCATAGGCAAAGCCGATGGTCAGCACGGCCAGAAACACCATCATGGACCAGAAGCCCACATCGCTGATGTCCTTGAAGCCCACGGCCCAGGGAAACAGGAACGCAATCTCCAGATCGAAGATGATGAACAGAATCGAGACCAGATAGAATCGGACATCGAACTTCATCCGCGCATCATCGAATGCGTTGAATCCACATTCATATGCGCTGACCTTCTCGGGGTCGGGATTGCGGACGGCCAGTACCACAGCCGCCAGAATCAGGACGATTCCAAGGCCCACGGCAACGGCCAGAAACACCAGAATCGGGAGGTACTCCCGCAGCAGGTCTTCCACGTATAGCTCCTTTCCTGCGCATGCCCCGAAAGGGTGCGCCGTCAATTGGCGAGTTGACTGGCCATTCTCTATCTGTGCGGGGTCAGAGGGTCAACCGACCAGAAACGCGCAGGGGGCTATTAATCCGCTTACGCCTGTTCTGCCCTTGCCAACCGAAATTTTGAATCCACGCGAAGGCTTGTGCCTTCTAAACATTACTAATCCATGCAGGTTTTCGTTTTTCGAAGAAAGCAGTGATCCCTTCGCGCGCCTCTTCGGTTTCCCAGCGCGACACCAATCCCCTAATCGTGTGGTCGATCACAGCATCGTCAATGCGAGGACCCAGATGTCGGATCATCTCTTTGGCCGAAGCCACCGCCCCCGGCGCGCAAGAAAGATAGGGTAGCACCTCTGCCTCAACCGCGTCGTTCAACCCGTCGACAGGGACGTTTTTGGCCAGCAATCCCAGATCGACGGCTTCTGCAGCATCAAACAGACGGGCCGACATGAAAACACGCCGGGCGCGCGCCTCACCCATTCGCGCAATCACATAGGGGCCAATCGTCGCCGGGATCAGACCCAGACGGGTTTCGGTCAGCGCCATTTTCAGACTGTCGACCCCAATCGCCACGTCGCAGACAGCGGCCATCCCGACGCCGCCGCCAAACGCGTTGCCCTGCAAGGCACCGATCAAGGGCTTGGGCAGCGTGTTCAGCGCATTCAGCATCTCGGCCAACTTGCGCGCCTCGACAAAGCGCGTTTCAGGATCGGCGGCCATCTGCGCCTGCATCCAGCCCAGATCGCCCCCGGCACAGAAGCTTTTGCCTGACGCAGCCAGAACGACCACGCGCACCGAGTCATCACTGGCCAATTGCCCGGCGGCTTGGGTGAGCTCGGCAATCATTTGCGCCGACAAGGCATTGTGTTTTTCGGGGCGGTTCAGCGTCAGTGTAGCCACACCGCGCGCATCTGTTTCCAGCGAGATCGTATCAAACATAGGCGTCCCCCTCATTCTGGCCGCATGGCGCGCGCCATGTCCGCCGCCAGCTCCAGAACAGCGGTATCCAGACCGGTTTCATAGCCCAGCCGCCCCAGATGAGCGGCCACAGCCTCGGTCGCGACATTGCCCGCCGCACCGGGCGCATAAGGGCAACCGCCCAGCCCGCCCACGGCGGCGTCAAACACCCGCACGCCCAGCGCCAGTGAGGCGTCTATGTTGTCAATCGCCCGCCCGTTGGTGTCGTGGAAATGTCCCGCAAGGCGGGTCGCGGGTACACGCTCACGCACCGCCAGCAGCATATGGGCGATCTTGTCCGGAGTCGCCTGCCCGATCGTGTCGCCTAGAGAAATCTCGTAGCAGCCATGGGCGAACAGCGCGTCCGCTACCTCGGCCACCTTTTCGGGTGAGGTCGGGCCGTCATAGGGGCAATCGGTCACGCAAGAGACATAGCCCCGCACCGGCAGGTCGATATGGCGCGCGGCTTCGAGGATCGGCACAAACCGCTCGATGGACTCGGCGATGGTTGCGTTGATGTTGGCTTTCGAAAACCCCTCAGACGCCGAGGCAAACACCGCGATCTCATCCGCCTTGGCCGCCAGCGCATCCTCATATCCCCGCATATTCGGTGTCAGCGCCGCATAGCGCACGCCGTCGGCCCGGGTAATTCCGGCCAGCACCTCTGCGCTGCCCTTCATCTGCGGCACCCATTTCGGAGAGACAAAGCTCGCCACCTCAATCCGGTTGAACCCGGCGCGGCTGAGGCAATCGACCAGAGCCACCTTCTCGGCCACCGGAATCTCGCGCTGTTCGTTCTGCAGACCATCGCGCGGCCCGACCTCGAATATTTCGACCCGTTCTTTCATCAGCGCATCCCTTCCCGGCTTCTTCTCGTTTCAAATACGGATGACTGTGCCACGCAATGCACGGCCCGAACAGATCAATCCTCGGCCAGCCGAACCAGCGCCGCCCCGGCCTCGACCTGCGCGCCCGCCTCGGCCAGCACCTCGGCCACCACGCCATCACGGGCGGCCAGCAGCGAATGTTCCATCTTCATGGCTTCCAGAATGGCCAGCCGGTCGCCCTCCTTCACCTCTTGCCCTGCCGAGGCAAACACGGCCTTGACCAAACCGGGCATGGGGGCCTCGATCACATTGGTGTCACCCGCCGCGCTGGCGTCACGGTCCAGCGGGTCAACGACCTCAAACACCTGCCCGTAGTCATCGAATACAGTGATCTGAGACCCGGCGATGGCGACGTTGGGCATCGGCTTGCCGTCGATGGTCCAGTCGCCGCTGCGCTGAGCGATCAACTGCGTGCCGTCGACCTCCCAAACCTGACGATCAGGCCCGTCGACCTGCACATCCAGATCGACGATGTCCCCATCCCGCAGCAACTGAACCGCGCGGTGCATTGGTCCCCAAAGGGTAAAGCCGGTCTCCGAAACTGCATCTGTCAAACCCAGCGCAGTCATCGCAGCGGCCACGGCGGACGCAGGGCCTGGGTCGGCCTTTTGAACCAGATTTTCCAGGTCACGCCCGATCAGACCAGTATCCACATCGCCTGCAGCAAAGCCGCTGTGCCGCGTCAAAGCCCCCAGGAAAGCAAGATTGGTCACCGTCCCTGCCACCACGGTACGACGCAAGACACGGTGCAGGCTTTCCAGAGCAACCGCACGGGTCGGTCCATGTACTACCACCTTGGCGATCATCGGATCATACCAGGGGCTGATCGTATCCCCGGCCCGCACGCCACTATCGGCGCGGCACTCTTGCGGGAAGTTCAGATGGGTCAGAGTACCCGTCGCGGGTAAAAAGCCCTTGGGCACATCCTCGGCATACAACCGCGCCTCAAAGGCGTGCCCGCTGATGGACAGATCACTTTGCTGCTTCGGCAGGCTTTCCCCTGCAGCAACGCGCAGCTGCCATTCGACCAGATCGACGCCCGTGATCGCCTCGGTCACCGGGTGTTCGACCTGCAGGCGCGTGTTCATTTCCATGAACCAGAACCGATCCGGGCGCAGCCCGTCCGAGGCATCGACGATGAACTCAACCGTCCCCGCCCCCTTATAGCCAATCGCCTCAGCCGCACGCACGCCCGCCTGCCCCATCGCCGCGCGCATTTCAGCGGTCATGCCGGGGGCCGGAGCCTCTTCGATCACCTTCTGGTGCCGCCGCTGCAATGAGCAATCGCGTTCGAACAGATGCACGGCCTGGGTGCCGTCGCCAAACACCTGCACCTCGATATGACGGGGCTTGGCGACGAATTTCTCGACCAACACGGCATCGTTGCCAAAGGCCGTCTTGGCCTCACCGCGCGCGCTGCCCAAAGCCGCCGCGAAATCCTCCGGCCGTTCGACCAGCCGCATTCCCTTGCCACCGCCTCCGGCAACAGCCTTGATCAGCACGGGATAGCCAATAGCATCTGCAGCCCCAGCCAGATGTTCGGGATCCTGATTGTCGCCATGATAGCCGGGCACGACGGGAACGCCCGCATCCTCCATCAACACTTTTGCCGCGTCCTTGAGACCCATCTTGCGGATCGCATCTGCCGAGGGCCCGATGAAAGTCAGGCCCGCAGCTTCGACCGCATCCACAAAATCCGGGTTCTCGGACAGGAAACCATATCCGGGGTGGATCGCCTGCGCGCCGGTATCCAGCGCCGCCTGTATGATCACGTCGCCCTTCAGATAGCTCTCAGCCGGGGCCGCACCGCCGATATGCACGGCCTCATCCGCCATCTGCACATGCTTGGCCGAGGCATCCGCATCAGAATAAACCGCCACGCAGGACACGCCCATCTTCTGGGCGGTTTCCATGACGCGACAGGCAATCTCACCCCGGTTGGCAATCAGGATTTTGTTAAACATCGATACTCTCCGCCAAATCCTCTACCAGCCGGAACCGTTCACAAAGCAATTCCATTTCGGGATCAAACCCGCCATTTCGTTCGAAATAGCGGCGGTGATCTTCGCGCCAGCCCTCAAGCGTCTCATTTTCGCCCTCGGCCAACGCAAAATCCTCGGTCACATCGCAATACCGGCAGATCGAAACCTCAACCGTTTCAATCACCAGCGCCGGTCGGTCGTCCCACTCCAAAGCGATGTCCCGCTGCCCCACAGCCGGAGTGTCTGCGCTGCCTTCGGGATAGTCTCGCAAAGCACCGCAGGTTGCCGTCTTCCGGCCTGAGCGCACCAAGGCCAGAAGCTCGGCGCTGAGGGCCGCGTTATCGCCGAACTTGAAAGTCTGCGCACCGGGATAGCGTGAGATCAGTTGCCTAAGGTCTTCGCTCATGAAAGCCCTCTAAGTGTTCGAACTGTTGTTTCATGCAGCGCCTCTGCATCTGGCATGGGTAAATTGGTCAATATTCCACCATAAGGAGCGACTTTTTTACCCGTGAGGCAGGAGCGATCTCGAATAGCTGGCTCACTGAGGGCTAAAATCAAAGCCTCACCGAGCTCTGTTTCTATGCGCTCGCCCTCTATTGGTTCTCCGACAACTCCCGTGAGCCAAAGCACAGTGCCTTTGCCGGGAATTGAGAATACATCCTGAACTTTCCCAGAAAACGCCATAGCTTACATCCTGAACACGCCGAAACGTGTCTCCTCAATCGGGGCATTCAACGCGGCGCTCAGCGACAGGGCTAGCACATCGCGCGATTTGCGTGGATCGATGACACCATCGTCCCAAAGGCGGGCTGAGGCATAGAGCGGGTGCGATTGCTCCTCGAACATCTCCAGCGTCGGGCGTTTGAATTCGGCCTCTTCCTCGGCCGACCAAGAACCACCCTGACGTTCGATCCCGTCGCGCTTGACGGTGGCCAGAACGCCCGCGGCTTGCTCTCCGCCCATCACCGAGATGCGCGAATTGGGCCATGTCCACAGGAATCGCGGCTGATAAGCGCGCCCGGCCATTCCGTAATTGCCCGCACCAAAGGACCCACCCACCAGCATCGTTATCTTCGGCACAGATGTCGTCGCCACGGCTGTCACCATCTTGGCCCCATGCCGCGCGATGCCCTCGTTCTCGTATTTGCGGCCCACCATGAAGCCGGTGATGTTCTGCAAAAACACAAGCGGTGTCTTGCGCTGCGAACACAGCTCAACAAAATGCGCACCCTTCTGCGCGGCCTCGGAAAACAGCACGCCATTGTTGGCGATGATCCCGACCGGGCAGCCTTTGATATGGGCAAAGCCGGTCACCAGCGTCTCGCCAAAGCGGGGCTTGAATTCATCGAACCGAGAGCCGTCGACCAGACGCGCGATCACCTCGCGGATGTCATAGGGCGTGCGCAGGTCGGCAGGAACAACGCCCAGAATTTCTTCGGGGTCATAAGCCGGGTCCTCGGGCGTCTCGAACTGGAGGCCGGGCTTCAGCCCGGCACCGCCCAACGACCCGACCGCGCGGCGGGCCAAGGCCAGAGCGTGGGTGTCATCCTCGGCAAGATAATCGGCCACACCTGACAGGCGGGTGTGCACATCGCCACCGCCCAGATCCTCGGCGCTGACCACCTCTCCGGTCGCGGCCTTGACCAGAGGCGGCCCGGCCAGAAAGATCGTGCCTTGCTCTTTGACGATGATCGTCACGTCCGACATCGCGGGCACATAGGCACCACCCGCCGTGCACGAGCCCATCACGACAGCAATCTGAGCAATCCCCTTGGCGCTCATCCGCGCCTGATTGAAGAAGATGCGGCCAAAGTGATCGCGGTCGGGAAAGACCTCATCCTGATTGGGCAGGTTCGCGCCGCCGCTATCCACCAGATAGATGCAGGGCAGATGGTTTTCCTCGGCAATCTCCTGCGCGCGGAGGTGTTTCTTGACGGTCATCGGATAGTAAGTGCCGCCCTTCACGGTGGCGTCGTTGCACACCACCATGACCTCGCGCCCCTGGACCCTGCCAATGCCTGCGATCACCCCGGCACAGGGTGCTGCATCACCATACATCCCATGCGCCGCTGTCGCGCCGATTTCCAGAAACGGAGACCCCGCGTCCAGCAAGTTCGCCACCCGACGTCTCGGGAGCATCTTGCCCCGAGACTCATGCCGCGCGCGGGATTTCTCACCCCCGCCTAAGCGGGCGGACTCGGCGGCGGCAGAGATTTGCGCCAACGCCTCGAGGTGGGCTGTGTGGTTGGCCTTGAAGCCCTCAGAGGTGGGCATGGCTTTGGATGTGAGTTTCATTCTGTTTCCGATCCTCCGGGCGCATTTGACAACCGTTCAAGATCTCTGGCTGCGCTCCATCGCACTACGATATTAAAAGTCTCACACATAAACTCTGTCATTTGAGAGCAGTCTGGATCGAATTCATCATTTCTGAATTTCTCCAAACGACGCGGGTAAGACCATTTCTTTAAGCCGCTCAAACCTGCTACTTGATCTGGCAAGCCATCCGCGATTTCTAGGGTCTTTGCCAGAAGATGCGCGTTCAACTTCTCCATGCAATCGCGCGGGTCCTCGGGTGGATGCCCAAGCTCGCAATAATCATATGCTGACGACATACATCGAGTATCCATTTCGTCCGCTATGATGGTGCTTGAAAGCGCTGTGCAACCGTCAAACCAAGCTGGGACATCCAGCGTTTCTATCGTTTCCTCAGAAGCTAGCGGAGTGGCGGCGCCAAAGCACAGAACACTCAGTGTCAGAAGTCGCTTCATTCGTGAACTTCCCCCGCTGCCCGCGCCTTCAATTCCTTCCGGATCACCTTCCCCGTCACCGTCATCGGCAGCTCGTCCAAAAACGCCACCTCACGCGGATAGGAATACTGCGCCAGACGGTCCTTGACCCACGCCTGCAGCTCCGCGCCCGTCGCTTCGGCCCCCGGCTTCAACACCACATAAGCCTTCACGATCTCGGTCCGCAGCGGGTCGGGCTTGCCGACCACGCCGACCGTTGCCACCGCCGGGTGGGTCAGCAGGCAATCTTCGATCTCAGCCGGGCCGATGCGGTATCCGGCTGAGGTGATCACGTCATCATCGCGCCCGACGAAGCGCAGATAGTCACCTTCCCATACGCCTCGGTCCCCAGTGATCAGCCAATCGCCCCGGAATTTCTCAGCCGTGGCTTCGGGACGGTTCCAGTATTCCAGCAGCATTGAGGCCGAGCCGCGCCGGATCGCAACGTCACCCTCTTCATCCGTCGGTTGGCCATCGTCATCAACCACCGCAACCTCATGGCCCGGCACCGGTTTGCCAATGCAGCCGGGGCGCACCGGGAAATCCTCGGCGCAGGAGGACACGACCATGTTGCATTCGGTCTGGCCATAGAACTCGTTGATCGTCAGGCCAAACGCCTGCTGCCCCCAGGCCAGCATCTCGGCCCCCAAAGGCTCACCCCCCGACGCCACAGAACGCAGGCCGGGGATCGACTGATCCGCTGCCTTCAGCATCCGCAGCGCGGTCGGCGGGAAAAACACATTCCGCACCCCGCCGCGCGCCACCACATCGGCGCAGGCCTCGGGCGAGAACTTCTCGAGCCGCGCCGCCACCACGGGGATGCCCAGCGCCAGCCCCGGCATCAATACGTCGAACAGCCCACCGATCCAGGCCCAGTCGGCGGGGGTCCAGAGGCAGTCACCCTCGCGCAAATGGTCATGACTGATCGACACGCCCGGCAGGTGGCCGGTCAGAACCCGGTGCCCGTGCAGCGCACCTTTGGGGCTGCCCGTGGTGCCCGAGGTATAGATCAGCACGGCAGGGTCTTCTGAGCTGGTATCCGCAAATGGCAGAGGGTCATCCGATGGAGCGATCTGATCAATCAGAACAGGAGTTGCCAAATCACCCAATAACGCCGCGCCTTCGACATCGGTCAGGACAACCCGGGCGCCGGCATCTCCGATCCGGGATCGAAGAGCATCGTGTTTGAACAGTTTGAACAAAGGCACCGAAATTGCACCGATCTTCCAGATCGCCAGATGCGCCGCCGCGCACCACGGCGACTGGCTGAGTAACACGCCCACACGGTCACCGGCGCGCACCGATTGCAGCAGATGGTACGCGACGCCATCCGTCATGCGCGCCAGCTCACCAAACCGGAAGGCGGTCTTCCCCGCTGCGGTCAAGTCGACAATCGCCACACCTTCGGCTGGATGATCCAGGCATTGCCGCGCCATATTCAACCCGGTCGGAACGTCCCAGCTGCCATCAGCATGCAACCCCGGTATGCGCCTAGTGGGATACATTCATATAACCTTTTGTTTTTATACAAATCCACCCCACGCCCGAAACCGGGGGCATCACGGAAACTTGATACAGATCAGAGCCGGGGACCGACGGCGCCTGTAGCTGCGGATCGTTAGCTAAAACATAGGCCGTGAAATGACCAAAAAACTCGCCGCTTTGACTCTTTCGACCGCGCTTATCGCGCTTGCCGCGCCTGCCTTCGCCCAGTCCCAGGGGGATTGGACCGTGGGCGTCGGCGTTGGCTATCTCGACCCGAAATCCGACAACGGAACGCTGGCCGGGCTGGACGCCGAAATCGACTCCGACACACGCCCGATCTTCACCGTCGAGTACTTTGTTCAGGACAACCTCGGGATCGAGCTTCTGGCATCGACCCCTTACACCCATGACATCACACTCGGTGGCAATATCGACGCAGGCAGCGTCGATCACCTGCCCCCGACCCTGTCGCTGAACTATCACTTCCCGACCACCAGCAAGTGGAAGCCCTATGTCGGCGCCGGGATCAACTACACCATCTTCTTCGACGAAGATTCGCCGCTGGGCGATCTGGAACTCGACAATTCGGTTGGTGTCGCGGTTCAGGCCGGGCTTGACTACATGGTCACCGATAACGGGTCTGTACGCCTGAACGTGCGCTGGTTCGACATCGACTCGGACGTCGAACTGGACGGCGTCGATATCGGCGAAGCCGAAATCGATCCCTGGCTGATCGGCGTATCCTACGTCCATCGGTTCTGATCCTTTTCAGACAGCGCATGCCCCGCGGGTTCCTCAACCGCGGGGCGTTCCGTCAGAGCATCTCGTTCATCAGTTCGCGCCCGATCAACATCCTGCGAATCTCGCTGGTACCGGCCCCGATCTCCATCAACTTGGCATCCCGGAAAATTCGGCTAACCGCTGAATCCGACAGGAAACCGGCCCCGCCCATGGCCTGCACGGCCTGATGCGCCTGCGTCATCGCAGCCTCGGAGGCATAGAGGCAGCACGCCGCTGCATCCTGACGGGTCACATCGCCCCGGTCACAGGCTTTGGCGACCTCATAGACATAGGCCCGCGCCGAATTCATCGCCGTATACATATCGGCAATCTTGCCCTGCATCAGCTGGAACGCTCCAATCGGTTTACCGAACTGTTTGCGCTCGGCGAGATAGGGCATGATTTCATCCAGACAGGCCGCCATGATTCCGGTTCCGATCCCGGCCAGAACCACGCGTTCATAATCCAGACCGGACATCAGAACAGCAACGCCTTTGCCCTCTTCCCCCAGAACGTTCTCGAACGGAACCTCGACGTCTTCGAAAATCAGCTCGGCCGTGTTCGAGCCGCGCATCCCCAGCTTGTCGAAATGAGGCGAGGTCGAAAACCCCGTCATCTCTTTCTCGATCAGAAAGGCGGTGATGCCGCGTGAACCGGCCTCGGGGTCTGTCTTGGCGTAAACCACCAGCGTGTCCGCGTCCGGCCCGTTGGTGATCCAGTATTTGCTGCCGTTCAGCCGGTAATGATCGTTCCGCTTTTCCGCCCGCAGCTTCATCGACACAACGTCAGACCCGGCAGATGCTTCGGACATCGCCAGCGCGCCCACATGCTCGCCCGAGACCAGTCGGGGCAGGTATTTCGCTTTCTGTTCGGCCGTCCCGTTCAACTTGATCTGATTGACACAAAGGTTCGAATGCGCGCCATAAGACAATGAAACCGAGGCCGAAGCGCGGGCCACTTCCTCGACCGCGACCGTGTGGGCCAGATAGGTCATCGCCGCGCCGCCATACTCTTCCGGCACGGTAATCCCCAGCAACCCCAGATCACCCATTTCCCTCCACAGCTCGTTCGGAAACGCGTTCGAGGCATCGACATCGGCGGCCATCGGCTTGACCCGCTCTTGCGCCCAGCGGTGCACCATCTCGCGCAGGGCATTCACGTCTTCACCCAGATCAAATTGCATGGTCGCCGTGAACATCCGCGATCTCCCTCTTCGCTTTAATGAACAGTTGTTCAATAAATATCAGCAAAACTCTCAGCGGTCAACGACGGCAATATGGAAACACCCTGCCGACCCGTCAGGGGTGGCAGGGTCCGGATATCGAGCGTGCGCTGAAAGCGCACTCCTTCGGATTACGATTGATAGACCGCGCCGACCTCGGCCCGGATGATCCGCGCGATCAGGCGGCAATCATCCAGCGAAAAGGTCAAAGGCACCCGCATGTCCATGATCCCAGCCAGTATCCGGTCGCTTGTGGGCAAAGGCATGCTTTCGGCATAGCGCCAACTGTCATAGCGCGAGGTGAATCCCGTGGGTTCGGCCCCGCCGAACCATTTCAGTTCGACCCCGCGCGCGGCGCAACGGCGGATCACCTCGGCAATCCGCTGGGGCGACCAGTCCAGCAACAGGAACTGGATCGACGACCCTACAAAAGTCTCGCCTTCGGGCCGTTCGACGATTGTCAGGCCGGGCGTACCACGCAGATCGGATTCAATCGCGGCATAACGCTCATTCCACCGCTGCACCTGCCGGTCGAGATCGCGCAGCTGAGGCCGCAGGATCGCGGCGCGCAGATTGTCCATCCGGCCCGACACATTTGGCGTGGTGTATTTGATTCGCTCAAACACCTCCGGCCCCGGCGCGGCCAGATGTCGTTCATAAAGCATATAGGAGCCCGACAGCATCGTGGCCCTGGCCGCCAATTCCTCGTCATCAGTGATCAGCAAACCGCCCTCACCGGAATTGACATGCTTGTAGGTCTGGCACGAGTAACACCCGATGGCCCCCTGCCGTCCCGACAATTGCCCGCGCCATGCGGCCCCCATCGTATGGGCACAATCCTCGATCACCGTTACCCCGGCGGCATCACACATTCGGATCAGCCGGTCCATGTCACACAGATGTCCCCGCATGTGGCTCAGCATCAGCACCTGAGCCTGATCCAGCTTGGCCTCTAGATCATCCAGATCAATCGTCAGACCTTCGGTCACACCGACAAAAACCGGCTTGGCACCAACTGATGCGATCGATCCGGGCACCGGTGCCAACGTGAACGCATTGGTCAGAACCGGATCGCCTGGCTGCACGCCCACCGCGCGCAATGCGGTTGCCAGTGCATACCCTCCGGACGACACCGCAAGACAGTATTTCGCCCCCATCTGGGCGGCAAATTCCTGTTCCAGCAGCGCGGTTTCCCCCAACTCGCCGGGGACCACATTGTAGCGATGCAACCGCCCATGGCGCAGGACGGCCAAAGCCGCCTCGATGGCCTCGTCCGGGATGGGCTCCTGCTGGGTGAAACTGCCAGTAAATGTCTCGGTCATGAATCCGTTCTGAGGCCGCAAACGCCTTCGGTCAAGGGACTAAGCCGCCACACCAATCAGACCGGCCACGACATCGGGCAGATCATCGAACCGATGCAGCAGCGCCTCTGGCTCCAGCGCGGCCATGTCATCGCCCGACGGCCCGAAGGTGACCAGAACCGAGGGCACACCCGCAGCGCGGGCAGTATTGCGGTCGGTGTCGGAATCACCGATCAGCACACACATATCGGGATGCCCACCCGCCCGGCGCGCCGCTTCGCGCAAGGGTTCGGGGTCAGGTTTGCGCACTGGCAATGTATCGGCTCCGACCAATGAGGCGAAACGATCCCGGACCCCCATCTGCCTCAGCAACTGATCTGCCAAAGCCTCGGGCTTGTTCGTGCAAATCCCGACGCCATAGCCTGCCGATTTCAATGCTTCGACCGCTTCAAGTGCGCCGGGGTAGAAGTGTGTATGCGTATCGATGGCCTGCGCATAAGCCTCAAGCAACATCGGATAGTAGGACAGGATCGTGTCCTCGTTATAACGTCCGACCCGTTTCAACCCATGGCTCAGCATCATCCGCCCGCCGCGCAAGGCGACGGCCGCATCCTGACCGTGGACCAGCACATCGCCATGCCCCATATGGCGGAAACAGTGGTTTGCCGCCTCCAGCAGATCGCCCGATGTATCCGCCAAAGTTCCGTCAAGATCGAAGATGACCGTGCGCATGACCCCTCCTGCCTCGGCGGCTTCCCGCCATGAGTTGTTGCAAACGGCAATCTAGTTTGATGGCTGAACCGCTTGCGCCTTTGCCCCCAGCGGATAAAACGGACCGCAACAAAACACAAAGAGAAAACGATTTCATGACCATTGCCCTTGTCATCCTCGCCGCCGGAAAAGGCACCAGGATGAATTCGGATATTCCCAAAGTCCTGCATCCCATCGCCCAGACGCCATTGCTGGTGCATGCCATGCGCGCCGGAGCAACCCTGTCGCCCGAACGGACTGTAATCGTCACGGGCCACGGTGCCGAGATGGTCGCCAAAGCAGTCAAGGCCGAGGACGAAGCCGCCATAGTCGTGACGCAGGAAGAGCAGTTGGGAACGGCCCACGCAGTCAATCAGGCGCGCGACGCACTGGACGGGTTTGAAGGCGATGTGATTGTCCTGTTCGGCGACACGCCGTTTATTCAACCCGCCACGTTGCAGCGCATGATCGATGCACGGCAATCCCATGATCTGGTCATGCTGGGATTTGACATCGCCGAGGTTCAGCCGCGCTATGGGCGGCTGATCATGGACGGCGACCGGCTGGTGGAAATCGTCGAGTACAAAGATGCAACCGAGGAACAACGCGCCATTCGCTTTACCAACAGCGGATTGCTGGCCTGCGACGCCAAACTGCTGTTCGATCTGATCGATCAGGTCAGCAATGAAAACGCATCTGGCGAGTACTATCTTACTGAAATCGTTGGTCTCGCCAACGCACGGGGCCTGTCGGCCACCGCGATCAAGTGCGCCGAGGCCGAAACGCTGGGCGTGGATTCCCGCGCCGATCTGGCCGCTGCGGATGCCGAGTTTCAGACGCGCGCCCGGGCCGAGTTGCTTGCGCTGGGTGTGACCTTGATGGCCCCCGACACGGTCTACCTGTCCGCCGACACGGTCATTGGCCGCGACACGGTGATTGAACCCAATGTGGTGTTCGGCCCCGGCGTCACGGTAGAAAGCGGCGCGACGATCCGTGCGTTTTCGCATCTGGAAGGCTGTCATGTCAGCCGGGGATCCGTCGTGGGACCCTATGCCCGTCTGCGCCCCGGCGCAGAACTGGCCGAAAACGCCAAAATCGGCAATTTCGTCGAGGTCAAGAATGCCGAAATCGCCGAAGGTGCCAAGGTCAATCACCTGAGCTATATCGGAGACGCATCTGTGGGGGCGGCGTCCAACATTGGTGCGGGCACGATCACCTGCAACTATGACGGCGTGATGAAGCATCGCACCACTATTGGTGAGAATGTCTTTGTCGGTTCAAACACCATGCTGGTGGCCCCCGTGACCTTGGGCGACGGAGCGATGACAGCGACCGGAACCGTGGTGACCCGCGATGTCGAACCCGACGCGCTGGCGCTGGCGCGGGCCAAACAGGAAAACAAACTTGGCTATGCGCGTAAATTGTTCAAAGTTTTGAAGGCGAAAAAGGCTCGCCGCGAAAAAGGAGCCTAAGGCATGTGTGGAATTGTAGGTGTTCTGGGTGAACATGAAGCCGCGCCCATTCTGGTCGAGGCACTGAAACGGCTGGAATATCGCGGCTATGACAGTGCCGGGATTGCAACGGTCAATGACGGCACGCTGGGACGTCGCCGGGCTGTGGGCAAGCTGGTCAATCTCAGCGATTTGCTGGTGCATGATCCGCTGCCTGGCAAATCCGGTATCGGGCACACCCGCTGGGCCACGCACGGAGCGCCCTCGGTCACCAATGCGCATCCGCACAAGGCAGGCCCCGTGGCCGTGGTGCATAACGGTATCGTCGAGAATTACCGCGAACTGCGCGCGGAACTGGCGGAACACGGGATTGGTTTTCAAACCGAAACCGACACTGAAACCGTGGCTCTGATGGCCGAGCGTTTCCTGAGTACCGGCCTGTCCCCGGTTGAGGCTGCATTCAAGACCATCGATCGACTGGATGGTGCTTTTGCGCTGGCGTTTCTGTTTGACGGTCAGGACGATCTGATCGTGGCCGCGCGCAAGGGCTCTCCGCTGGCAATTGGCCACGGCGACGGCGAGATGTTCGTCGGCTCGGACGCCATCGCTCTGGCTCCGCTGACGGATAGGATTACCTATCTTGAGGAAGGCGACCGTGCAGTGCTGACCCGGACCTCGCTGGAGATCCGCAACGAAGCCGGAGAGCTGGCCAACCGGGAAACGCGCCAGATCAAGCTGGATCAAGCCCGCGCAGACAAGGGCGGGCACAAGCATTACATGGCCAAGGAAATCGCTGAACAACCCGTCGTGGTGGCCGAGGCGATCCGGTCCTATCTGCCCACCGGTGGCGATCAGGTGGTTCTTCCGGGGGCCGAACTGGATTTCTCGAAACTGGACCGTCTGACAATGGTGGCTTGCGGCACGGCCTTCTATGCTTGCCTGACGGCCAAATACTGGTTCGAGCAGCTGGCCAAGATGCCCGTCGAAGTCGATATCGCAAGCGAGTTCCGCTATCGCGAACCCCCGATCACCGACCGAACGCTTGCTTTGTTTGTCAGCCAGTCGGGCGAAACCGCCGACACCCTGGCCGCGCTGCGCTATTGCGAAGGGAAGGCGGACAAGATCGTTTCTGTCGTCAACGTCCCCGAAAGCTCGATCGCGCGGGAAAGTGACATTGCCCTGCCAATCCATGCGGGTGTTGAGATTGGCGTGGCCTCGACCAAGGCCTTTACCTGCCAGCTTAGCGTTCTGTTGATGCTAGCGCTGAAAGCCGCCGCGGATCGTGGCACTTTGAGCGCCGAGGAAATCGCCGATCACGCCGCAGCCCTGCGCGGTTTGCCGACCGTACTGAACACGGCGCTGGATCAGAACCGGGCGATCAAAAAGGCTGCCCAGCGTCTGTCCGAGGCGCGCGATGTTCTGTTCCTGGGACGTGGCCTGATGTATCCGCTTGCTATGGAGGGCGCGCTGAAACTGAAGGAAATCAGCTACATCCATGCTGAAGGTTATGCATCAGGTGAACTCAAACACGGCCCCATTGCGCTGATCGACAAGCATATGCCGGTTGTCGTCATGGCCCCGCGGGATACGGTTTTCGACAAGACAGTTTCGAACATGCAAGAGGTCATGGCGCGAAAGGGTAAGGTCATTCTTATTTCGGACGATGATGGCATCGCCGACGCCGAGGACGGTGTCTGGACCACGATCCGAATGCCGCATATCCACACCAGCCTTGCGCCGATCCTCTATTCTGTTCCGGCGCAGTTGCTGGCCTATCACACGGCGGTCGCCAAAGGGACCGATGTGGATCAGCCGCGCAACCTGGCGAAATCCGTGACCGTCGAGTAATCGGCGATGCAGGCCTATCTGGATCAGATCAAGGCGCATGCCGATCCCGAACGGGCGGCACAGGTAGCGGCCTATCACAAGATCGACCGCCCCTATCTGGGTGTACCAAATCCGGTGCTGAATGATCTGACCAAGGCCTGGCGCCAGCAGCTTGATACAGACAGTCGCGTGGCCCTGGCGGACGCCTTGTGGCGGACAAACATCCACGAAGCACGCGTCGCTGCCGCCAAATTGCTGACCCAGGCGCGTATCCGACCGGATGACGTGGTCTGGGAGCTGCTCCTAGGCTGGGTCCCGGATTTCGACGCATGGGCCATCGCCGATCACGCCTGCATGGCCCTGCAAAAACGGCTGACCGCGGATCCCTCTCGACTGGATCAGGTCGAAAGTTGGACAGGTTCAGATCATATGTGGACCCGTCGCGCGGCTCTGGTTGCTACCTTGCCATGGACAAAGCAGAACCATCCCAAGCCCGAAGATCTGGCCTGTCGAGACCGGATCCTGGGATGGGCCGCTGGATATGTTCCAGATCGTCAATGGTTCATCCAGAAAGCCATAGCGTGGTGGCTGCGCGAATTGTCGAAACACGATCCTGAACGCGTGCGTGGCTTTTTGGATCAGCACGGTGCCGCCATGAAACCATTTGCCCGCAAAGAAGCTGGTAAATACCTGCGCGCCTAGTTCGAGTAAACGTCCAGTTCGACCAGTTCGTCTAACGGCACCAACAAAGCCCGCATCGCCTCAAGCGACAACTGACTGCCTCCGCCTTCTGGGCCAGCGATCGGCACCAGCGTGATGAACGCCTGCGCGCCCGTGCGCGGAACCACGACCCGGCCAGTGGTCTCGACTTCGACCAGTGGGGTCCGCAGCCAACGCCCCGGCGTGGTGGGATCACCCAAACTGGCAATGGTGCGTTTCGCGCCACTCCAGCTGGCGACAGCGACCGCAGGCTCGGGCGCAACCGGCGCGGTCTCGGTGACCTCTGGGGTTTGCTGCGGCGGCGCGTCAATGCCGCCGAACACCCGATCCGTGGTCGAACGTATGGCATCGCAGCCAACCAGAGGGAAACAAAGAAGAAGCCACGTGGTTTTCATATGGTGAATCTATCTGCCTGCGCCCATCTGTACCAGCGCTATCTGCGGTTCCCCCTTGCCGCTGCCCGACCTGCGCTTTACCTATGTCGCATGACTGCTCCACTGATCGACCCGTTTGCCCGCGCCATCACCTATCTCCGCGTCTCCGTCACGGACCGCTGTGATTTCCGCTGCGTCTATTGCATGTCCGAGGACATGAAGTTCCTGCCCAAGAAGGACTTGCTGACGCTGGAAGAGCTGGACCGTATGTGCACCACCTTCGTGAACATGGGTGTCGAAAAGCTGCGCATCACTGGCGGAGAACCTTTGGTGCGCCGAAACATCATGTCCTTCTTCCACAACATGACGCGGCATCTGGACAGTGGCGCGTTGAAAGAACTGACACTGACCACTAATGGCTCGCAACTGCACCGTTTCGCAGATGATCTTTATGCGGCGGGCGTGCGCCGGGTGAACGTCTCGCTGGACACGCTGGACGAAGACAAGTTTGCCAAGGTCACGCGCTGGGGCCGCCTGAAGCAAGTTCTGAACGGCATCGACGCCGCGCAAAAGGCGGGACTGCGGATCAAGATCAACGCAGTGGCGCTGAAGGGCTTCAACGAACCCGAGCTGCCACAGATCACCGAATGGTGCGCCGAACGCGACATGGACCTGACCTGGATCGAGGTCATGCCCATGGGCGATATCGGCAACGAGGATCGGCTGGATCAGTACTGGTCCCTGAAAGACGTGCGCAAGGAATACGAGAACCACTATACCGTGACCGATCTGGCCGAGCGCACCGGCGGCCCCGCCCGCTATGTCCGTCTTGAAGAGACCGGCCAAAAGATCGGCTTCATCACCCCGCTGTCCCATAACTTCTGCGAAAGCTGCAACCGCGTGCGCCTGACCTGCACCGGAGAGCTGTATATGTGCCTCGGCCAGGAAGACATGGCCGACCTGCGCGGTGCCCTGCGCGACCACCCAGATACCGAAGAACCACTTGAACGGGCGATCCGCGCGGCCATAAACCTCAAGCCCAAGGGCCATGATTTCGACTATTCCCGGCAGGCGGTCGACGGCCAGATGAGCCGCCACATGAGCCACACAGGCGGCTGATTTGCCCGGCCCCGGCGGACAGCCGACGCTGCTGTACAAGCTGTACTGCGGTCTGACTTCTCTGGTCGGACCACTGATCTGGCGTAAGGTGCGCGCAAAACTGCAGGCCGCGAACGTGCCCGAACAGCGACAGCAGGAAAGGTTGGGCCATGCCAGCGCCCCCCGCCCCACCAAACGCCTGATCTGGTTCCACGCCGCCAGCGTCGGCGAAAGCCTGTCCGTCCTCAGCCTGATCAAGCGACTGGGCGAACGCCTCCCCGATGCCGAATTCCTGATCACTTCGGGCACCCCAACGTCCGCCGAGTTGATCGCCAAACGCATGCCCCCGCGCACGCGCCACCAATACCCTCCGCTCGACGGCGGCGGACCGGTGCGACGGTTTCTGAACCATTGGCAACCGGATGCCGCCATCTTCGTCGAAAGCGAAATCTGGCCCCGCCTCATCGTCGAGACCTCAAAACGCGGAACACCGCTGGCCCTGCTCAACGCGCGCCTGTCCGAAAAATCCGTCGCGGGTTGGACGAAGCGCCCCAAGACTTCCCGGTTCCTCCTGAACCATTTCTCGCTGTTCCTGACCCAGAACAAGAAAACCGCCAGCAACCTGATCGCTATGGGTGCTACGCCTGAGAAGGTACAACCCGGCACCAACCTCAAAGCCTTGTCCGACCCACTACCGGTGGACACAAAAACTCTGTCTCAGATCACGCAGCAGATCAGCGATCGCCCGATCTGGATCGCCAGCTCTACCCATCAGGGTGAGGAAGAAACCGTTCTCACCGCGCATAAAGCCCTGCTCGACCGCTGGCCCGATCTGTTGCTTCTGCTGATCCCGCGCCACCCCGAGCGCCACACAGAAATCGGTGATCTGATCCACGCCCAGGGCCTTACACATGCCCAGCGCAGCGCCGACCAGCCCATCACCGGCCATACTCAGATCTACATGGCCGACACGCTGGGCGAGTTGGGCACATGGTACACCCTTTGCCCGATCGTCTTCCTCGGCGGTTCTCTCAAAGAGATCGGAGGACACAACCCCTTCGAACCCGCGCAAGCCGGGGCCGCGGTCCTGACCGGCCCGGGTACCTTCAACTTCGCGGAAACCTTCGCCCCGCTGATAGAAACTGGCGGCGCCATCGAGGTCCAAACCGCGCCCGATCTGACCAAGGCCGTCGACCGCTGGCTCTCGGACATCAACGCACTGAACAAAGCCCGCGGCGCCGCCCAGTCCTGCGTCAACAGCCAGGCCACCGCGCTGGACATGGTCATAGAAACCCTGTGCACCACGCTCGACTTGCGTGCACCGGATCCCTCTTCATCTGGCTAAAAATATCCCGGGGGTGTGGGGGCAGAGCCCCCACCCTTTCCATCAGGCTGCCGGCATCCGCTGTTCGACAATCTCCGCCCACCAACTGCATCCGGCCGGAATCGCGTCATCGTTAAAATTGTACTCCGGGTGATGAACCGCTGCGGTATCACCATTGCCCACCAGAATATAAGCCCCCGGACGTTCCTCCAGCATAAAGGCGAAATCCTCGCCCCCCATGACCAGCGGTGCGTCATCGCAAGCCCCCGATACCGACCGCGCCACGTCTGCGGCAAATTCGGTCTGCGCGTCGCTGTTCACCATCACAGGATAGCCCCGGATATAGGTCACGTCCGCAGTTCCGCCAAAGGTCGCCGCCACGCCGGCGCAAATCTCTTTGATCCGGGTTTCGGCCAGATCGCGCATCTCTTTGGTCATGGTGCGCACGGTGCCTTTGATCTGCACCGTCTGCGGGATCACGTTGAACGCCTTCGAAGATGTCTCGAACGACGTCACCGACACCACCACCTGATCAATCGGGTCGGCATTGCGCGAGGCAATCGTTTGCAGCGCCAACACGGCCTGCGCCGTCATCACGGTCGTATCCACCGTCTCCTGCGGTTTGGCGGCATGCCCGCCCCGCCCCTCAAAAGTGATGTCAAACTGATCGGTCGCCGCAAAGAACGAGCCCGGGCGGATCGCAAAACTGCCGACCGGACGACCCGGCCAGTTGTGCATGCCATAGACCTCCTGAATGTTCCAGCGCTCCATCATGCCGTCTTCGCACATCTCGCGACCACCTCCGCCGCCTTCTTCGGCAGGCTGGAAAATCACCACGACGGTGCCGTCGAAATTGCGCGTCTCAGACAGGTATTTCGCCGCGCCCAACAGCATCGCCGTATGCCCGTCATGACCGCAGGCATGCATCGCCCCGTCGGTTTTCGAGGCATAGTCTAGCCCTGTCGCCTCATGGATCGGCAGAGCGTCCATATCGGCGCGCAATCCAATCACCTTTCCGCCGGTATCGGCCTTACCCTTGATCACACCAACAACCCCGGTACGACCGATCCCGGTCACGACCTCATCGCAGCCGAATTCCTTCAGCTTTTCGGCCACCAAGGCGCTGGTGCGGTGTGTTTCGAACAGAATCTCGGGGTTTTCGTGAATATCCCGTCGCCATGCGGTGATTTCATCCTGCAACTCGGCAAAGCGGTTTTTGACTGGCATCTCTTCTCTCTCCTATTTCAAGCCGCCGGCATCCGGCGCTCGACCATTTCGGCAAACCAGGAACATCCCATCGGGATGATCTCATCATTGAAGTTGTATTCGGGGTGGTGCAGCCCGGCGCTGTCGCCATTGCCCAGCACGATAAAGGCACCGGGGCGTTCTTCCAGCATGAACGAAAAATCCTCGCCCCCCATCACCATGGGCGCCTCATCACAGCTGCCGCCAACGGAAATGGCGGCCTCGGCGGCATAGCCGGTCTGTTCCTCGGCGTTGATCGTCACCGGCACACCGCGCGTATAGGTCACTTTGGCGGTGCCACCAAATGTCTCGGCAATACCCTTCACGACTTCGCTCAGCCGCGTCTCGATCTGGTCGCGCACCTCTGCGGAATGGGTGCGGACAGTTCCGCGCACCCGCGCCGATTGTGGGATCACGTTGAACGCCTTGGACGACGTCTCGACCGAGGTCACAGACAGAACCGCCTGCAGGATCGGATCCGTATTGCGCGACACGATGGTCTGAAGCGCGACAATCAGTTGCGACAGCATCACTGTGGTATCAATGGTTTCCTGCGGCTTGGCCGCATGACCACCCTTGCCTTCCAGATGAATGTCGAACTCATCCGCAGCCGCCAACAACGGACCGGACCGAATGGCAAATTGCCCGGTGGGGACACCCGGCACATTGTGCATGGCATAAACTTCCTGAATGCCAAAGCGGTCCATCAGCCCGTCCTTGCACATCGCCTCGGCCCCGTTTCCGCCCTCTTCTGCCGGTTGGAAGATCACGATGGCCGTACCGTCAAAGTTCCGCGTCTCAGAGAGGTATTTTGCCGCCCCCAGCACCATCGCCGTGTGCCCGTCATGGCCGCACGCATGCATCGCGCCCTCGGTCTTCGAGGCATAGTCCAGACCTGTCTGCTCCTGCATCGGCAGTGCGTCCATGTCAGCGCGCAACCCGATCACGCGGCCCTGCGTGTCGGTCTTGCCCCTGATGACACCAACAACGCCAGTGCGGCCAATGCCGGTTACCACCTCATCGCAGCCGAACGCTTTCAGCTTATCGGCGACCAAGGCGCTGGTGCGGTGGGTGTCATAGAGGATTTCAGGTTGTTGATGGATATCCCGCCGCCAACCGGTGATCTCTTCGTGCATTTCGGCAAGCCGGTTCTTGATTGGCATCTGGTCCTCCCAAATCAGGTGACGGGCAATCGTCGTTCCACCAGTTCAGCAAACCAGCTGCATCCGGCAGGAATGGCGTCGTCGTCGAAGTTGTATTCCGGGTGATGGCACATGGCCGTGTCCCCGTTTCCGATAAAGATGTAGGCTCCGGGCCGTTCTTCAAGCATGTAAGCAAAATCTTCGGACGGCATGATCGGATCGGGGCTGTTATTGACCTTGCCCGCCACGGCTTGCGCAGCCTCGGCGGCATAGATCGTTTCGTCCTCCGAGTTCACCGTCACCGGATAACCCGGTTTCCACGTCATCGTGGCCGAGGCACCAAAGGCCGAGGCGGTATCTTCCGCGATCCGACGTACACGCTCTTCCGCGATTGCGCGGTATTCGGGGTCCAGCGTCCGCACTGTGCCCTGCAGACGGGCCGAATGGGCGATCACGTTCGACGCAACACTGTCCGTCTCAAACGTCCCCACCGTCAGAACCACGCGTTTGATCGGGTCAACGGTACGCGATACAACCGATTGCAAAGCCACGACAATATGGGACGCGACCAGAGTCGTATCGATTGCATCATGCGGGGCCGCAGCGTGGCCGCCCTTGCCGGTGACAACGATTTCAAACTCATCGGACGAGGCCAGGAACGCGCCGGGCCGGATTGCGAACTCGCCAACCGGATAACCCGGCATATTGTGCATGCCATAAATTTCCTGAATGCCCCAACGGTCCATCAAACCATCGCGGCACATGGCCAGACCACCGGCGCCGCCTTCCTCGGCGGGCTGGAAGATCAGCACGACGGAGCCGTCAAAGTTTCGTGTCTCGGCCAGATATTGCGCCGCACCCAGCAGCATTGAGGTATGCCCGTCATGCCCGCAGGCATGCATCTTGCCCGAAACGGTTGAGGCATAGTCCAGCCCCGTCGCCTCTTCGATCGGCAGCGCATCCATATCCGCCCGCAGCCCGATCACCCGGCCCTGCGTGTCCTGCCGCCCCTTGATCACCGCCACAACGCCTGTCTTGCCGATCCCCGGTGTGATCTCATCGACGCCGAACTCTTTCAGGCGGTCGACCACAAACCCTGCGGTTTCTTCGACATCATACATCAGCTCGGGATGCATGTGCAGATGACGACGCCATTTGGTGATCTCACCATGCCTTTCGGCGAGCCGGTTTTTGACGGGCATCCTTGACCTCCGATCCGAGTGTTATTCGCAGAGCCGTTCTACCAGACGTTCCATGAATTTCTGGCCTGCGTTGAATTGAGAAACCGTAATGAATTCATTCGGCTGATGCGCCTGTGCGATATCACCGGGGCCGCAGATCACGGCGGAATAACCCGCTTCCTGAAACTGTCCCGCCTCAGTGCCATAGCTGACCACATGACTGGCATTGTCACCAGTCAGCGAGCGCACCAGCATCTCGGCCTCGCCATCCTGTTCAGGCACAAGACCGGGGATCGAGAAATGTTCGGACAGCTCAATCCGCGCGTCCGGGTGGACTGCCTGCATCCGCGCCTCGACCTCGCGCACCTTGTCGAAATACGCCTTTTGCCAGACCCCCTTATCCTCATCCGGGACGGTGCGGAAATCCATCATGAAGTGGCAGTCTTTGGCAGTGATGTTATGCGCGGTGCCGCCTTCGATCATGCCCACATGACAGGTTGTCCAGGGCGGATCGAACACTGCCGCAATGTCCGAAGGCTGCGCCGCCATATTCTGAGCGTTGCGTTGGTTGGCCCAATCAATCAGCGGCGCGGCCTCCATGATCGCGTTGACGCCGGTGTGCATGATCGAGCTGTGGACCTCGAACCCAACCATATGCGTGTCGAAACCGAACCCGCCCTTGTGGCCGGTCACGGCCTGCATCACCGACGGCTCTCCCACGATCACCGCAGAGCCCTTTGGCAGTACCTCTTGCATCGCTTCGATCATCGGCGGGGCACCCGTGCAGCCGACCTCTTCATCAAAGCTCAGCGCCAGTTGCAGGGGGCGTTTGATATCGGCGTGCTGCGCCTCGGCCAGTGCCCAGATGGCCAAAGCGTCAAAGCCTTTCATATCGCAGGTGCCGCGCCCGAAATACTTGCCGTCTTTTTCGGTGACGATGAACGGATCGGTGTCCCAGGGCTGGCCGTCCACCGGCACCACATCCGTGTGCCCGGACAGGACAATCGCGCCCTCTTCCCACGGTCCGACATGCGCGAAAACGGCTGCCTTATGCGGCTGGTCCGGGTCCGGCCAGCGATGCGGTTCGATCCCGTGGCTGCGCAGATACTCTTCAACCCAGTCAACCAATGGCAGATTGGTTTCGCGGCTGACCGTCGGGAAAGAGATCAGCTTGGTCATGATCTCAAGCGGGCTCAGGCGTTGGGGCATTTGGATCAGTATCCGCTGTCGGTCGTCAGGACGAAGTGCCCCGGTTCAACCTCGTTATATTGCGAGGGTTCAGGGGCGTAACCAATCGGATGAATTGGCGACGGGATCGGCTTGAAGTTCAAGTCTTTTTCCGACTTCCGTTTGTTCGGATCGGCAATCGGTACCGCCTTCATCAGCGCCTGTGTATAAGCGTGCTGTGGGTTCTCAAACACCCGCGCTCGCGGTCCCAGCTCGACAATCCGACCCAGATACATCACGCCTACATGGTGGCTGACACGTTCGACCACAGCCATGTCATGGCTGATGAACAGATAGCTGAGGTTCAGTTCCGACTGCAGTTCCATCATCAGGTTAAGAACCTGCGCCTGTACCGAGACGTCCAGCGCCGAGACCGCCTCATCCGCTACAATCAGCTTGGGGTTCAGGGCAAGCGCGCGCGCGATGGCGATCCGTTGACGCTGACCGCCCGACATCTCATGCGGGAAGCGGCGCATGAAGCTGCGCGGCAGTTGCACCTTGTCGAACAATTGCGCCACCCGGTCCTGCAATTCCGACCCCGAGGCGACGCCGTAATTGCGCATCGGTTCCGCCACCTGATCGACCAGTTGCATCTGTGGGTTCAGCGAGGCGAACGGGTCCTGAAAGATCATCTGCATGTCCAGCCGCGCCTTGCGCAGGCCCGCCGGATCCAGCTTCATGATATCGACGCCGTCCAGATCGACCGCACCCTTCATCGGTTCAACCAGACGCAGGATCGAGCGCCCAGCCGAAGACTTGCCGCAGCCCGACTCACCCACGAGGCTGAGGGTCTGACCACGGTTGATGGTGAATGATACATCCTCGACCGCATGCACGTTCGAAATGGTCCGCCGCAGCAATCCGCCTTTGACCGGGAAGCGCGTGGTCAGGTTTTTGACCGTCAGCAATACATCGTCGGTACCGGGAATCGGCGCAATGTTCTGACCTTCAACGCCCAGCAGCTTCATCGGTTCGGGCGCGGCCTTGCCCTGCATCTCACCCAGCTTCGGCACCGCCGCCAACAGCGCCTTGGTGTAATCATGTTGCGGGTTTTCGAAAATTTCGGTGACCGAGCCCTCTTCGACCTTGTTGCCCCGGAACATCACAACCACGCGGTCGGCCATCTGCGCGACGACGGCCATGTCATGGGTGATGAACATCACCGCCGTGCCGGTTTCGCGCTTGAGCCGGTCCATCAGGGCCAGAATCTCGGCCTGAATGGTCACGTCCAGGGCAGTTGTGGGTTCGTCCGCAATCAGCAGGCGCGGCTCGCAAGCCATGGCCATCGCGATCACGACGCGCTGGCGCATCCCGCCGGACAATTCGTGCGGATATTGCTTTAGCCGCCGTTCGGGTTCGGGGATGCGCACCTGCCGCAGCAGTTCCAACGCGCGTTCTTCCGCTTGCGACTTGGACATGTTCTTGTGAATGCGCAGACCTTCGGTCAGTTGCCGCCCGACGGTAAACACCGGGTTCAGGGCTGTCATCGGCTCCTGAAAGATCATCCCGATCTCGTTGCCGCGAATCTGTTTCATCAGATCCTGATCGGCATCGGCGAGGTTCATCTCATCGCCGTCGCGCCGGTCAAACAGCAACTGACCGCCCGCAATCTCGCCGCCGCCGAATTCCACAAGGCGCATCAGAGACAGCGAGGATACCGACTTGCCGGACCCGGATTCGCCAACAATACATACGGTTTCGCCGGGGTTGACCTCGAACGAGACATCCTCGACGCCGACAACCGGACCGTCCTTGGTCTGAAACTCGACCCGCAGTTTTTTGATCTGGGCAATAGGCTGGTCCAGCACGCGCGCACTCCCGTCTGCGTCATTTTTGTTCTGAATGCCAAACGCTAAGGCCGCTGGCCGGGAAAAGTCAAACCCCATCGGAAATTCGTGACGGCAAGGCTTGCTTTTTTTTGAAGTTCTGTTTCGATACGCCTCGTAACCGTCTTGGGGAGAAGGTGAAATTTGCGGCAGGCAAAAAACATTGCCGTTTCAATTCAAATCCTTACCCCATTCGCGGCAACGCCAAATCCGCAGGCATTGCGGAGATAATCGAGACACATGCGTGTCCAATCCGGGAGTGTATAATGAAAATCAAAACCCTTTTGCTTGGTGCGATTGCAAGCACGGCGATGGCCCCGATGGCCTTTGCCGAGCGCGGATCGGACGGCAATGTCAGCATCATTTACTGGCAGGCCCCGTCGATCCTGAACCCGTTTTTGTCGGGCGGTACCAAGGATGTGGAAGCCGCCTCGCTGGTGATTGAACCACTCGCCCGCTATGATCAGGACGGCAACATGGTTCCGTTCCTCGCGTCCGAGATTCCGACGGTTGAAAATGGCGGCGTCAGCGAAGACCTGACCTCGATCACGTGGAAAATCGCGCCGGGCATCAAATGGTCCGACGGCACCCCGTTCACGTCGGCGGATGTGAAATTTACCGCTGATTACTGCATGCACCCCGAAGGCGGCTGCGCGCAGGTAACTAAATTCGAGGGCGTCACCTCGGTCGAAGCTGTGGATGACCTGACCGTCAAAGTCACCTTCGACGCACCGACCCCGTTCCCTTACGGACCGTTTGTGGGCGGCGAAAGCCCGATCATTCAGGCCGCTCAGTTCGCCGAATGTCTCGGTGCCAAGGCGCCCGAGTGCACCACCGAAAACTTCAACCCGATCGGTACGGGGCCGTTTGCGGTTACTGAGTTCAAGCCGAACGACGTGATTACCTTTGCCGCCAACGACAACTATCGTGACCCGGCAAAACCGGCCTTTGCGACTGTGACCTTCAAAGGCGGCGGTGACGCGACGGCGGCTGGTCGAGCGGTCATGGAAACCGGCGAATTCGACTATGCCTGGAACCTGCAGCTTGCGCCCGAAGTGATCGCGCAGATGGAAGCCGGCGGCAAAGGCACGCCTGTTGCGGGCTTTGGCCCGCTGGTCGAGCGCATCATGCTGAACCAGACCAACCCGTCGCCCGATCTGCCGGAAGGTGAGCGGTCAACTGCCAAGCATCCGCATCCGTTCCTGCAGGACCCTGCGGTTTACAAAGCAATGTCCATGGCCATCGACCGTCCGCTGCTGGTGGAAATCGGCTACGGTCAGGCTGGCAAGGTGACCTGTAACTGGGTTCCGGCCCCGGCGGCCTTCAACTCGACCTCGATGAGCTGCGACACGCAGGATATCGAAGGCGCGAAAAAGCTGCTGGATGACGCAGGCATCGTCGATACCAATGGCGATGGCGTACGCGAAAAAGACGGTGTTCCGCTGAAAATCGTCTATCAGACCTCGACCAACGCTGTCCGTCAGGACTTCCAGGCGCTGATCAAGGAATGGTGGAGCCAGATCGGTATCGAATCCGAGCTGCGCAACATCAACGCATCCGTCTTCTTTGGTGGTGATCCGGGCTCGCCCGACACGTTCCAGAAGTTCTATGCCGACGTTGAGATGTATGCCAACACCTTCAACGGCACCGACCCGCAATCCTATCTGGGCAACGGTCTGTGCGACAAGGCTCCCAAGCCAGAATCGCAGTGGCAGGGCGAAAACATCAGCCGCTTCTGCAACGAAGAGTTCGACAAGCTGCATGGTCAGTTGGCCGAAACCGCCGGTCTGGAAGCCCGCGCCGAGATCGCGAAGAAGCTGAACGACATCATCGTGCAGAATGGCGGTATGATCCCGCTGGTGCACCGTGGTCGTCTGTCGGCACATGCAAACACACTGGGTGGCGTTGTCCTGAACGTTTGGGACAGCGAGCTGTGGAACATTGCGGACTGGTACCGCAAAACCGGTTCCTAAACCTTAGCCTTGCAAATCTGCGCCCCGGTCCATATCGGGGCGCAGTCCTTTGCACACCCCAACAAGAAGACGCATATAAAGGCGCCTCTTAATGCTGAATTTTACCATCCGACGACTGGTGCTGGCCGTACCAACGCTGCTGTTCATCAGCCTCGTCATCTTCCTGCTGCTCGAGCTTGCCCCCGGCGACCCGATGGCGCAGGTCCCACTCACCGTCCCCCCCGAAGTCAAAGAGAAGATGCGCGAGGCACTTGGCCTCGGCCAGCCGATGCATATCCGGTTCTGGAAATGGATCGTGCAGTTCTTCTGGATCGAACCACAGGTTCTGGTCGACGCCATGTTCGGCACCACTTTCTCTGAAGGTGACCTGCGTGTGATTTCGTGGCAGACCCGCTCGCCCGTCATGGACATCGTCGTTCAGCGTATCCCCCAGACCCTGTGGGTTGTTGGCACCGCCTATGTCGTCGCCATCCTGATCGCCCTGCCCATCGGCATCTATTCCGCCTACCGCCAGTATTCGTGGTTCGACCAGATGGGCACCTTCGTGTCGATGGTCGGCTTCTCGGTCCCGCCCTTCTTCTCGGGCGTGCTGGTGATTGTGATCTTCTCGGTCCAGCTGGGCTGGTTCCCGTCGATCTATGACACCACCCTTGTGGTCAACAGTTGGGACAGCTTTATGCTGCAGCTCAAGCAGATGATCATGCCGGTGATGGTTCTGGCACTGCAGATCACCGCGCAGCTCAGCCGGTTCATGCGCGCCTCGATGCTGGACAACCTCAATCAGGATTACGTCCGCACCGCCCGCGCCAAGGGGCTGAGTGAATATACGGTTGTCATGGTCCACGTTCTGCGCAACTCGATGATCCCCGTGGTCACCGTGATCGCGCTGGGTATTCCGGCCATCTTTGGCGGCGCGATTATCACCGAGCAGGTGTTCAAGGTGAACGGCATCGGCCAGTTGCTGATCGGCGCCATTCAGGCCAACGACCTGCCGATGGTGCAGACGCTTACCTTCATCTTTGCCGTGCTGATCGTGCTGTTCAACCTGATCGCCGACGTCCTGTACGGCATTCTGGACCCGAGGATTCGCTATGACTGATACCGATAAATCAGACACGCTGATCCCCGACGAAGGATTGGCCCCCGCCTCGACCGCGTTGCCGACCACGGGCGTGATGGAGGAACTAACCACCCCGCCCCGCAGCCAGTGGCGCGATGTGTGGGATCAGTTCAAGACCCATAAGGGCGCGATGATCGGAGCGGTCCTGTTCGTCTTCATCGTCGCCGCCGTGTATCTGGGGCCGTTCATCTGGACCATCGACCCCACCCAGATCGACATCCGGTCGCGTAATCAGGGCCCCAGCCTTGCCCATCCCTTCGGCACCGACCAACTGGGCCGGGATATTTTGGCACGGATGATGTCCGGCGGTCAGACCTCGGTGTCGGTTGGCATCACCGCGATGCTGCTGGCGCTGTTTCTGGGCTCGTTCATCGGCGTTCTGGCCGGGTTCTTCAAACGGCTGGACGGCCCGCTGATGCGCCTGACCGACCTGTTCCTCGCCCTGCCCCTGCTGCCACTGTTGCTGGTCATGATGCTGCTGTTCCGCGAGCCGCTGTCGGCGGCCTTCGGGTTGGAGCGCGGCATCTTCATCCTGATCGTCTGCGCCATCGGCATCACCTCGTGGATGCCTACGGCACGGATCGTGCGCGGCGATGTGCTGGCCATCAAGGAACGTGAATTCGTGCTGGCCGCGCGGTCCATCGGCACCAGCAACAGCCAGATCATCACGCGGCATATCCTGCCGAATGTGTTGTCTCCGATCATGGTGTCTGCCACGCTGGGCATCGCGACGGCGATCATCACGGAAAGCGCGCTGTCCTTCCTCGGGCTTGGCTTCCCGCCAGACTTCCCGACATGGGGCCGGTTGCTGTTCGATGGCGTCGACTACCTGCAGCAATACCCCGAGCGTGTGTTCTGGCCCGGCCTGGCGATCTCGTTGACGGTTCTCAGCGTGAACTATCTGGGCGACGGCCTGCGCGACGCGCTGGATCCGCGTATCCGCGGACGTTAAACGAACTTCAGTCGGCGCGCTTCAGCGCGCCGGCCAACAGGATGATCAGAACGGCCAGCGGCAACAAAACTGCAAATGCCAGCCTCAAGGTCATCAACTCGGCCAGAAACCCGATCAGCGGGGGGCCGATCAGCAACCCTCCGTAACCCAATGTCGCAACGCTGGCGATCGCCTGCCCGGGTGGCACGTCCGGGTCGTTGGCGGCGCGACTGAAGGCCAATGGCATGATCACCGCATATCCCACCCCCATCAGCGCAAAGCCCACCAGCGCCAATCCCGGCTGCCCTGCTGACACCACGCCAAAGACGCCCAAAGCGGCACATATTCCCCCAAACCGGGCTGTGGCAACAGGCCCAAACCGGGCGATGACCACGCCGCCCGCAAGCCGAAACGCAACCATCGTCACGGAAAAGACCGCATATCCCAAGGCAGCGACGCTCTCAGTTGCACCGGTCTCATCACGCAGGAATATGGCGCTCCAATCGGCTACGGCCCCTTCCCCCAATGCGCCGCACAGCGCCGTGAACCCAACCAGAACCAAAGCCCCCGACGGCAACGCGAACACCGATCCCGGTTCCGAAATCGTGCGCTTTGAGGTCCAGCGCACCCAGGACAACCCAAGCGCAAGCGCCACCACGACGCCACCGGCCAGCAAAAAATGCTGCAGCACCGTCATGTCCATCTGAACCGCCCCATACCCGCTGAGCGCGCCCAGCCCGGCCCCAAGGCTCCACATCGCGTGGAACGAAGACATGACCGGCTTGTTGTAGGCCTGTTCAACCTCGGCTGCCCAGGCATTCATCGCCACATCCATCGAGCCATGAAAGGCCCCGAACACAAACAAAAACGCCGCGAGCAACCAGAACCCGCCCGCAAAGGCCAACAGCACCAGTGAAAACGTATAGAGCACGGCGATCACGCGGGTTATCGCAACCGCTCCGAACCTGTCGGTCAGTCGTCCTGTAACCGGAAACGAACACACCGCACCTGCCGCCATGAACAGCAAACCCAGCCCCAGTGCCTCATGCGTCAGCTCCAGCTTGTCGCGGACCGCAGGGATACGAGACGCCCAGATACCAAACAGCGCCCCGTTCAAAATGAACATGGCGGCAACAGCACGCCACGCAGCCACAATACCGATCACAGGAAGCCCTCGCGAAATCCGTCAAACGCCGCCCGTTCTACAGATCATTCGTCGATTGGCAAAGGCCACCTATTCCAGCCGCCTGCGAATTCTTCGAACCCCCAGCCAAACGGCCAGAACCACAGGCAGAGTCACCAAGGTCGTCAACATCCCCTTGCTGATCCCGGCCTGCGTCAGCGGGTACAGCAGATAGCTGACCAACGAGACCGCATAATAGCTGATAGCAACCACCGAGAGCCCCTCAACCGTATGCTGCAGTCGCAGTGCCAGATCGGCGCGCCGGTCCATGCTTTCCAGCAAGGCCTGGTTCTGTGCGCTGCGCTCGACATCCACACGGGTGCGCAGTAATTCCCCCGCCCGGATCGCCCTGTCGGACAGGGCCTGCAACCGGCGTTCGGTAGACTTCACCGTGCGGATCGCAGGATCGTACCGGCGCATCATGAAATCGGCAAAGCTCTGCCCACCTTCAAACCGTTCTTCGCGCAGCACTTCAATCCGCTGATTCACGATGGCCTCATAGGCCCCGGTCGCCCCGAAGCGAAAAGAACACTGGGCTGACAGCGTCTCAAGCTCGGTCGAGGTCGATAACAGATCCGGCAGCAACGCGTCGGGATGGGCCGAATTGTCGGTCATCTGGCCCATCAACCGCGTCAGCCGACCATCCAACTCACCGATCCGGGGCATCAACTGCTTGACGCGGGCGAACCCCAGCATCGACATCGCCTTGTAGGTCTCAATCTCGCACAGACGCTGGATGACCCGGCCAATCCGCCGTTCTCCGGTGCCAGCCGTCACGAACAGCGCAAACCGCATATGCCCAGCCGGATCGATACGGAAATCGCTGGCGCAGATTGCAGCGTCATCCACGACACGCGCCACGGCCAAACTTTCCGGCTCAAACCAATCGGACAACGCGGCTTTGACCCCCTCGTCACCCTGCCGTTCGACCACCCGCATCATGACCGAGGTCACACGCTGGCCCGGACTTGCCATCAGCCAGTCCGGCGGGAACACTTCGAAATCCGCCGGGTTGAACGCCCGGTCGCTGACATTCTGTGCGATCGCCGTATAGGTCACGAACTCGGTGTGCTGTTCCCATTTCAGCCAATGCCGCCCGATCTGCCCGGCATAATGGGTGGCATCAGGTTGTGGATGCAGCGCCCCGTGCCGATCGAGCAGCGCCTTCAGATGCGCCATATCCTCATCCCGATCCCGAGCCACCGCTTCATCGGGTTTCTTGATGGCCAGAAACACAACCGTGCAGGGTGCCGCTGCCACGGGAAACGGGCGCGCGTGCAACTCGTTGGCCAGCGCATAGCGCAACGGGTGGTCATCTATGGGTGTCATCAGTGGCTCCGTTTCCTAGGGCGCACTATACGGCACATAGGAAATACATCAATTATCTTTTTATTTCATATACTTACACGGATACAACGGTATACAAACCCGCTATCTCATTGATTTGGCTGCCATAGCTCAATCGGATTCCCTTCCGGGTCGTGAATACGGGCGAATTTACCCACCTCACTGTCCCATTCCGGGTTGGTCTCAACGGTGATCCCATCCGCCTCAAGCTGAGCGGTCAGCGCGGCCAGATCATCCACGCGAAAATTGATCATCCACTGCTGTTCTGGCCGCCCGAAATAGGTGGTGTCCTGCGCAAAGGGCGCAAAGACGGTATAGCCTTCACGCTGCATCCACGGAACCGGGTCAAAGTGATGAACGCCCAAGTGTCTCTCATACCAGGCCGTCAGAGCTTCAGGGTCACGCGCCCGAAAGAACACACCACCAATACCGTTCACTTTCTCCATAGCAAACCTCCAGATACACACGCAGGATACCACACTCCACCTGCTTCATCTGGCCAAAAATATCCTGGGGGTTTGGGGGCAAAGCCCCCATCAACTCAAAAAAAAGAAAAGGGCGCCCGCAGGCGCCCTTTGCAATTTGACCGTGCCCTCAGATCAGTCGATCATCGGCAGCAGCTTGTCCAGCGAGGCCTTCGCGTCGCCATAGAACATTCGCGTGTTTTCCTTGAAGAACAGCGGGTTTTCGATGCCGGAATAGCCGGTGCCCTGACCGCGCTTGGACACAAACACCTGCTTGGCCTTCCAGCATTCCAGAACCGGCATCCCGGCGATGGGGCTGTTGGGGTCTTCCTGCGCCGCAGGGTTCACGATGTCGTTCGAGCCGATGACGATGGCCACATCCGTGTCCGGGAAGTCGTCGTTGATCTCATCCATCTCCAAGACGATGTCATACGGCACCTTCGCCTCGGCCAGCAGCACGTTCATGTGGCCCGGCAGACGACCCGCAACGGGGTGGATCGCAAAGCGAACCTCTTTGCCCTTGGCACGCAACTTGCGAACCAGTTCGGACACCGATTGCTGCGCCTGCGCCACGGCCATGCCATAGCCCGGGATGATGACAATGCTGTCAGCATCGTTCAAGGCCGCTGCGACGCCGTCTGCTTCAATCGCGATCTGCTCGCCCTCAACCGCCATCTGCTCACCCTGCGGGCCACCGAAGCCGCCCAGGATAACGCTGACAAAGTGCCGGTTCATCGCCTTACACATGATGTAGGACAGGATCGCACCCGACGAGCCCACCAGCGCACCAACAACGATCAGCAGGTCATTGCCCAGCGAGAAACCAATCGCCGCCGCTGCCCAACCTGAATACGAGTTCAGCATCGACACAACCACCGGCATGTCCGCCCCGCCAATACCCATGATCAGATGATAGCCAATGAACAGCGCAGCCAGCGTCATCAGGATCAGCGGGAACAGACCGCCCGATGCGGTGTACCAGATCAAGCAGATCAGCGAGAGTCCCGCAGCAACCGCATTCAGCGCGTGGCCGCCCGGCAGCTTGGTCGCCGCCGAGGTCACCTTACCCGCCAGCTTGCCATAGGCCACGACCGATCCGGTAAAGGTGATCGCGCCGATGAAGATGCCCAGAAACAGTTCCACATGCAGGATTGCCAGTTCGGCGGATGTCTTCTTGGCGATCAGCTTGGCAAAGGCCCCCAGATCACTCAGGTCCGCCTGCGACGCGCTGTCGGCAATCGCCATAACCTGCGCCACGTTGCCGATCTCAAAATGCGCGTTGAAACCCACAAACACGGCCGCCAGACCCACCAGCGAGTGCATCGCGGCCACCAGCTGTGGCATCTCGGTCATCTGGACGCGTTTCGCCACATATTGACCGATAAAGCCCCCGCCCGCGATCAGCAGCAGCGACAGCAACCACAGGCCCGACCCGGGGCCAACCAGCGTGGCAAAGACCGCCAACGCCATACCAACGATGCCATACCAGACTGCGCGCTTGGCGCTTTCCTGGTTCGACAGACCACCCAGAGACAGGATGAACAGAACAGCCGCAACAACATAGGCGGCAGTGGTAAAGCCAAATTCCATCTACCCGGCCTCCCTTAAGATTTCTGGAACATGGCGAGCATGCGCCGGGTTACGAGGAAGCCGCCGAAAATGTTGATCCCGGCCATGAAGACGGACAGCGCCGCCAGCAGAATGACCAGGAAAGACCCCGATCCGATCTGCATAAGCGCCCCGACGATAATAATCGACGAGATCGCGTTGGTGATCGCCATCAGCGGAGTGTGCAAGCTGTGGCTGACATTCCAGATCACCTGGAATCCCACAAAGATCGCCAGCACAAAGACGATGAAATGCTGCATAAAGCTGGCCGGGGCTACCAGCCCCACCAACAGCATCAGCGCACCGCCCACCCCCAGCAGGGTGAACTGCTGCTTGGTCTGCGCCTTGAAGGCCGCAATCTCTTGTGCTTTCTTCTCTTCCGGGGTCAGCTCTTTGACCTCAGGCTTTTTCTGCGCCGCGATCGCCTGCACTTTGGGCGGTGGCGGCGGGAAGGTGATGTCGCCCTCAAAAGTCACGGTGGACCCGCGGATCACATCGTCTTCCATATCGTGATTGATCTGACCGTCCTTTTCAGGCGTCAGGTCGGTCATCATGTGACGGATGTTGGTCGCATAAAGCGACGAAGACTGCGCCGCCATTCGGCTGGGGAAGTCGGTATAGCCGACGATGGTGACGCCATTGTCGGTCACCACCTTCTCATCCGGCACAGTGCCTTCGACGTTACCGCCGCGTTCCGCAGCAAGGTCAACAATGACCGACCCCGGCTTCATCGCCTTGACCATATCCTCAAGCCACAGCTTCGGAGCCGGGCGGTTTGGGATCAGGGCGGTGGTGATGACGATGTCCATTTCCGGAGCCAGCTCTCGGAACTTGGCCAGTTGGGCCTCGCGGAATTCCTCGGACTGAACCGAGGCATAGCCGCCCGTGGCCGCACCGTCCTGCTGTTCTTCCTCAAAATCCAGATAAACGAACTCGGCCCCCATGGATTCGACCTGCTCCGCCACTTCGGGGCGGACGTCAAACGCATAGGTAATCGCGCCCAACGAGGTCGAGGTGCCGATGGCCGCCAGACCGGCCACGCCCGCGCCAACGATCAGCACCTTGGCAGGCGGCACCTTACCGGCAGCCGTCACCTGACCCGTGAAGAAACGACCAAAGTTGTTCCCCGCTTCGATCACCGCGCGATACCCGGCGATATTCGCCATCGACGACAGCGCGTCCATCTTCTGCGCGCGGGAAATACGCGGCACCATCTCCATCGCGATGACATTCGCACCCTTGGATTTGGCTAGTTCCATGCCTTCTTCATTCCCTGCGGGATTAAAGAACGAAATCAGCGTCTTGCCCTTGGTCAGGCGCTTCAACTCGGTCTCGGTGGGCTGGCGGACCTTGGCAACGATATCCGACGACTTCCACAGAGCGGCTGCGGTCTTGACGATCTCGACCCCGGCCGCTTCATACGCTGCGTCCGAAAAACCTGCCGCCGCGCCGGCGCCCTTTTCGATGGCGCATTCATACCCGAGTTTTTGCAGCTGCACGGCAGACTCGGGTGTCATTGCAACCCGGTTCTCTCCGTCCAGAATTTCTTTTGGTGTGCCTATCTTCACCGGCATTTCCCCCTAGTTATCACTCTGAACGAGCGGCTGATCGGTATTTCTCGTTTAACATTCATCTTTCTTGCGCAACATTTCTCATTACGCAAGCGCAGCAATACTGACGCTGAGTTACAAACGCCTTATCCATCATATCCAGCGTCGGGTTTGACGTTCATAGCGTGCGAAGTCCGCGCGGAAGGTCCGGCGCAAGCGATCTTCTTCCGGCAGGATGAACCGGCGCTCCAGCACCCAGACAAAGATGGGAACAAGAACCAGCGACAATACGGCATCAAACCGCAGGATCAATCCGGCAAGGATCAGAACATCGCCCAGATAGATCGGGTTGCGGCTGCGCTTGAAAATCCCCGTCTGCACCATCGACGTCGGGACCTTGTGCGGAATGACCGTGGTTTTGAACCGGCGGAATTCGGCAATGGCCAGAACCGCAAGGATAAGCCCGGCCCCGATCAACACGCCGCTTATCAGATCCGTGAACCCTCCGTCCAACGACAGGCCGAACGAAACGTACCGCGCCTGTAGCCACGCGAGGACGGCAAAGCCCAGCAACCAGACCGGAGGAAGATCGACGGTGCGCATGTACGGATTACTTTCTGCCCTTTTCCAGCGACGGGTGTCGCATTTGACCGCTCGTCTACCGCTTTCTGTCGGAAATGGCAAAACAACAGATGGTCGCAGGGATTTCACACCTGCGCGCAGATGGACAGGCCCGGTCAGATGGGCTAGCCCTGTGCGCAAGTTCACTTGCAGGACCATCATGACCGATTTCACCGCAACCAAAGCCATGTTCGATCTGCCCGAGGGCGTTCTCTACCTTGACGGAAACTCGCTTGGGCCGCTGCCCCGCGCCGCCGGGGAACGGGTGCAGAAGACGATGCGGGACGAATGGGGGCAGATGCTGATCACCGGCTGGAACAAGGCCGGATGGATGGGATTGCCAACCGGTCTGGGCGACCGTATCGGACGGCTGATCGGGGCCGAACCGGGCAGTGTGGTGACGGGTGATACGTTGTCAATCAAGGTTTATCAGGCCGTGGCCTCGGCGCTCGAGCTGTGCCCCGGCCGCAAGGTCGTGCTTTCGGATAACGGCAACTTTCCTTCGGACCTTTATATGGTCGATGGCCTCTTGCGTTCGCTCGGCCCGGAATATGAACTGCGCGTGGTAGACCCCGAGGACGTCGCGACAAACATCACAGAAGATGTCGCCGTGCTGATGCTGACCGAGGTCGATTACCGCACGGGCCGGATGCACGATATGAAGGCGCTGACCGAACAGGCGCATGCGAACGGGACAGTCACAGTCTGGGATCTGGCCCATTCCGCCGGAGCGATTCCGGTGGACCTGTCCGGCTGCAACGCCGATTTCGCCGTTGGCTGCACGTATAAGTATCTGAACGGAGGGCCCGGCGCGCCGGCCTTTATCTACGTCGCCCCGCGACTGGCCAACCGGGTGCGGCCTGCCCTGTCGGGGTGGCTGGGGCATGAATTCCCCTTTGCCTTCGATCTGGATTACCGCCCCGGCACCGGCATCGAAAGAATGCGGGTGGGCACCCCTCCGATCCTCCAGATGACGGCCTTGTCAGCCGCAATGGATATCTGGGACATGGCCGACATGGCTGATGTCCGCGCAAAATCCATCGAACTGACCGAATTGTTCATCACCCGGGTCGAAGCCACCTGCCCAGACCTGCACCTTGCCAGCCCCCGTGACCCGGCACAGCGTGGCAGTCAGGTCTCGTTCCGATTTGCCGAAGGATACGCCGCCATGCAGGCGCTGATCGCCCGTGGCGTGATCGGAGATTTCCGCGCGCCGGATGTCATGCGGTTCGGCTTTACGCCGTTATACATTGACGAGACAGACGTCGAGCAGGCGGTGGACATTCTGGCGGATATCATCGTCAACAAGCTGTGGGACAAACCTGAATTCAAGATCCGGCAGCGGGTTACCTGACCTCAAGCCCCGCCCCCAGCAACGCGGCCAACTGAGAAATGCGGCGCTGAAACTCATCAGCATTGACGGCGGTCAATTTGATACCCATCAGGGTGGCAGTAATGGTTTTGGCGGTCTCGTCGGGTCCGTTGGGCAGGCGAACACGCCCGGCGCTGTCCTCGCGCCGCAGCCAATCGGCGTAAAGAGCGGTCAGCGTCGTCTCGCCTTCGGCCAAAATATCCGAGGCTGTCGATTTACTTGTGTCCAGCATCTCCATCCCGTGAGGAGATGCGAGGATGGTGGCCATGCCGTCGATCTGCGCACTGATCGCGTGGCACAGCCGATCTGACACGCTGCCCTCATCAGACAAAGCTCGTGCCACATTTTCTGTCTTTTCAGCATAATGCGCACGCGTCAGGCTGCGCACTATGGCTTCTTTGTTCTTGTAATGCAGATAGACCGCCGGGCGCGACATGCCTGCGCCTTTGGCAATGTCATCCATCGAAGTCTTGCGAAACCCATAAGTCGCAAACGCCTCGAGCGCCGAAGCCAGGATCGCCTGCTGCTTAGGATCATCTAGTTTGTCTGTCATAAATCCGCTCTGACATTTTTTGTTTATTATGTCAATTGACAACCTGACACTTTTCGATAAATATGTCAGAACACCAACCACAACCAAGAGAGATGCGCCATGGCGACCGCCCTGACTATCAATGGAAAGACCCATCAGGTGGATCTGCCTGATGATGTTCCCCTTTTGTGGGTCCTGCGGGACGAGGTCGGGTTGACCGGCACCAAATTCGGCTGCGGCGTTGCTGCTTGCGGCTCTTGCACGGTACATATCGACGGAGAGGCCGTTCGGTCATGTCAGGTCGCTTTGTCCGATGTCTGGGGCGATGTGACCACGATCGAAGGGCTGGGCACACCGGATGCCCTGGCGACAATCCAACAATCCTGGGTCGATCATCAGGTCGCGCAATGCGGCTACTGCCAATCCGGCCAGATCATGCAGGCGGCTGCGCTGCTGGCCGAGAACCCCGCCCCTTCGGATGCCGAGATAGACGACGCGATGCAGGGTAACCTGTGCCGCTGCGGCACGTATCCACGTATCCGGGCAGCGATCCATGATGCGGCATCCCGGTTGAAGGAGGCATAAGCGATGGCATCTATAGGTAAAATCCTCCGTCGAACGTTCTTGATCGGGTCCGCTGCCGTTGTCGGCGGCGTGGCCTTTGGGGCCTATTACGTCAGCCGCCCGGCGGCCAATCCCTTGAAACCGGGTCAGGGCGAAACCGTACTCAGCCCGTTTATCCTGATCGACCAGAAAGGTGTGACGCTGTTTGCACCGCGCGCCGAAATGGGACAGGGCGTCATGACCACATGGGCGGCCCTGATCGCCGAGGAACTGGACGTAGAGCTGGACGATATCCGCGTTTTGCACGGGCCTGCCGCAGCGGCCTATTACAACAGCGCCCTCATTGGCGAAGGACTGCCGAACAAGGGTTACGACATTTCGGACTTCCAGCACAATCTGGGCGAGGCTTTGGGCGTTTTGGGCAAAACGCTGCAATTGCAGGTCACCGGGGGATCGACCTCGATGAAGGACGGTTTCGAACGGATGCGCGAGGCCGGAGCGACCGCGCGCGAAACCCTGAAACAGGCGGCCGCGGACAGACTGGGCGTTGACCGGGCGCAACTGAAAACTGAAAGCGGTGCGGTGATTGCGCCTGACGGCACAGGTATTCCCTACACCGAACTGGCCGAAGCTGCCGGGCAGATCGATCCGCCTCATATCGAACTGCGCGACCCGGCAAACTGGCGCTTGCTGGGCCAAAACCTGCCGCGTGTGGATGTGGTGGGAAAATCCACCGGAACCGCAGAATTCGGCATCGACGTGCGCCCGGAGGGTTTGAAATTCGCCTCGGTACGGATGAACCCCAAACTGGGCGGCGCGATGAACGGCTTTGACGCCAGTACCGCCGAGTCTATGCCCGGTGTCGAAAAGGTGGTCGATCTGGGGACTGGCGTGGCAGTCATTGCCAACAACACATGGCTGGCCATTCAAGCGGTCGAGGCGATAGACGTCGATTGGGGCGAGGCCCCGTACCCATCCGACACCGAAGCGCTGTTCGCAAAGATCGCCGAAGCCTTTGACGACGCACCGAATTCAACAATGCGCGATGACGGCGACGTGGACACGCTGCCTGAAGGTGCCACCGAAATCACGGCTGAATATCGCGTGCCTTATCTGGCGCATTCGACGATGGAGCCGATGAACGCCACCGCCCTGTTTACCGGCACCAAACTGGATCTGTGGTGCGGCAATCAGGCTCCGACACTTCTGCAAATCCGCGCGGCCAACACGGCCAATCTGGACAAAGAGGCCGTTGAGGTCCACACCACCTATCTGGGCGGCGGCTTTGGACGGCGTGGTGAGCTGGACTTTGCCGAAATTGCCACCAAGGTTGCAATGGCCATGCCCGGCGTTCCGGTTCAAACAACCTGGAGCCGCGAAGAAGACATGCGCCACGACTTTTATCGCCCGGCGGCGCTGGCCCGGATGCGGGGTGCGGTCAAGGATGGCAAGGCGGTGCTGATCGACGGCAAGGTCGCGTCACAATCCTGCACTCAGCAGGCAGTCGAGCGCTATACCGGACTGCCTGGCGGTGGCCCCGACAAGGTTCTGGTGGAAGGGTTCTTTAACCAGCCTTACGCGGTGCCCAATTACCGGATGAGCGGTCATATCGCCGATCTGGCCGTCCCCGTGGGGTTCTGGCGCTCGGTCGGCAACAGCCATAACGGGTTCTTCCATGAAACCTTCATGGACGAGATGGCCCATGCCGCCGGTCGTGATCCGCTGGAGTTCCGGTTGGAACTGGCCAAGGCCGAGCACGGTCCCTCGGCGGGCGTGCTGCAGGCCGTCAAGGACATGTCCGGCTGGACCGGAGAGACACCGGATGGCGTCGGGCGCGGCGTGGCGATGAGCTACAGCTTCGGCACCCCGGTTGCTCAGGTGATCGAAGTGGTCGACGAGGACGGCACCATCCGTATCGCCAATGCGTGGATTGCGTGTGACGTCGGTTTGGCCCTGGATCCCGGTACGGTCGAGGCACAAATGTTCGGTGGCATGATCTACGGGCTGTCGGCGGCGGTCATGGGAGAGATCACCTTTGCGGACGGAGAGGTCGAGCAATACAACTTCCCCGACTATGACGCCCTGCGCATGCATAATGCACCTGTGACTGAGGTGCGTATTCTGGAAACCAACCCCCATCTGGGTGGTGTTGGGGAACCGGGAACGCCTCCGTCCATGCCCGCGCTTGGCAACGCCCTGTTCGACCTGACAGGCGCGCGCGCGCGCACCCTGCCCCTGATCAATCAGTTCAACCTACTGGTTTGATCACACTGCGTCGGTCCGGCCCTTCTCTCTCGGGCCGGCGCAGACATTATGCGGTTTGCTGGAACAATCCCGTGCGCGATCCGGCTGACCATGCCCGAACCGCGTCACCGAAGGCTTCGAACAACGGACGCGACACCGGGTCGTTCACAGCATCCCACTCCGGATGCCATTGTACAGACAGGGTAAAGCCCGGAGCATCCTTGATGTAAATCGCCTCGGGTGTGCCATCGGGGGCATGACCGTCGATCACGACGCGGTGCCCGATTGTCTTGATACCCTGCCCGTGCAACGTGTTGGTCATGATTTCGCGCGCGCCCATCAGCCGATGGAACACACCGCCCTCGGTCAGAGTCACCACGTGGCGCAGGGCGAATTTCTCTTCCAACGTGCCGTCGGGCGGCATCCGGTGGTTCATCCGCCCCGGTAAATCCCGAATTTCGGGATACAACGTCCCGCCCAGCGCCACGTTGACTTCCTGAAACCCGCGGCAAATACCAAAGAAAGGCTGCCCACGATCAACGCAGGCCCGTACCAACGGAAGTGTAATCGCATCGCGCGCGCGGTCGAAATCACCATGCGCTTCGGTCGCGGGCTCTCCATATTCCTCCGGGTGTACATTCGGGCGACCACCGGTCAGTAGAAAGCCATCACAGACATCCAGCAATTCCTCAACCGACACATAGCGCGGGTCGGCGGGGATCAGCAGTGGCAGACACCCCGACACATTCGCCACAGCGTCCGAGTTCATCGTCCCACCGGTATGAGTCGGATATTGATCATTCATCAGGTATGAATTGCCGATGATACCGACGACAGGACGAGACATTCACTTCCTCACTGTTTTGCAGACTGCCCGAACATTCATGCCAAACCCGGGCCGTATTTCAAAGTGCGGTGGCGCAGCTTGCGATGTGAATTTCTCAACAACTGCGCAGGAACGCCAAAGATATGCCGCAAATATGATGCACCAGTTGACGAAATAGGTCAGGCAGGTCTCATGGCGAACTCAACAGTCGAACAAGGAGTGGTAACAGTTTTCTCTGAACGACTGGGGCTGTCCCGCACAGAAACTCTCTTAAGCTCTTCACTGCTGCTGATCTTGATTCTTTGCGGCGCATTATCGGTACTGAAATCCCAACCCGTCGCGTGGTCCGCATTCTTTCTGACACTCATTCCAGCCATTGGGCTGTTCGCGGTTGGTTGTTATATCCGGTGCTACAAGAACCAGCCTCGCATCGCCCAGCTTGCCATCGCAAACAGCCTGTTCCTTGGTTTCATGGGGCTGTCGACGATATTGATCTATCTTCGGTTTCCAATTGGGCAGCTCACAACCGACACCTTACTGCTGCGCGCCGATGCGGTGGTTGGATATGTTTGGCCTGATTTCGTTGAGGCAGTGGCAGGCTACCCGGAAATCGCAGGCGCGCTGCGCTGGGTTTACCTGAGCTCTCTGCCGCAACTGTTTGCTCTGATAAGCATTCTCGCTCTCACTGGGAGAGCGGATACACTGAATCGCGCGCTCATTGCGGGTAGTTTCAGCCTTATGTTGACAACGCTGATCTGGTGGCTGGCGCCCAGCGTCGGTCCGTCGGCCTTCTTCAATTTGCCAGAAGGTCTCGAAGAAGAGATCAGACTGGTCACAAATAGCGCATATGCGCAGACGCTGCTGTATCTGTCCCAGAATGGATTGGCCATTATCGCGCCGGAAGACATCCTGGGAACCGTCGCGTTTCCTTCATATCACACGGTGATGCTGCTTTTGGTTGTCTGGTATCTTTACAAAACGCCGTTTTTCTATCCGGCACTTGCACTGAACCTGGCGATGGTGCCCGCCATCCTCTCACACGGAGGGCACCATCTGACCGATATGGCCGGTGCATTGGCTGTGTTCGCGCTTTCGGCCTGGGTGGCGGCGCGTCCGCAGTTGGGTAGCCCCATAAAATAAGTTTCAGATCTCGCCGATTAGACCGGCGGCTTCGATACCAGCCAGCGCGGCGGCAGCGTCGTTGTCTGATGTATCACCAGTGACTCCAACCGCACCGATCACCGCGCCTTTTTTGTCACGGAGCAAAACACCCCCCGGAACAGGCACGACCTGACCGCCGTAAACGCCGTTCACAGCGGCCATGAAATAAGCCTGTGCCTCGGCCCGGGCCATTTGCGCAGTACCAGCCATACCCAGCATGGCAGAGCCATAGGCCTTGCCTTGCGCGATCGCAAAGCGACCGGGGGCAGCTCCGTCTTCGCGCTCAAACGCGATCACATGGCCACCGGCGTCCAGAACGACGACCGAGAGCGGTTTCAGCTCCAGCTCATGGCCTTTTTCAAGGGTCTTGCGGATGATTGTGCGGGCTTTGCGCAGGGAAACTGCCATGTCGTGTCCTTTCAATGAGAGGGTTTCAAAGGCTGGCTTTCAGCTCCAGACGGCGGGCGTGCAAAACCGGCTCGGTATAACCTGACGGCTGAACACGGCCCTTGAACACCAGATCGCAGGCAGCCTGAAAGGCAATGCCGTCAAACCCCGGCGCCATCGGTCGATATTCCGCATCCCCTTCGTTCTGGCGGTCCACCACCGCCGCCATTTTCTGCATCGCGCCCATGACCTGCTGTTCGCTGACAATGTCATGATGCAGCCAATTGGCCAGCGCCTGCGACGAGATCCGGCAGGTCGCGCGATCTTCCATCAGGCCGATATCGTTGATGTCCGGCACCTTCGAACAGCCCACGCCCTGATCGACCCACCGCACCACATAGCCAAGGATGCCTTGTGCATTGTTCTCGATCTCGCGGGTGATCTCATCATCGCTCAGATTGCGTCCACCCAGCAGCGGCACCGTCAGCAAGTCATCCAACGTACCGCGCGCGCCGCCTGCGGCCAGCTCATCCTGACGTGCCAGAACGTCGACCTTGTGATAATGCGTGGCATGCAAGGTTGCGGCAGTGGGCGATGGCACCCATGCGCAGGTTGCCCCCGACTGCGGGTGGCCGATCTTGGCATCCAGCATATCGCCCATCCGGTCAGGCATCGCCCACATGCCTTTGCCGATCTGCGCCTTGCCCTTGAGACCGTACGCAAGACCGATATCGACATTGCGATCTTCATATGAGGTGATCCACGGCGTCACCTTCATGTCGCCCTTGGGCAGCATCGGGCCGGCCTCGATCGAAGTGTGTATTTCGTCCCCGGTCCGGTCGAGGAACCCGGTATTGATGAAGGCCACACGCGATTTTGCTGCGCGGATGCACTCCCTGAGATTGACCGAGGTGCGGCGTTCCTCATCCATGATGCCCAGCTTCACCGTGTTTCGCGGCAGGCCAAGGATGTCTTCGACCGTGTCGAATATCTCGACCGCAAAAGCCACCTCGGCGGGGCCGTGCATCTTGGGTTTCACCACATAGACGGACCCTTTGACCGAGTTCCCGCCGTCGCGCTGCAGGTCGTGCATGGCGATCAGCGTGGTGCACAGCGCATCCATCAGCCCCTCGCCAACTTCACGCCCTTCGGCGTCCAGCACGGCGGGGTTGGTCATCAGGTGTCCCACATTTCGCACCAGCATCAACGAGCGGCCCTTCAACGTACCCGCCTCGCCCTCAGCCGTAGTATAGATCAGATCATCAGCCAGCTTGCGGGTAAATGTCTTACCGCCCTTTGTCACCTCTTCGGTCAGATCGCCCTTCATCAGGCCGAGCCAGTTGCCATAGGCGACGACCTTGTCCTCGGCGTCCACACAGGCCACGGAATCCTCGCAATCCATGATCGTGGACAACGCCGATTCCATCTGCACATCCGCTATACCCGCCGGGTCGGTGGCCCCGATAGTGCTAGCGGCGTCGATCACGATCCTGATATGCAGCCCGTTGTGCTTCAGCAGCACGAAATCAGGCTGTTCGGCTGCACCACCAAAGCCCTCAAAACGCGCGGCATCGGCCAAAGCCGGCACCAACGCGCCGCCCTCGACCCGCAGCCCGGTCACGTCGGCCCATGACCCATTGGCCAATGGGACTGCATCATCCAAAAAGCCTTTGGCCCAGGCGATAACACGCGCGCCACGTGCGGCGTCATAGCCTCCGGCGGCGGGCAAATCCCCCATCGCATCCGTTCCATAAAGCGCATCATACAAGCTGCCCCAGCGTGCATTGGCAGCATTCAGGGCAAACCGCGCGTTGGTGATGGGCACAACAAGCTGAGGGCCGGGAATTGTCGCGATTTCAGGATCGACATTTGCGGTCTCAATCTGGAAATCGGCACCCTCCTCGACAAGATATCCGATCTCGCGCAGGAAGGCCTGATAAGCGGTGGCGTCATGGTCCTGACCTTTTCGATCAGCGTGCCATGCATCTATCTGACCCTGAATGTCTTCCCGTTCAGCAAGCAAGGCGCGGTTCTTCGGGCCCAATTCGGTCACCATACGTGCGAAACCATCCCAGAACGCATCGGCGGTTACGCCTGTCCCCGGCAGGGCCTGACCTTCGATGAACTCGGCCAAAACCGTATCGACCCCTAGTCCGCTGCGTGTCTGTCGGTTGCTCATGCTCTCTCTCCCCGCCGATGTGCGCCACTGTATGCAGCCAGCATGTAGAGCGAAAGTTTCCGACAGGCAACGTATGCCGTTGCGTTCCGGTAAAAAAACCTTACCAAAATATCATTTCATGCGTTATCGAACCCGCCAGCCCCGCTTGCAGCCCGCCGCCACAGCCCATAACGTCGCGCATGAACCAATCTGCACGAGGTCCATGATGCGTGATGCTGCTCCTACGACGATCTATCTGAAAGACTACACCCCCTTCGGGTATCTGGTAGACAACGTGAATCTGACATTCGATCTGGCTGCACATGCCACGCGCGTGACCTCGCGCATCGCCTTTCGTCCAAACCCCGATGCTACGGACCGCACGTTTTTCCTGCACGGCGAAGATCTGAAACTGATCCGGGCCGCGATTGACGGAGGTGTGGTCGCGCCTGAAGTGACGGACAAGGGCCTGACCGTCCCGGCCCCTGATGCGCCTTTCGTCTGGGAGGCTGAGGTCGAGATTGATCCGGGCAACAACACCGCGCTTGAGGGGCTGTATATGTCGAACGGCATGTATTGCACCCAGTGCGAGGCGGAAGGGTTCCGCAAGACCACGTTCTACCCGGACCGCCCTGACGTGATGTCGACCTTTACCGTGCGCATCAATGGCGACCTTCCCGTACTGCTGTCCAACGGCAACCCTTCGGGCCAGGGTGACGGTTGGGCAGAGTGGACCGACCCCTGGCCCAAACCCGCCTACCTGTTCGCGCTGGTCGCGGGCGATCTGATCGCCCATCCCGGCCAGTTCACCACAATGTCGGGCCGTGACGTCGAACTGAACCTATGGGTCCGCCCTGGGGATGAGGGCAAATGCGCCTTTGGCATGGAGGCGCTGAAGAAGTCGATGAAATGGGACGAGGATGTCTATGGCCGCGAATACGATCTGGACGTGTTCAACATCGTGGCTGTCGACGATTTCAACATGGGCGCAATGGAAAACAAGGGGCTGAACATTTTCAACTCTTCGGCTGTGCTGGCCAGCCCCGAGACCTCGACCGACAACAATTTCGAGCGGATCGAAGCCATCATCGCGCATGAATATTTCCACAATTGGACCGGCAACCGCATCACCTGCCGCGACTGGTTCCAACTGTGCCTGAAAGAGGGGTTAACGGTCTTCCGCGATGCGCAATTCACTTCGGACATGCGCTCGGCCCCGGTCAAGCGCATCCATGATGCCATCGACCTGCGCGCCCGTCAGTTCCCCGAGGATAACGGCCCCCTGTCCCACCCTGTCAGGCCCGAGAGCTTTCAGGAAATCAACAATTTCTACACCTCGACCGTTTACGAAAAAGGTGCCGAGGTGATCGCAATGCTGAAAAGGCTGGTGGGCGATGACGCCTATGCCCAAGCACTGGATCTCTATTTCGACCGGCATGACGGGCAGGCCTGCACAATTGAAGACTGGATCAAAGTGTTCGAGGACACGACGGGCCGCGATCTGACTCAGTTCAAACGCTGGTACAGCCAATCAGGCACGCCACGCGTCAAAGTGGCGGAAGGATGGGCCGACGGCACCTATACCCTGACCCTGTCGCAACATACCCCGCCCACGCCCGGTCAGCCCGAAAAGCTGCCACAGATCATTCCGGTTGCCGTGGGTCTGCTGGGCCCCAATGGCGATGAGGTCCGCGCGACTGAGGTTCTGGAATTAACAGAGCGCGAGCAAAGCTTTACTTTCCCCGGGCTGGCCGCCAAACCCACGGCTTCAATCCTGCGGGACTTCTCGGCCCCGGTTATTCTGGAACAGGATCAGAGCAACGCGGAACGTGCGTTCCTGCTGGCTCATGACACTGACCCGTTCAACCGGTGGCAGGCCGGACGTTCGCTTGCGCAGGATACGCTGCTGCGCATGATCCGCGACGACGCGGCCCCGGATTCCGATTACCTGGATGGGCTGGTGTCTGTGCTACGCGACCGTGAACTGGACCCGGCTTATCGCGCTTTGATGCTGGGCTTGCCGACTCAGTCGGAACTCGCCGCCACCCTGCACGAGCAGGGCCACACGCCCGACCCGATGGCGATCTGGACCGCGGTTGAGACGCTAAGACAGGCAACCGCGCAGCATGTGCAGGACCTTCTTCCCCGATTGCAGAGCGAATCTCTGGTCGATGCACCCTACAGCCCGGATGCGCAACAATCAGGCAAGCGCGCGCTTGGCAGCGCAACCTTGTCTTTGACGACGCGTCTGGATGGTGGGCTAAAGGCCGCTGAAGACTATGCCAATGCCGACAACATGACCTTGCAATTGACCTCGCTGGCCTGCTTGCTGCGTGCGGGCAAGGGCGCAGCCGAACTGGCCGCTTTCTACACCCAGTGGCAGCATGACCGGCTGGTCATCGACAAGTGGTTCGGACTGCAAGTGTCTATGGCGACTCCGGAAACTGCGGTCGGAAACGCGCTTTCCCTGACTGACCACCCGGACTTCAACTGGAAAAATCCAAATCGCTTCCGGTCTCTGATCGGTGCAATGGCCATGAACCACGCCGGTTTTCACCATGAAAGCGGCGCAGGCTATGCCTTGCTTGCAGACTGGCTGATCCGGCTGGACCCGGTGAACCCGCAGACAACGGCGCGCATGTCTGCGGCGTTCCAGACCTGGCGGCGCTATGATGCCGCGCGGCAGGACCTGATGCGCGCGCAGTTGACGCGGATTGCGGAAACGCCTGACCTGTCCCGCGATTCGACAGAAATGGTGTCCCGCATTCTCGGCTCATGACTGCGTTTACTTTTACACGCCATAACCGGTCGCAACGTGCGGTGATCCTTCTGATCTGCATATACGCCGCGCTTGTGGCCTTGATGGTGCTGTTCGACGCCGTCTGGTGGCTGATGGTCTTGCTGGCCTTGCCTACCTTGCCGGCGCTTTGGGATGTCATAAAGGACACCAACGCCGGGATGGAGCTGAGCGATACGGCCCTGAGTTGGCATTCCGGTCAACGATCGGGCAACTTGGAATTGTCGGACATTGATCGTTTTCGATTTGACACACGATGGGATTTCTCCGTTCGGGTCACGGCAATATTACGGTCCGACAAGAAAGTCAGATTGCCAGATGAATCGCTGCCGCCCCATAAAAATCTTGAAAAACTGCTTCAGCACGCCGGATTTACCGTCGAACGTCACCATTTCCGGGTTTTCTGAAACGATTCACAAATTCAGAACAAATTGATCCGAAATCCGCCGACCTGAACCCCGTCACCTTGATTTTTCGAACATTTTTAGGCAACGTTAATCTGTTACCTATGTTTTAATAGTTCGAGTTAAGCCATGTTCCGGTCCTTCAAGGCGTTTTCAGCCAGATTGTCAGGTCATACCTATCCCGTTTCCCCGCAGGCATCTGTGTCAGATCCTGCCGGACCGTCACGGTTTGTGGATACCGGCCAACTGAACATTCCCGTCGCAAAAACCGGGCCAGAAGATCTGGTCGCCAAGAAGATGATTGAACGCGGGCGCGCGTTCGCGCGTCAGGACCGCTGGAGCGAACTGTCGCAGGAAATGCTGGCCGCAGACCGGTCGCGCGAAGTCTCACCTTGCGGACAGCCAATTGTTGATCTTCTGGCTTTCGGGGCCCGCTCGGATGTCGTTCTGGCGGTAGAGCATGCGCTGTCGGACGGCAAGGCAATCTCGGATTATGATCTGCTCAGCGGCATTTCCGAACTGGAAGGCGAGATGCAGGATCATCCTGATGATCCGATGATCGGTCTGGTTGTTGCGTTGGCGCATATCGACCTGGCATGGGCCTGGCGTGGCACCCGGGGACGCGGTGGTGCCCTGCCGCCGCTGCATCAATCGCGTTGTGCTGCGCATTTCGACCGGGCCGCGGCCATTCTGCCGGATTGTCAGGCGGCGCTGCCGGACAGCCCGGCCATTGCCGCTGCGGATTGCGCCTTGCTGGCAGGTCAGCGTGTCTCGCGCGCGCGGGTGGCCGAGAAATATGAGGCTCTGATTTCGTTGGACCCGCAAAACCACCGCCACATGCGGGCCATGGGCAGCCATTTGCTGCCGCGCTGGTTCGGCAGCTACGAAGAACTGGAAGTGCAGGCTTTGCGCAACGCGGCCCGCACGCAGAAAATCTGGGGCGCGGGTGGCTACACCTGGGTACAATTCGACGCCATCGCGCTGGATGACGAAGCCTGTGCGCGCGTGGATGTTGAGTATTTTCTGGAAGGGATGCGCGATATCGTGACGCGCCGCCCGGATCAGCAGACGATCAACCTTCTGGCTGCGTATTGTGCGATCACGCTCAAGTCCAGAATGGGGGCGTGTCCGCGTGCCGATCAGGCGCGCAAACAGATTTGCGCGGCGGCAGATTGGCTGATCCGCGACCATCTGACCGAATTGCACCCGCTGATCTGGGCGCATGCGGCGGATGGGTTCAACAACAGCCTGCGCGTCAGCTCTCCCGAGCGGTTCGCCGCCCGGGGCCACCGTGACGCAATGCGCGCAATCGCAGGGCTGCTTCGGGATGAACTGCGTAGCGGTCAAAGCGTGACATTCACCCCGACCGGGCTGCAGGTCACCGGGAACTAAACCGCCTTTGCCCCTTGCTCCTTTGGCCCGGCGCGCCTAATACGCAAACCTAGACTTTTGCGGAAATGAGGCGCGCCATGCTCGACCTGACATACGAAATGCCCAAAGTTAAAACCATTGCCGGGGCCAAGCACGATTGGGAACTGGTGATCGGGATGGAGGTGCACGCTCAGGTCTCATCCAATGCCAAGCTGTTTTCCGGCGCGTCGACGCAATTCGGGGCCGAGCCGAATTCGAACGTGGCCTTTGTTGATGCGGCGATGCCGGGGATGCTGCCTGTGATCAACGAATATTGCGTGGAACAGGCCGTGCGCACCGGGCTGGGCCTGAAGGCGGATATCAACCTGAAATCGGCGTTCGACCGCAAGAACTATTTCTACCCCGACTTGCCGCAGGGATACCAGATTTCCCAGCTCTACCACCCCATCGTGGGCGAAGGCGAAGTGCTGGTCGAAATGGGCGACGGCACCGCGCGCATGGTTCGCATCGAGCGCATCCATATGGAACAGGACGCAGGCAAATCGATCCACGACATGGACCCGCATATGTCCTTCGTGGACCTGAACCGGACCGGCGTCTGCCTGATGGAGATCGTCAGCCGCCCCGACATCCGTGGCCCCGAAGAGGCCGCCGCCTATATCGCCAAGCTGCGCCAGATCATGCGTTACCTGGGTACGTGCGACGGCAACATGCAGAACGGCAACCTGCGGGCGGACGTGAACGTTTCGATCTGTTTGCCGGGCGCGTATGAGAAATATCAGGAAACGCAGGACTTCTCGCATTTGGGCACGCGCTGCGAGATCAAGAACATGAACTCCATGCGGTTCATCCAGCAGGCGATTGAGGTTGAGGCAAGGCGTCAGATCGCCATCGTCGAAGGTGGCGGGACCGTTGATCAGGAAACCCGCCTGTATGACCCGGACAAGGGTGAGACACGGTCGATGCGGTCCAAGGAGGAAGCGCATGATTACCGCTATTTCCCCGACCCCGATCTGCTGCCTCTGGAGATCGAACAGGCCTGGGTCGATGACATCGCCACCAAGCTGCCGGAACTGCCCGACGACAAAAAGGCGCGGTTCATCGCCGAATTCGGCCTGACCGACTATGACGCCTCAGTCCTGACTGCCGAGGTCGAAAGCGCCGCTTATTTCGAGGACGTCGCGAAAGGCCGCAACGGCAAGCTGGCCGCGAACTGGGTCATCAACGAGCTGTTTGGCCGGTTGAAGAAAGAAGACCACGACATCACCGACTCGCCCGTATCACCGGCGCAATTGGGTGGGATCATCGACCTGATCGCGTCGGACGCCATTTCGGGCAAGATCGCCAAGGACCTGTTCGAGATCGTCTATACTGAAGGCGGCGACCCGGCGCAGATCGTGGAAGAGCGCGGCATGAAGCAGGTGACCGACACCGGCGCGATTGAGGCCGCTCTGGATGAGATCATCGCCGCCAACCCGGCGCAGGTCGAAAAGGCCAAGGTGAACCCCAAACTGGCGGGCTGGTTCGTTGGTCAGGTGATGAAGGCCACCGGCGGCAAAGCCAACCCAAAAGCGGTAAACCAGTTGGTCGCCCAAAAGCTGGGATCGTAACTCACCCGTGAACCATAGGACGGAGTCAGGCCACCTGCTTGACTCCGTTGTCATTTACCCCCTTTCTTCGGCAGCAAAGAGGGAGGGTACGATGCAGAACAGATTTGATCAGGAACTCGAAGCCCGGCTGATGCGCTATGCCGCCATTGACAGCCAAAGCGACGAGACCTCGCCCTCGACCCCCAGCACCGGCATTCAGTTCGACATGCTGCATCTGCTGCAAAAGGAACTGACCGAGATCGGTGCGCAGGATGTTGAGATCACCGGCGACAGTGTGGTCGTGGCAACGATCCCCGGCACGGCTGAGGGCCCGACAGTCGGCTTTTTGGCCCATGTGGACACCGCCCCGCAATTCAACGCGACCGGTGTGAAACCACGGGTGATCAAAGGCTACAACGGTGGCGAAATCACCTTTCCTGACGATCCTGATCTGGTTCTGTCCCCGGAAGAGCACCCCTATCTGGCCGAAAAGATCGGCCATGACCTGATCACCGCCTCTGGCACCACGTTGCTGGGGGCGGATGACAAGGCCGGCGTGTCGATCCTGATGACGATGGCGCGGCATCTGATTGAAAACAAAGACATCGCCCACGGACCCATCCGCATCGCCTTTACCCCTGACGAAGAGATCGGGCGCGGCGTGACCGAGCAATTGCCAAAGGATCTCAAGGCGGATTTCGCCTATACACTCGACGGGCAGGACGTAGGTGAGATCGAGTACGAGAGCTTTTCGGCGGATCGTGCGGTGATCAAGATCACCGGCGTCTCGATCCACCCCGGCCTGGCCAAGGACAAGATGGTCAACGCCGCCCATCTGGCCGCCAAAATCGTGCAGACCCTGCCGCAGGCCACTATGACACCCGAGGTCACCGACGGGCGCGACGGGTTCATCCATATCACTGACATGAACGGCGGGTCCTCCGAGATGGAGATCAAGCTGATCCTGCGCGATTTCGAGATGGAGGGGCTTGAAGCCCAGCGCGACATCGTCCGTCAGGTCTGCGACGCCGTGCAGGCGACCGAGCCGCGCGCAACGATCACCTGCGACATCTCCCATCAATATCGCAATATGCGTTACTGGCTGGAAAAGGACATGACCCCCGTCGATCTGGCCCGCGAGGCCTGCCGCGAACAGGGGATCGAGCCCGTCTCGGTCCCGATCCGGGGCGGAACGGATGGGTCCAGACTGACCGAATTTGGCACGCCCACGCCCAATCTGTTCACCGGAATGCAGTGCATTCACGGCCCGCTGGAGTGGATATCAGTTCAGGACATGGCCCTTGCGACCGAGCTTTGCCTGTCGCTTGTCGAAAAAGCAGCGCGGGCTGAAGGCAACACTGCGGGTTGATTTTCACGCCCACAAGAAGTTCGCTTTTCCCGGCGCTTCAAAATGTTAACGTGCCGAGAGATGGCAATCGGGACCGAATGATGCACCGCTACGAATACAAAGTTGTTCCCGCCCCGCAAAAGGGCACCAAGGCCAAAGGGGTCAAAACACCAGAAGGCCGTTTTGCCAATTCGGTTGAACAACTGCTCAACAAGCTGGGTCAGGACGGCTGGGAATATCAACGCGCCGAACTTTTACCCAGTGAAGAACGCAGCGGGCTGACCGGATCGACCACGAACTGGCGCAACGTTCTGGTATTCCGCCGCGCAATCCCCGGCGATGCCGTCGAAGAGGTGCCCGAACCGACTGCCCCACCAGTCGCAGAAGAGGCAACGCCCGGCGTGCGTCCCGTGCCGGGTCCGGACGAAGTTCTGGGGCAGAACACGCCCGAGTCCGTGGTTGCACCGGCACCGATTTCCGAAGCCCCTCAGGACCCGCCTCTGACACTGAAGCACCCCGACGACGACCAAAGCGACAAGCCCTGATCAAATACTACATTCCGTTCACAAGGGTGTTGCGTGAACGTGAGCACATCAGCGTGCAAAGTGGGCATGGAGTCTATCGGAGGATACCATGCCACTCACGCGTCGCAGTTTTCACGGTTTGCTGGGGGCAAGCGCCCTGGCCCCTTCCGCGCTTTGGGCGCAGGAGGATCCGGTACTGAATGCCATTCGGACGACCCTGTACTCCAGCCGCACGGATTTCGAAGCCGGTATGGCCTTTCTGAAGGACCGCGGTAATCCCGACGTGGTACCCGCCCTGTTGACAGCAATGCGCTTTGCCCGGCGGCGGGATGACGACATCGCCGAAGTTATGGACGCGCTGACAGGTCAGTCGATTGGGGCGGACTGGTTTGACTGGATGCTCTGGCAAGAGCGCAACCCCCAGATCGTCCCGCACCCCTCGCTGATCCCGTTCAAGCGCGAGGTTCTGCTGGGCATCGACCAGAACTTCGACGTGTTCCTGCGCCCTCAATATCTGGACCGGGACAAGATGAAGATCAGGCTTGAGGAGATCTCGTGGGGTGGCGTGGTCAAGGATGGTATTCCATCGCTGGACAATCCCGAGCTGATCTCGGCGAAGCAGGCCGATTACATGAAACCGGATGATCTTGTGTTCGGCGTTGAAATCAACGGCGACGTGCGCGCCTATCCGCTGCGGATCATGGGCTGGCACGAGATGTTCAACGAGGTGATCGGCGGCGTGCCCGTGGCACTGGCCTATTGCACGCTCTGCGGGTCGGGCATCCTGTTTGAAACCCGGGTTGAAGGGCGCCGCAAACCGCTGGTCTTTGGCTCATCGGGGTTCCTCTACCGCTCCAACAAGCTGATGTTTGACCGCGAAACGCATTCGCTGTGGAACCAGTATACCGGTAAACCGGTGGTCGGACCTCTGGTCAATAGCGGGATCGAATTACAACAGCGTCCGGTGGTGATCACCACGTGGGACAGCTGGAAAACTTCACATCCCGACACCAAGATTCTGTCACTGGATACCGGGCACCGGCGGAACTACGGGTCAGGCGTGGTCTACCGGGAATATTTCGCCTCACCCGAACTGATGTTCCCCGCCTTGGTGGATCAAAGAGATCATCGGCAGAAAGATTACGTCTTTGCCGTGCGCCAATTCGGTGCGGCGCGCGCGTGGCCGCTAGATGCTTTTGGGCGTCGCCGCGTTATCAACGATGCGATTGCAAACCGGCCTCTGGTTCTGATCGGCAACGAAGACAGGCGCACCGTCCGTGCTTATGAGCGGAAATCGAACCAGTTCTCGACGTCCGGCGGAGACCTTGTGGATCAGTCCGGCCAGAAATGGACCATGACCGAAGAGGCGCTGATTGGGCCCGATGGGGCGCAATTGCCGCGCGTGGCGGGCCACATTTCTTACTGGTTTGCCTGGGACAATTATCTTGGCGACGCGGCCACGGTCTATGATGGCTAGGCTATGAGTGCTCCTCGGCCGCAGTCGCGGCCAGAGCACGGTTATACGCTTTGAGCGCATCGATGTGATACAGCGCGCCGATTGGGATTTCGCGCCCATCCCCGTCGATCTCGACAACCGGGATACAAGGGATCTCGTCCCGGTCGAAATAGGGCATCGCAGCCTCGAGCGTTGCGGTGGCCTTTATGCACAAGCCCTGCTCCATCAGGTCCTGCGCCTCGTCCCGCGTAATTGAGCGCGCATCTCCAAGAGGACGCATAACGGCACCGGCGCGCAGCATCGCCAACAGATAGGCTTGCGGTCCGGCCGCCAGATGCACGTCACGTCGTTCCAGCTGGGTCAGGAAGAACGACCGATCCACCAGACGCGAGGCCAGTGCTGTAGACATCGAAACCGACACCATGACCGCCAACCCGATCTGCCAGTCGCCCGTCAGCTCAAACACGATCATCGTGGTCGAAATCGGCGCGCCCAGTACGGCCGCGGCGACGGCACCCATCCCGGCGAAGGCATAGAGTGTATGTGTCCCTGACACGTCCGGCAAAAGTCCAGTGGCGATCAGGCCAAAGGCCAGCCCTGTCAACGCGCCCACCATAAGCGCGGGCGAGAACACACCGCCCCCCATTCGGCCGCCCATGGTGATCGCAACTGCCACCGTTTTGACAACGGCAAACAGGATCGCGGCAGACAGAACCAGATCGCCAGTCAGCGCCCGGATCGTTGTTTCGTACCCCACCCCGATGATATGCGGAAACCAGATCGCGATCAGGCCCAGCATCGCACCGGACACCGCAGGCCGCAGCCAACCCGGCAAGGACAGCCGGTTTTGAATATGGTTGCCGATATCCTCGGCAAAGAAGATCGAGCGCATCAGTACCAACGCGACCAACCCGCAGATCAGGCCAAGGATCAGGAAAGCCGGAAGCTCTACATAGAACTGCAACGAGCCCGGCGTTTCCAGGGTGAACTCGGTCACGTCACCATATTCCAGCCGGTTGATCACGGTGCCCGCAACCGAGGCGATGACGATGGGCGCAAAGGCGTGTACCGCGAAATGGCGTAGAACGACCTCAAGCGCGAACAGCGCTCCTGCGATAGGCGAGTTGAAGCTGGCCGATACAGCAGCGGCAACGGCACAGCCCAGAAGATCGCGGCCCGTGATACCGTCCGCATGAATACGGGAGCTGACCCAGGTCGAGATCACACCGGCCATATGCACGACGGGCCCCTCTCGTCCTGTCGATCCGCCGGTGCTCAGCGTAATTAGCGAGGCGAAGAAAGACGCCACACCCGCTTTGCCTTCGACCCGACCATTGGTCAGGGCCGCCCCCTCGATCACATCCGCAACCGAGCGCACCCGTCCGTCATCGGTGAATTTGTGCAGTATGACACCGACGATCAAGCCACCGATGATCGGGGTAATCAGGATCAGAATCCAGGGCAGTTTTTCGACATGGCTGTGCAGCATAAGAATGTCTTCGGTATCATAGACCCATGCTTGCAGCGCCTGAATACCCTTCCGGAAGCCCAAGGCCATGAAGCCCGCCGCAATCCCGATCGCCAGCGCAATGAACCAGAACTGGATCTGGCTGGGCCCCCGGCGCAACATCACCCGCCACGCATCCCTCAATGCCGCCAAGGCCTGATTGAGCTGGTTACGCAGAACAGTGCGGGTCGATTGGGTCATTTGCCCTCGGCGGATGGGTCCATATCCCTTACTAAGCCACGGGCGGCACAGATAAAAGAAGGATCGCGTCTGTGAGAGGGCTTAAGCGTCCAGCAAGGCCCGCGCAGCGGCGCGCGCCTCATCCGTGATGGTATCGCCTGCGACCATGCGGGCGATCTCATCCACGCGGTCGGGATCGGCCAGCGGGATCACGGTGGACAGGGTTTGCCCGTCATTCACCTGCTTTTGCACCCGCCAGTGATGCGTCGCCCGGGCAGCAACCTGAGGCGAGTGGGTGACGACCAACACCTGCCCGCCCTGCGCCAGTGAAGCAAGACGGCGACCCACCGCATCAGCGGTCGCGCCGCCGACACCCCGGTCAATCTCGTCAAAGATCATGGTGCGGGCGCTGTCTTCACCGGTCAGACAAACCTTGAGCGCCAGCAGAAACCGGCTGAGTTCGCCGCCCGAGGCAATCTTGTTCAGCGGTCCGGACGGTGCCCCCGGGTTGGTCGCCACGGTAAAGGCAACAGCATCCGTACCCTCGGGACCCGGATCGGCCGGAGTAATCTCCGTTTGAAACACCGCGCGTTCCATTTTCAGCGGAGCAAGTTCTGCCATGACCGAGGCATCCAATTGACCCGCAGACTGCTTTCGAGCGCGGCTCAGCGCCTCTGCCGCTTTGTCAAATGCGGTCCGAGCGGCTTCGACTGCCGCGCGTTGCTCCGCCAGATCGGCGTCCCCGGCCTCAAGCTTGTTCAGGCGGTCGCGCAAGGTATCCGCGAAACCACCCAGATCATCCGGCGCGACATCATGTTTGCGCGCCAAAGCCCGGATGGCAAACAGGCGTTCTTCGGCGGCTTCCAGTTCAGCCGGATTGAAGTCCAGCGCCTGAAGGCAAGCCTGAACACCGTCCTGCGCCTCGCCCAATTCGATCAGAGCGCGGCCCAGCGCGGCGATTGGAGCCTCAAGTTGCCCGCCTGCAGTGTCCGACACACCCTCCAGCCAGCGCACGGCATCAGACATGGCACCTTCGGCCCCGTCACCGTCCAGTAGATCAAAGGCGCGGGCGACGTCATCGCGGATGCGCTCGGCCCCCTGCATCATCCGGCGGCGCGCGTCGAGCTCGGCGTCTTCTCCCGGTTGCGGGTCCAACTTGTCCAACTCGGCCACAGCATGTCGCAGAAAGTCTTCCTCGGCGCGCATGGCAGCCAGAGCGGTCTCGGTTTCGGTCAGAGCCTTCCTGGCACGCGCCATGTCCGACCAGCAGGTGCGAACCGCCTTCAGGTGATCTGCGACACCGGCATAATGGTCCAGCATGGCGCGATGACCGCGCGGGTTCAGCAGCCCCCGATCGTCGTGCTGGCCGTGCAACTCGATCAGGGTTTCCGACAACGCCCGCAGCACCTCGCCGGAACACCGTCGGTCATTGACCCATGCGGTCTTGCGCCCTTCAGCAGTGTTGATGCGGCGCAGGATCAGTTCTTCGCCGCCGGGAATCCCGGCTTCGGCCAGAACAGCATGGGCCGGATGGCCCTCGGGCAGTTCAAACTCAGCCACCACCTCGCCCTGCGCGGCCCCCTGGCGAACCAACTCGGCCCGTCCACGCCAGCCCAGCACAAAACCCAACGAATCCAACAGGATTGATTTGCCCGCCCCGGTTTCGCCGGTCAAAGCGTTCAGCCCCGGCTGGAAGGTCAACTCCAACCGGTCAATGATCAGCATGTCGCGAATATCGAGGGCGCGCAGCATCGGGTCTTTAACGTCCCAAGCCTTTAGCCATAGCGCTTACAACCATTCACCCTTGATCGTCTGGCGGTAAATCTGGCTGAGCCAGTTGTTACCACGGCTCTTGACGTCCAACCCACGCGAGACCAGCAGTTTGTAGCCCGCATCATACCACTCTGAGGACTGGTAGTTGTATCCGAGGATCGCACCGGCAGACTGCGCCTCATCCACCAGACCCAGCGACAAATACGCCTCGATCAGACGGTAAAGCGCCTCGGCGGTGTGGGATGTCGTCTGAAAGTCCTCGACCACCACGCGGAACCGGTTGATGGCCGCGGTATAGTGATCCTGACGCAAATAATAACGTCCGATCTCCATCTCTTTGCCGGCCAGATGATCAAACGCCAGATCAAATTTCAAAACCGACGAAGTCGCATATTCACTGTCGGGATAAACCTCGATCACCGTGCGAAGCGCCTGCAGCGCCTGGAATGTCAGGCCCTGATCGCGCCCCACCTCGTCAATCTGGTCATAGTAGCTGAGCGCGAGAAGATACTGCGCATAGGCTGCATCTTCGTCCGCCGGATAAAAGTCGATATACCGCTGTGCGGCCGCCCGGCTTTCTTCGTAATTCTCGTCCGAATGGAACGAAAACGCCTGCATGATCAGTGCGCGCTTGGCCCAATCGGAATAGGGATACAAACGCTCGACTTCAGAAAAATACCATGCCGCATCATCGGACCGATTCTGAGACAGCTCGAACTCACCTCGGGTGAAAATCTGCTCAGGGGTAAACCCTTCCAGGTTTTGATCGCGGTCTGCGCCTTTGCTGCCGCAAGCCGTCAAAACCGCTGCCAGAAGAAACGCGCCTGCGATTCTGACTGCCGCTTTGGTGCCAACCATTCCGCCCATCCTTGTCGTCATGTCTAACGGGTTTCGCCCCGGATCGGGCCTTGGTTTAGCACATATAACTCCGGTGCAAAACGCATTATGCGCCTGCTGGCGGAAATGTCGTAGAGTTGATCGGTTCAGGCAACTTCGGGAATTTCATCCCATACAAGGCCTTGCCCCGGAAGGCGTGCAGCCTGTTCCGGTGTGCACAATACCGGGCGCACGGCGCCGGGTGTTTCGAACAGTTTCCGCAGCAATGTGTTGGTCATCGCATGGCCCGATTTGTCGCCGGTGAAATGACCCAGAATCGGACCGCCTGCCAGGTACAGATCCCCCAGCGCATCCAGCATCTTGTGGCGCACGGCTTCATCGGCGTGGCGGAAACCACCGGGTGTCAGAACCTCATCCCCCTGAACAACCACCGCGTTGTCCAGTGTTCCGCCCAAGGCCAGTCCGGCCTCCCGCATCGCTTCCACATCGGTTCGACGACAGAAGGTCCTGCAGTCGCAAAGCTCACGCGCGAACGAGCCGTTGCCCATGTCCAGCGTCTTGGTCTGCTTTCCGATAGCGTCATCTTCGAACTCGATATGGAAATCGATAATCAGTCGATCCGCCGGCGCGATCGAGGCGCTCGCCCCCTCACGCGTTGCAGTAACAGGTTTCAGGACCTCAAAGGCCAAAACGGGGCTGGCCTGGCGGCGGACGCCCTTGGCCATGATGCCGCGCACGAATTCGATGGATGACCCATCCATGATCGGAACTTCCGGCCCGTCAATCTCGATCAGAGCGTTATGCACACCACATCCAGCCAGCGCTGCCATGATATGTTCGATTGTCGAGACAGACACGCCCGCGTCATTGACCAGACGGGTGCACAAAGGTGTGCGTTCAACCACGTCATAGATGGCCGGGATCAGCGCGTTGCCCAGTTCGATATCGGTCCGCTTGAACCAGATACCATGACCAGCTGCAGCAGGCTTCAGAACCATGGTCGCAGGTTTACCGCCGTGTAACCCGACGCCTTTGAAAGTGACCGATGATTTGAGCGTATGTTGCAAGACTGTCCTCAACGCGTGGTGTCCAGCCTGAGTGATGGCTGTGTTGCCAATCAGTTAAGGAAAGGCGCGCTAAGGCTCAACTCACTCTTTGCAACCGAATGAAACATGAATGTGACAGATCGGCAAAACCCTGCTGATATTACTATAACAACATGAAAAATAAAGAAAAAGAGCCGCCCTTCGGCGGCTCTTTGACAGGATTTTGTTACCGCGATCAGTTGGCCTGGCGGCGCAAAAAGGCGGGAATTTCGATACGGTCCTGATCCGGATCCGCCTCTTCATGGGCCGGGGCCGCCGCTTCGGACGCCCGCATCGCGGGCTGCTGGCGCGGGGGGTGCGCCGGCGTATCGGCAGCGTTACCGGTCATGCGGTCGATCAGACGGTTGAAGCCGAACCGCGGCCGCTCCTCGGATTCCGGACGTCCATGCGGCGCTGGATCTTGCGGTCTTTCCGCAGACAGGTGCTGCTTGGCGGACGGAACGCGCTGAACCGCAGCCTGCAGGCGTTGCATCGCGGCCGGAGACGGCGTGCCCGGCTCCGCCGCACGCGGCGCTGCATAGGTTTCCGTCACCTCTTCCTGCGGCTCGGGCTGTGGTTCGAACTGCGCGACCTGAGGCTGATATGCCGGCGGCGGCAAACCGTCATCTTCTTCGGCTACCGCTTGTTTTTCTTCGTACCAGCCGTCTTTCAGTTCGACATCTTCGATCGATTCAAACAGGGATGGTGCGATATTTGCATCCTCGGCGGCAGGTGCCTGCACCTCTTCCGCAGCGGGGGCGTGTTCTTCTGCCGACACGGTCCGGGTCAGCGGCTCGGACATCGAACGGCGCGCGACAGGCGCCTCTGTCTGAACATCAGTCGCGTCGATCCCGGTGGCGACAACGGACACGCGCATACCGCCTTCCATCGCGGTATCGAGGGTCGAGCCGACGATGATATTCGCCTCGGGGTCCACTTCCTCGCGGATGCGGTTGGCGGCTTCGTCGAGCTCGAACAGAGTCAGGTCGTCCGAACCGGTAATGTTGATCAGCACGCCCTTGGCACCTTTGAGGCTGATTTCGTCCAGCAGCGGGTTGGCAATCGCCTTCTCGGCGGCCTGCACCGCGCGATCTTCGCCCGTCGCTTCGCCTGTCCCCATCATGGCTTTGCCCATCTCGTCCATCACGGCGCGCACGTCGGCAAAGTCGAGGTTGATCAGGCCGGGGCGCACCATGAGGTCGGTCACGCCCTTAACACCTTGGTAAAGAACGTCATCCGCCATCGAGAACGCTTCGGTGAACGTGGTCTTTTCGTTGGCCAGGCGAAACAGGTTCTGGTTCGGGATGATGATCAGCGTGTCGACAACCTTCTGCAGCGATTCAACGCCATCTTCGGCCTGACGCATCCGCTTGGCCCCTTCGAACTGGAAGGGTTTGGTTACCACGCCCACGGTCAGAACGCCCAGTTCCCGCGCGGCCTGCGCGATGATCGGAGCCGCGCCCGTCCCGGTACCGCCGCCCATCCCGGCCGTGATAAAGCACATATGCGCGCCCGCCAGATGATCGACAATCTGCTCGATGCTTTCTTCGGCGGCCGCCGCGCCCACAGTGGGTCGTGCGCCCGCACCCAGACCTTCGGTGACTTTGACACCCAGTTGAACCCGCGCCGAAGACTGGCTTTGCTGCAGTGCCTGCGCGTCGGTGTTGGCGACGACGAAATCCACGCCATCCAACTGTTTTTCAATCATGTTGTTGACGGCGTTGCCACCTGCCCCGCCAACGCCAAATACTGTTATCCGAGGCTTAAGTTCGTCGTGCCCGGGCATCGAAAGATTCAATGTCATACTCTGTCCGCCTGTTTTATTGACCCGCCAAAGCGGTGTTTTTCTTACCTATCCGCCCCTAATCCTACCCAGCGAAACGGCAAACGTCACGTCAAAAATCGCCCAATCCCACAAAATATGGAGAGAATAAGGCAAACCTTACGGCGATATCGGTTCGTTCGCCAGATATTGGGGAAGCCAGCCCTTTGACTACAAGGCAATAAAATTCACCCCACTGCCGAAGAGCGTGGAAACTTACCAAAGTCTTACTTGTCACATCTGCGGAAAAACTGCTCGGGTCCTGCCGCTGGGCCTCTGACGGGTCCTGTGGATATCTTGCGGGATAACGTCCGGCGGTGCAACCCGATTTTAGCCAACAGGAGCACTTGGGCAATCTAAACTGTCCTCGGTGATGCCGCGCACTTCCTGAATTTCGGTATAGGCAAATGTGGCCAGCCGGACCATCAGGCGATCTTCATGCAAATAGGGCCACCAGCAGACGGGCAGACCATCCGCATCGTCATCGTAGAGAAAACAGATTTGCCCGTCGGGCGTGGTGATTTGCCCATAGACGCAGCCCCGCCCCTCCATCCGCCAAACTGAGACAGTGCGGCTCAGGAACTCCTCGGTTCCGACCAAATCGCCGCTGGGGTAATCGTGAAACTTGACCGTTTTACCTTGAACCGCGCTAAGAAACACATCCGGCGTGATGAGGGTTTGCGCCTGCAGCGCAAATGGGACTGTGGCGGCCAGTCCTGCGATCAGCGCCTTACCAATTGTCACGGAACCAGCGCACGGCACGTTTGAAGGGGCGCGCCGCATAGGTATCGACCGGAATTTCAAAGTCCCACCATTCGTCTTGCGGATGCGCGGCAAACAGGCTGAGCCCGACAGCTGACGAGAACCCCGGCCCCGTGGCTGATTGCGGCAATCCATGCACCCTCAACGGACGACCCAGACGCACGCGTTGCCCGAGGATGCGGGTCGCAAGCCCGTCCAGCCCCATAATCTGGCTGGCCCCGCCGGTCAGCACAATCTGCTGGCTGGGCATATGATCGAACCCGGCCGCGTCAAGGCGGATGCGTACCTCTTCCAGAATTTCCTCGACCCGAGGACGCATGATACCGATCAGTTCCGCGCGGCTGACAGTGCGGCGATCGTGTTCCCAATCGCCGGTATCGCCGCCAATATCGATCAGGTCGCGGTCATCCGCACCCGTCGCATGGACACCGCCATTGAAGGTCTTGATTCGCTCTGCCACGTTGGCCGGCACACCCAAGCCCATAGAGATATCACTGGTCACATGATCCCCGCCCATGCGCACGCAATCGGCGTAGATCATATGTTTCTTCATGAAGATCGACACACTGGTGGTGCCGCCGCCCATATCAATACAGGCGGCCCCCAGTTCTTGCTCATCCTCGACCAGCGCCGAGATACCCGAGACGTAGGCCGAATTCGCAATCCCCGCTAGTTCAAGATCGCAACGCTTGATACAGCGCACGATATTCTGAATCGCCACCGCATCGACCGTCAGCATGTGCATATCGACCGCAAGGCTCTGCCCCATCTGCCCACGCGGATCGATCAGGCCCGAGCGGTTGTCCAGCGCAAAGTTCACCGGTTGCGCGTGCAGAACCTCGCGGCCTGCCCCATAGTCAGGCACGTCGCAGGCGTTCAGCACACGGCCTACCTCGGCCTCGGTGACAACCTGTCCTTCCAGATCAACCTGCGCGTCGAGCCCATACGAGCGCGGATTGGCCCCGGAAAAGCTGGCGATCACATGATCCACCCGGATATCGGCCATTTTCTGTGCCGCCTGCAATGCGGTCCGGATGGCGCGCTCGGTCTCCTGCATGGCTGTGACTTCGCCAAACTCCACACCGCGCGAGCGGGTCGTTGCCGCGCCAATCACCCGGAAACCTGTCTGCCCGGCCAACGAGCCGATGCTGTTATCCTCGCTCAGCCGACCAGCCCCGTCGAACCGCAGGACCAGGCAGGCGATCTTGGAGCTACCCACATCCAGAATCGCAACCACACCGCGTTGCATGGCCTGCCTGCGCATCTGCCGCATGGCGCGTTGGGACTGGTAAAGATCGGTCATCATAATGGTTACTGTCCGCTACTCACATCTGTTTTTGTGTTCCACCAGTCTTCGCTGGCGGTTCTTGTCATTCTGATTGTCGGGCGTTGACCCAGACGCATATCAACTGCGGCCACGTCCCGTTCCAACAAGTCCTGCACTTCGTTCACGGCCAGCACGCGTTCCAGCGCACGCACCGGGCGTTCGGTGGGCAGCATGATACGTTGACCCCGGTCCAGAACCAGATCCCACCGACGTTCGCCCACGCGCACAAGTCCACGGACACGCCCGCCCAGACTGCGCGCAGTTGCCAAAAGCTGCAACGCTTCGGCCACATGCCCGTCTGCCCCCTTGCCCGCGATCAAGGGCAGGTCTGCATGATCCTTGCGCGACGCAATCCGCTCCACATGCGCGCCGGTATCGTCCAGCAATTCGGTTCCGCGACGGGTGCGCCAGACCACAACCGGCTCACGCTCGACCACGTCCACTTGCAAGATCCCGCCGGGTCGCACGCGCACCGTGGCGGATTTGACCGGGTCCAAGCCGGTAATCGTGTCGCGGATTTGTTCGGCATCCAGATCCCACGAGCTGATCGGGAAATCCAATGGCACCACGTCGCGAATGTCTTCCGACAGGTTCGTGCCTGCCCCGTCAATCGCCATCAGGTTGACCATAAATTCAGGTCGCTGCTGGATCGAGGTTTTGATGTCGTTGACATAGGCGACCACTGCCTCGCGCCGGTCCTCGGCACTGAAATAGAAGCCAATGGCGGCACAAACCGCAACAACGGGCAGACCGAATTTCAGCCCACGCCGGATGCCGGGGGTAAGCATCCAGCGCTGAATACGGTAGCTGAGGCGCGACGGCGCCGGATCCAGCCGGGTCGCCTTGCGCCGGAACAGGCCATGCAGACGGAACCTGGGCTTGACCTCAGACCGGGCACCAGAGGCGAAATCGGCATCTGGTCCGGCCAGCGGTTTTGACCGATGGATGACGGGCGTGCGCGTGGCGGTCAGCGGTCGCATGAGGCGTCCTCCACCATCCAGGCGCAGAGCTGGCCGAAGGTCATGCCGATGTGTTCGGCCTGTTCGGGCACCAGCGAGGTCGGGGTCATGCCCGGCTGCGTGTTGGTTTCCAGCAGGAACAGACCATCCGCGCCGAGGCTGTCATCCCAGCGATAGTCGGTGCGGGTCACGCCGCGACAGCCCAGAGCGTTATGGGCTTTCACCGCATACTCCATGCAGCGGTCGAAGATATCCTGCGGGATGTCAGCGGGCAGCACGTGCCACGAGCCACCCGGCTTGTATTTGGCGTCATAGTCGTACCAACCGCCATCGGTCATGATCTCGGTGACGGTCAGGGCGCGGTCGCCCATCACGGTCACGGTCAGTTCGCGGCCTGCGACGTATTTCTCGACCATGATATGCTCGGGCATGTCGTCGGACAGTTGAGGGGGGCCGTTCGAGCCTTCGTGGACGATGTAGATGCCGACGCTGGAGCCTTCGTTGTTGGGTTTGGCCACGTAAGGCGGCTCCATCACGTGAACCTCGATCACCTCGACCTTGGGCACGATCACGCTGGGCACGATGGGCAGGCCCTCGGTCTGGTAGATTTCCTTGCTGCGCTGCTTGTCCATAGCCAAGGCTGAGGCCAGCACGCCGGAATGGGTGTAAGGAATGCGCATCCATTCCAGCAGACCCTGCACACAGCCGTCCTCGCCCCAGCGGCCATGCAGGGCGTTGAAAACCACATCCGGTTTGATGTCCAAAAGGCGCGCATAGAGGTCGGGACCTGCGTCCAGCTCGACCACTTCAAAGCCTTCTCCCCTAAGGGCGGCTGCGCATTCGCGCCCAGAGCTGAGAGACACCTCGCGTTCCGCCGAGGGGCCGCCCATCAATACCGCCACTTTGGGGTTTGTCCTGCTCGACATACCCAATGTGCGCCTCAATGTCCCCGGACCTTATGTGGTGGTCCGTACTGCGTTTATGCCTTTGATCCGTCGCCGTTAATTGCCTGATTTTGGTCTGACGGTTGGGGCTTTATTATTCCAGCGGATCGCCGACCCGCATGATTTCCCACTCTAGCGTGATGCCGCTTGTTTCGTAAACCTTTTTTCGCACCTCTTCGCCCAGACCTTCGAGGTCGGCGGCGGTGGCGTCGCCCGTGTTGATCAGGAAATTCGAGTGCTTGGGGCTCATCTGCGCGCCGCCTTTGGTGGCACCGCGCATTCCGGCGTCGTCGATCACCTTCCACGCCTTGAGGTCATGGACATCGTCGGCCTTGCCGGTCGAGGAAAACCCGGCGGGGTTGCGGAAGGTCGAACCGGCGCTGCGGTCTTTGGTGGGTTGGGTTTCGTCACGCTTTTGCAGCTGCGCTTCCATGCGGGCATGGAGGTCTTCGGGGTTGCCTTTGGGACCTTGGAACGTGGCCGAGATCAGCACCGCGCCTTCAGCCAGGTCGGACTGGCGATAGCGGAAGTTGAGGTCTTGGGGTGAGAGGTCTTTCACCTCTCCGCCCCGTGTGACGATGGTGGCCTTTTGCAGAACGTCTGCGGTGTAGCTGCCATAGCAGCCCGCGTTCATGCGCACCGCGCCGCCGATGGAGCCGGGGATGGTGCGCAGGAAGGTCAGGTCAACGCCTGCACCCGCCGCCTTGCGCGCCACATGCGCGTCCAGCGCGGCGGCCCCGGCGGTGACGGTGGGGCCGTCGATCGCAATTCCGTTGAACCCACGCCCCAGCCGGATCACTACGGCGCGCAAGCCCCCGTCGCGGACGATGAGGTTCGAGCCGACGCCCATGGGAAAGACCGGTACTTCTGCGGGTAAGTTGCGCAAGAAATCCTGCAGGTCCTCCACATCAGCGGGCTGGAACAGATAATCTGCGGGCCCTCCGACACGCAGCCATGTGAGATCGTTGAGCGGACGCGCCTTGGTCAGGCGGCCCCGGACAGTGGGCACGTTGCTCATTCCCCGGCCCGTGCGGCCAGGCTGCGCCCGCCGACGCCGCCCATGATGGCAGCAAAGAGGAAGGGCAGAACCGCGCCGGTCAGCCAGACGAAGGGGCCGAAGGCCTGCTCTTCTTCTCCGGTTCCGACACCGGCCAGCATCACGATCAGCACAAGGGCCGTGGCAGCGGCCAACGCAAGCAACCAAAGCAGTCCCTTGACGCCAATCCAGCGACCGGCGACAAATCCCGCGAATGCTCCGAAAACGAAGGATATCAGGGGCAGATAGGCGAAAGTGGCGATGTCGACCATGGGGGTCTCCTGAGTACGGCCGTTACTTGTTGGTCGCCTTCATGCCCTGCAATTTCGCCTTTGTCCAACGGATCAGATAGATCACAGGCCAGCGCAACACCGACATGGCCGCTGCCAGCACAATCAGCCCGATCCAAGGCCCGTTTTGATAGGTGACATAACCCAGAATGGGAATCCCCACGGCGATCAGGATATAAGCGCGAGTCCAGTGATTGTCCTTACTGGGAATCATCGCCAGAATGTTGGCGACAAGCCCCCACAAGCCAGCAAGGGCAAGGGACCAGTTCATTCAGACACCTCTCGGCCGGTCCATCTGCGCCAGTAATAACGGATGGGGTTGCGGTACATGGAAGCGAAACCTGCAACTGCCAGTACAGAGTAGAACCAGCCGTAGTCATAACCCAACCAGACGATCAGCGCCGGGGCGCTGACGAACAGGACAATCCCGGGCGGGAATTGCAATCGCATCGGTAACATGGCCACCACAGTCGATGCCAGAACCCAAAAACAGGCGAGTATGACGGACGCCGCCACCTGATTACCCCGCCTTGAGCATCAGCCGGTCCGGCAACCCATTGGCCCAGGCGCTGATGGTCCCTGCCCCAAGGCAGACGACCATATCGCCGGGGCGGGCCTGTTCACGCACCAGACGCTCAAGATCTGCCTCGTCCAGCAGGGCGCGGGCGTGGCGGTGGCCGTGGCGGATCAGGCCTTGCACCAGATCGTCACGGGATGCGCCTTCAATCGGATCTTCTCCGGCCGCGAAGATATCGGCGATGGCAACCACATCAGCATCGTTAAAGCAGGTGCAGAAATCATCGAACAGGTTGGACAGGCGGGAATAGCGGTGAGGTTGGTGAACAGCGATGACGCGGCCTTCGGTCGCTTGGCGTGCGGCCTTGAGAACGGCGGCGATCTCGACCGGGTGATGGCCGTAATCATCGATAATGGTCACGCCGTTCACTTCGCCAACCTTGGTGAAGCGACGGTTGACGCCGCCGAAATTCGCCAGCGCCTCGCGGATTTCCGCCGCCTTCATGCCCAGATGACGGGCCACGGCCACAGCCGACAGCGCGTTCGAGACATTGTGGTCGCCGGGCATGGGCAGGGTGCAGTCTTCGATTACCTTGTCTTCGTATTGCAGGTGGATGTCGAAATGCGCGACGCCGCCTTTATAGGTCAGGTTTTCAGCCCGCACATCGGCCTGTGCGTTGAAGCCATAGGTGCGCACGCGGCGGTCAGTGATGCGGCCTACCAGCGCCTGAACCTCGGCATGGTCGGTGCAGCAGACGGCGAGGCCGTAGAAGGGCAGGTTCGAGACGAACTCGTGAAAGCCGTCGCGCAGCGTGTCGAAATCCCCCCAATGCTCCATATGCTCGGGGTCGATATTGGTGACGATGGCAATGGTTGCAGGCAGGCGGTTGAACGAGCCGTCGGATTCGTCGGCCTCGACCACCATCCATTCGCCCTGCCCCATGCGCGCGTTCGAGCCATAGGCGTGGATGATGCCGCCATTGATGACGGTCGGGTCGAAATCGCCCGCGACCATCAGCTCGGCCATCATCGTGGTTGTGGTGGTCTTGCCGTGGGTTCCGGCAATCGCGATGTTCGAGCGCAGGCGCATCAGTTCGGCCAGCATGTCGGCACGGCGCACCACCGGCAGGCCCTGCGCGCGGGCCTGATCCAGTTCCGGGTTGCCCGGTTTGATCGCGGTCGAGACAACGACGACAGCTGCGTTCTGCAGGTTCTCGGCGCGCTGGCCTTCGAAAATCTCAGCCCCGAGCGAAGCAAGACGATCGGTAATCTTTGACGCCTTGAGGTCCGAGCCCTGCACCTGATAGCCAAGGTTCAAAAGCACTTCGGCAATGCCCGACATTCCGATGCCTCCGATGCCAACGAAATGGATCGGTCCGACGTCCTGCGGCAGTTTGGTTGCTGGATTCATGAGGTCTCCTTCTGCGCCAGTTGCTCGACAAGGGCCACCAGACGCTCGGTCGCGTCCGGAGCCCCGACCGATAGCGCGGCATGGGCCATTTGCTGTGCGGCTTCGGGGTTGGTGAGAATCGTGGTCATTTGCTCGGTCAACGCGGAAACGTCAAGGGCGTTTTCAGGGATCATGATCGCCCCGCCCGCCTGAACCAGTCCACGCGCGTTGGCGGTCTGGTGGTCGCCTGCGGCAGTGGCCAGCGGGATCAGGATCGAGGGCCGTCCGATCACCGAGATATCAGCGATACTGGATGCACCTGATCTGGAGATCACAAGCTGGGCATCGGACATGCGCCGGGGGACATCATCAAAAAATGGCTGCACGTCGGCCCGGATGCCGTGTTCGGCGTAGAATGCAGTGACGCGCTCTCCGTCTTCGTCCCGCGCCTGATGCGACACGCGAATATGGGCGCGCAAGTCTTCGGGCAAGGCCGCAATCGCGCCAGGCACGACATCACTGAGAACGCGCGCGCCCTGAGAGCCGCCCATCACAAGAACGGACATCGGATAGTCACCGGGCGGAATGAAAGGCGCGCCCGCACGCTCCAGCACGCTGGCTCGGACCGGGTTGCCGGTGTGGATGCCTTTCACCCCATCGGGCAGGTCGGTTGGCCAAACACCGCAGGCCACCTGCGCCACGCGGGTGGCGAACACCTGGTTGACCCTGCCCAGAACGCCGTTTTGTTCATGGATCATGCGCGGGATTTTCAGCAGTGTTGCAGCACCCAGCGCCGGGATCGAGGGGTAGCCGCCAAAGCCCACCACGACGTCGGGCTTGTCGCGCATCATCTGCGCGGCCATGCCGGTGACGCCAGCGGCGATCTTAGGGCCGACCAATACCTTGGCGGCCAGGCCACCGCGGGCGAAGGTGGCCGAGGAGGCTTCGACAATCTCAACACCTTCGGGGAAGGCCCCGGTATATCGCGCGCCGCGCGGATCGGTGGACAGGCGCACGCGCCAGCCTTTGTGCAGCATCGCCTCGGCCAACGCCTGCGCGGGGAACATATGCCCCCCGGTGCCGCCCGCTGCGATCAGAAGATATGGCATCAGCCTCGTCCGCGCAGAATGTCGCCCAGTTCGCCTTGAGGGCGAGAACGGGTGAACGCCAGTAGCATACCAACCGCGATGCCGCCCGCAATCAGCGACGAGCCGCCATAGCTGACGAACGGCAAAGTCATGCCCTTGGCGGGCAGCAGGCGCACGGCGACGCCCATGTTGATCATCGCCTGCACGCCAAACATGCAGGCCAGCCCGGTCCCGGCCAGACGGATGAACATGTCACGTTCGCGCATCAGCCGCAGAAGCGAGCGTACGACGATCAGCGAATAAAGCGCGATGATGATCAGAACGAGGATCAGCCCGTATTCCTCAGCCGCGACCGCAATGATGAAATCCGTATGCGCATCGGGCAGCGACCATTTCACTTGTCCCTCACCCACGCCGACACCGAACAGGCCGCCCTCCTGAATAGCGTTTGTTGCATAGCCAAGCTGAGTGGTCGGATCGACCTCTTGGTTCAGGAAACCGTCGATGCGGCGGGCAAAGTGTTCGGAATTGGAATAGGCAAACATGCCGCCCAGAACCACAGCCCCGGCCATGCCAACCAGCAGCAGCATCGGCGCGCCTGCGACGAAATACATCACGCCCCAGCCAAACAGGATCAGGCAGGCCTGCCCGAAATCGGGTTGCAGCACCAGCATCGCCACAATCGCCATGCACAGCGCGAACGACCACAATCGCCCCGGAGGCCCGTTGATCTCTTGCGATGCAGCCAGCAGCCATGCGGCCACCACCACGAAACCGGGTTTCAGAAACTCGGATGGCTGCAGGGACGCAAATCCCAGCGAATACCAGCGCACAGCGCCTTTGCCAAAGTCAGTACCAAAGACCGGCAGGAAGGCCAGCGCCACGAATGAGGCCAGAAAGCCGAGAATGGCCAGCCGTCGGACGAGCGTCGGCGACATCATCGACGTCAGAAGCATGGCAATCAGCGCCATCCCGCCGAACAGCGCCTGACGCTCGACATAGTGAAACGGATCAAACCCGTTGCGACCGGCCAGCGGCGGCGACGAGGCCAGCCCCAGCAACAGCCCGATGACAAACAGGATCAGGACACAGGACATCGTCCAGCGATCAATCGTTCGCCACCATTTTGGTAGAATCGGTTCTCCGCGCGTGTCCCGGACCGCGCCATACACCATCTCAGTCATGAGATACCGCCACTATCTGCCTCGTTGCCGCCCCGTTTTCGGGGTCTGAGTGCAAGTCTACAGGGATTTTGGCGTTTGGGCTAGCGGAATGAAGGCCCTGCACAAAATTTGCGGTATCTTCTGGGAGAGGTTTGACGCACCCTTGATCGTTGTTCGCGCGGTGTGCTGCCAAACGCCATCAGCAGCACATGCCGTAAGAGCTAGGAGACCAGAGGCTTACCATTCTTAACATGGCGTTGGACCATGCTGCGCATCTGCCGCCCTTTTGGCGGAATGGGACGTGCGGTCATCGGTGTATGCGCTTCCGTCGCGATTTCAGGGAAAATCTCGGTGATTTCCTCCAAAGCCTCTTGGCCGACGCCCTTCAACGCCTCGGGTCCTGTGAACAGGCTTTCGGTGGGAGCGCCTTCGGCGAAAATGACCTCATGACGATCAAAAAGAAGATGAATATAAATCACCGGTGCCGCCCCATCTTCAATCGAAACCCCCGGCAGATCCAAAAGCCGCTTTGCAGGGATCAACACCTCGTGCTTGGCGAACATTCGCGCCGCAATGGGTGATCTGGCCAACATGCGATGCTGCGGTGAGACAAGCAGATCAGTCTCGGGCAGCCCCTGCCCCAACGCGCCCTTGCGGATACGGATCGGCCTGAGTTTGGGTTTCATCGTCAGGTCAATACTGTCCAGCTCCCGCGATCCGATCCAGCGTATCGCCTGTGGGCCATTGTCCATCGTCTCGACCAGATCGCCAACACACAGGCTTTCGATCGGGCGAGCACCGTCAGGAGTAAGAATGGTTGTACCCGCCACAAAACACGGAACGACAGTATCGACATCGATGCTGGGGCCGTTATCCGTAATCGCTGTGATTGTCAGTGTGGTGTTCAGCGGCGGGATATTGCCGCCGATAAAGCCCAGAAAAAACCCGTCCTCGGCATCCACACCGATCGAGTTGCCATCTCCATTGATATCAAAATCGAACAGGGCGATTTCATAGGTATTGGTGCCATCCGTGACCGAAACCGTGAAATCCCAAAAGATGATCTCTCCGTTGAAGGTTTGCGCCGGGTCGTTCGAGATTTCGTTAGAAATGCTGTCGCCGCTATAGATTGTGCCGTCTGCGCCATCTTCAATCGTGATCTGGCTATAGGCTGAAATCTGAAACGAAGACCCCACGACAGTTGTCGATGCGCCAGCATCTGACAGGGTGGAGTCGGAACGAAATGCGCCAAAAACGGACGAGGACATGGAAACGAGACTCCGCGCGACTGGGAAAAATCATTGAACTTCGATTGTGCCGCTCATTGGTAAATTCCCTCCTAAAGTGGGTCAAGTATCGCGCCAAAGATCGCCCGTGCCACTGTGACGACCCTGCACCCACGGTGCCGTGAGGGGCGCTCGGCATGTTGAGTTTGCCTCGAAATTTCCGAGTCAGAAACCGAAACTCACTAATCAAGGGCCTATCCCGCCGACTCTTGCAAACGCGACGAAATCCGGTCATGCGCAGCTTATGACTTTCGACACGATCATCCTTGGCGCCGGTGCGGCAGGCCTGATGTGCGCGGCGCATTGTGGCGGGCGGGTGCTTGTGATCGACCACGCAAAGGCAGCGGGAGAAAAGATCCGAATCTCGGGCGGTGGACGCTGCAATTTCACCAATATGTACGCAGGGCCGGGTAATTTCCTGTCGCAAAACCCGCATTTCTGCAAATCCGCACTGGCACGGTATACGCAGTGGGATTTCATCGATCTGGTTGGTCGTCACGGCATTACCTGGCACGAAAAGACGCTGGGGCAGCTTTTCTGCGACGGATCATCGAAACAGATCATTCAGATGTTGCTGGACGAGATGGCGCAGGCAGGGGCCGAGCTGTGGGTGCAGACCTCGCTGCGTGATCTGCGCAAGACTGAGATTGGTTTTGCGCTGGAATTCGAGCGTGAGGGGCAGCGCCACAACTTGACCTGTGCCAATCTGGTATTGGCGACGGGTGGCAAGTCGATCCCCAAGATGGGCGCGACCGGGCTGGCCTATGACATCGCAAAGCAATTCGGGTTGCGGGTGACCCAGACCCGGGCGGCGCTGGTGCCGTTCACCTTTTCCGAGGGCCGGTTCAGGGACCTCTCGGGCGTGTCCCTGCCCGCGCGTCTTGCGAATGACCGCACCAGCTTTGACGAGGCGTTGCTGTTCACCCATCGCGGCCTGAGCGGGCCAGCGGTGTTGCAACTCTCCTCCTACTGGCGCGAGGGTGAGGTGATCCGGGTCAACCTGATCCCTGACCTGCCCCTGTTCGACCTGCTGCGCGATCAGCGTCAGGCCGGAGGGCGCAAGGCCCTGACCACGGAACTGGCGCGGCATCTGCCCGCGCGGCTGGTGGAACATCTGAGCAAAGAAATCCCGATGGCGGGCAATCTGGCGGATCAGTCCGATGCGGCGCTGTCCGATCTGGTCGCGGCGCTGTCGGGTTGGGAACTGACGCCCTCGGGTACCGAAGGGTATCGCACGGCCGAGGTCACTCTGGGCGGGATCGACACCGATGATCTGTCGTCAAAAACGATGGAGGCCAGGGATGTCCCCGGCCTCTATGTCATTGGTGAAGCGGTAGATGTCACCGGTTGGCTGGGTGGCTATAATTTCCAGTGGGCGTGGTCCTCGGGCCACGCCGCCGGGTGCGCCATCGCAGGCCGTTAGCCTACACAATCGATCGCGCGGCCTTAGCCGACGACGTTGTAGCCGCGATTGCGCATACAGTTGCGCACGATGACTTCCTTGTTCTGGTTCTTGTTGATCACATCCGCGCCCGCGCCGACCAGCGCACCGGCAACGGCTGCACGGCCCAGATTGTCGCTGCTGTCCTGAATGATCGCCGTGGTCGCAGCGGCACCTGCGGCACCTATTGCGGCATTACCTGCGGTCGATCCATCGACGCTGGCCTGGGAAGCAGCCAATTGCTGGCACTGCGCCAAATCCACATTGTAGTTCGGGCCCACAGCACCATCAATAACGGGCTGATAATTGGCTCCTGTATTGGTGCAGGCCCCCATTATAACGAGGGCTGGCACGATCAGAGTCAGGTTTAGATATTTCATGGGAATATCCTTTTGTTGAGTTGCAGGCAGGCAAATCCAGCAGGTTCCGAACGTCAAGTCGATCACCCGCCAGCTTCGCTGAACCGGCGGATCATTGCAAATCCCTAACCAGCCAACCGTTGTTTGACCTGAACGGCAAAGTCCTCTCCGCGCTGTTCGAAATTGTCGTATTGGTCGAAACTGGCCGCCGCAGGAGCCAGCAATACAGTCTCACCGGGCTGTGCCTCTGACATTGCCTGTTCGACGGCGGCGGCCATGGTCGTACAGACCTGAGTTTCGGGTGCCAGTTGCAACGCAAAATTCGCAGCCTCGCGCCCGATGACATAGGCTTTGACCACATGATCGCTGACTTGGCTCAACGCTGCCAGCCCGCCCTCTTTCTCAAGCCCACCGCAGATCCAGCGGATTTGTTTGAACGCGCTCAGCGCTTTCAGGGCGCTGTCGACATTGGTGGCCTTGGAGTCGTTCACATAGGTCACCCCGCCCGCCTCGGCGATGATCTGACTGCGATGCGGCAGGCCGGGGAAGGAGTGCAGCGCATCCTCGATCACCCGGGGCGCGAGGCCCAGCGACCGGCAGGCAGCATAAGCTGCGCAGGCGTTCTGGTGGTTATGCGTGCCGGGCAGGCCCTTGATGCCACGCAGATCGATAGAGCCCGCCTGACGGCCCTTACGGTATTCAGCCAGGTATCCTTTGCGCGCAAAGACCTGCCAGCCCGGCGCGGTCAGCTTGCGCGCCACCGAGACGCGGATCACCCGGTCATCCGTCGGGCCTTCGGCCAGTTGCCCGGCCAGAAACGCGCCCTCGGCCTCGTCAATACCAATCACGGCGCGATCGGGTCCGCCCTCGGCGAACAGGCGGCGCTTGGCGGCGAAATAGCCGCCCATGCCGCCATGGCGATCCAGATGATCGGGCGAGAGATTGGTGAATACCGCCACATCCGGGGTCAGCGCGCGGGCCAGTTCGGTCTGATAGCTGCTGAGTTCAAGCACCACGACCGAGCCATCACCGCCCGGGCCGATATCCAGAACGCCGCGCCCGATATTGCCCGCCAGTTGCGAGTCGCGCCCCGCCTCAGTCAGAATATGGTGGATCAGCGCGGCGGTGGTCGATTTGCCGTTCGAGCCGGTCACCGCAATGACGCGCGGCGGGGTGTCGTAATTGTTCCACTCCGGTCCGGCGAAGGACCGAAAGAAAAGACCGATATCATTGTCGACCGGCACACCCGCGTCCAAAGCGGCGGCCACAACCGGGTTGGGCGAGGGATAAAGATGCGGGATACCGGGCGAGACGATCAGCGTCGCAACCCCCTCAAACGCCCCGTGACGGCGCAGATCGGCGCAGGCGAAGCCTTCACCCTCGGCAGCCTCACGCGCGGCGGGGTTGTCATCCCAGCAGATCGGCTCGGCCCCGCCTGCGCGCAGCGCCCGCGCGGTGGTCAGGCCCGACCGACCCAGCCCCAGAACTGCAACCTTCTGTCCTGAAAACCCTTTGACCGGGATCATGCCGCCCACCTTCATCGCCTAGAAATCTGCGCCACCCTGCACCGAAGGATTTGCCAAAGGCAAGGGCGGGTTCAGGCTCGCGCGACAGCGCGAGCCGGGCCCAACGGGTGGCAGGGGGGCCGCAGGCCCTCCGAACCCGGCGGGAGCGTTACCGGACCTTCAGCGTCGCCAGCCCGATCATCGCGAGGATCAGCGAGATGATCCAGAAGCGGATGACGATGGTCGGTTCCGCCCAGCCCTTTTTCTCATAGTGATGATGGATCGGAGCCATCAGGAACACCCGCCGCCCCGTGCGCTTGAAATAGAGCACCTGAATGATCACGCTCAGCGCTTCGACGACGAACAGACCGCCGACCACGGCCAGAACCAGCTCGTGCTTGGTGGCCACGGCGATGGCGCCCAGCGCGCCGCCCAGGGCCAGCGATCCGGTGTCGCCCATGAACACCGCTGCCGGTGGAGCATTGTACCAAAGGAACCCGAGCCCTCCGCCGAACAATGCAGCTGTAAAGATCAGGATCTCACCCGTGCCGGGCACGTAATGGACGTCGAGATATTCCGTAAAGTCGACCCGCCCCACCGCATAGGCGATCACGCCAAGGGTCGAGGCCGCGATCATCGCGGGCATGATCGCCAACCCGTCCAGACCATCGGTCAGGTTCACCGCATTCGCCGCGCCGACAATGACCACAATTGCAAACGGGATGTAGAACACCCCCAAGTTTACCAGCGTGTCCTTGAAGATCGGCAGCGCCAGTTGGTTTTGCAGATCCGCCGGGTGGTGCAACGTTGCCCAAAGCGCCGCTAACACTGCGATCAACACACCCAACGCCAACCGCATTCTGCCCGACACACCCGATGTGTTTTGCTTCGAGACTTTGGCATAATCGTCAGCAAAGCCGATGGCCGCGTAGGCCAGCGTCACGAACAGCACCATCCAGACATAAGGATTGTCCCATCGCGCCCAGATCAGAGTCGAGGTCACCAGCGCGCCCACGATCAGCAGCCCGCCCATGGTGGGGGTTCCGGCCTTCGAGAAATGCCCCTCGGGACCATCATCACGGATCGGCTGGCCTTTGCCCTGCTTGCGACGCAACACGTTGATCAAAGGCTTGCCGAAGATGAACCCAAAGATCAGCGCGGTCAGAAAGGCGCCCCCTGCGCGGAAGGTGATATAGCGGAAGAGGTTCCAGAAATCGCCTCCGTCCGACAGGGCGGTTAACCAATAAAGCATACCAATACCTTTCTTACGCACCGGGCATGGATCACGCGCGCACTTGCCCCATTTTCCGCAGAGCGTCAACAATCTGCGCCAATGCCATGCTGAGCGAGCCCTTGGCCAACACCGCATCACCATCACGGATCAGTTCGGGCAGGTGCGCGGCCATCTCGGCGCTGGTCTCAGCCCAAAGCCCCCGTTTGCCTTCGGGCATCGCCTGATGCAGCGCCTGCATCAGAGGGCCAATACAATGAACCTGATCGATCTGCGCCATTGCCGCGACATCCGCCATCGCGGCATGCATCGCCTGTTCCTGCGTACCCAGTTCCTTCATATCGCCCAGAAACGCGATCTTGCGTTTGCCTTGGGATGCGGCCAGCACGTCCAGAGCAGCCTCCATCGAGGTCGGGTTGGCGTTATAGCTGTCGTCCAGCAATTCGATCTGTCCCTCGAGCAGCGCGATCACCTCGCGCACGCCGCGCCCCTTGACCGGAGACCAACGGCGCAGGCCCGCGATGGCCTGATCCAGATCGACCCCCATCTCGACGCAAGCCGCCAGAGCGCCCAGAGCGTTCATGGCGAAATGTGTTCCCGCCGATTGCACCTCGAATTGGATGGGCTTGCCGCTGACTGCTCCTTGCGCCTGCAGGTTGTCCGGCCCCTGCTCCACCTCGGTCAGGGCATAATCCTGTGCTGCGCGGCCAAATTCGACGATCTTCGCGCCTTTGGCTTGCGCACAGTCGCGCAGGATGTCGGCGTGGTCGATATCGGCATTGACGATGGCGGCTCCGTCTTTCTTCAGTCCGTCGAAAATCGCGGCCTTTTCGTGGGCGATGCCTGCCACGTCCTCGAACGCTTCCAGATGCACCGCCGCGACGGTCGTCACCAGCGCCACATGCGGCTGCGCCTGACGAGCCAGCGGGGCGATTTCGCCCGGATGGTTCATGCCGATCTCGATCACGGCGAATTCGGTGTCGCGGGGCATCCGGGCCAGTGTCAGCGGGACACCCCAATGGTTGTTATAGCTGGCGACGCTGGCATGGGTTTTGCCTTGGGTTTCCAGAATACTGGCCAGCATTTCCTTGGTCGAGGTCTTGCCGACGCTGCCGGTGACGCCCACCACGCGCGCATTCGTCCGGGCGCGGGCGGTTTGGCCCAGCGCCTCGAGCCCTTGCAACACGTCATCTACGATCAGCAGCGGTGCATCGTCGGACACACCTTCGGGGATGCGGGACACTAGCGCAGCCCCCGCGCCTTTCTCAAGCGCCTGTGCGACGAAATCATGACCATCGCGGGCCGCCTTGAGCGCAACGAACAGGTCGCCGGGTTGCAGGGTGCGGGTGTCGATGGAGACGCCGTTGACCTGCCAGTCACCGGTGGCACGGCCTTTGGTGGCCTCGGCGGTCTCGGCTGCGGTCCAGAGCGTCATGCGACCCTCCCGTCCAATGCGGCGACCGAGATGCTGGCCTGCTCGACATCGTCGAAGGGCAGCACCTGATCACCGACGATCTGACCGGTTTCATGGCCTTTGCCTGCGATCAGAAGCGCGTCGCCGGGTTGCAGGGCGTCGATGCCGCGCAGGATAGCCTCGGCCCGGTCGCCGACCTCGGTGGCCTCGGGCGCGCCCAGCATGACGGCGGCGCGGATGGTGGCCGGGTCTTCGCTGCGCGGGTTGTCATCGGTGACAAAGACCAGATCGGCGTTTTCTGCCGCCGCCTGTCCCATCAGCGGGCGTTTGGTGGCGTCCCGGTCACCGCCCGCGCCGACGATGGCGATCAGGCGGCCCATGACATGCGGGCGCATCGCTTTCAGCGCCGTGGCGACAGCGTCGGGCGTATGGGCGTAGTCGACAAACACCGCAGCGCCGTTTTCGCGTGTCGCAGCCAACTGCATCCGGCCCCGGACGGTGGACAGATGCGGTAGAGTTTCGAACACGCGGTCGGGGTCTTCTCCAGCAGCGATGACCAGACCGCAGGCCAGCAGGACGTTTTCGGCTTGAAACCCGCCGATCAGGTTCAGGCGGGTTTGATGGACCTTGCCCTTCCACGAAAAGCGCAGATCCTGCCCGGTCGCATCAAAGCGTTGATTCAGCAGGCAAAGATCGGCACCCTCGGGGCCGACGGTGATGATGTTCTGTCCGCGGGCCTCGGCGATCTTGCGCACTTGCGCGCCCTTGGGATCACTGAGGTTGATCACCGCGACGCCGTCCTCGGGCAGCACCCGGTCGAACAGGCCCGCTTTGGCGGCGAAATAGGCCTCGAACGTGTCGTGATAGTCCAGATGGTCCTGCGTGAAGTTCGAGAACCCTGCGGCGGCCAGATGCACCCCGTCCAGACGGCGCTGTTCGAGGCCGTGGGACGAGGCCTCCATCGCCGCATGGGTCACGCCATTCGCGGCGGCCTCGGCCAGACAGCGATGCAGCGTGATCGGTTCGGGCGTGGTGTGGGCCAGCGGGGCGGTCCATGCGCCTTCGACCCCGGTTGTGCCGAGGTTGACTGCGGCAAGGTCCAGTTCCGTCCAGATCTGGCGGACGAAGCTGGCGACGGAAGTTTTGCCGTTGGTGCCGGTCACCGCGACGATGGTCTGAGGCTGCGCGCCGAACCACAGGGCGGCGGCCCCGGCCAGTGCCTGACGCGGGTCTTCGGTGACAATCAGGGCGGCGTCCGAGGCGACCAGTTCTTGGGCGGCGATCTCGGCCCCTTTGGCGTCGGTCAGGATCGCGGCAGCGCCCATGCGCAAGGCGTATTGGATGAACTCTCCGCCGTGGACGCGGGTGCCAGGGAGGGCCGCGAAGAGGAAGCCGTCCTTTACCTCGCGGCTATCGACCGCCAGCCCGGTAATGTCAGGATTCGCCCCGCCCCGTGCGGTCAGGGCCAGTTCGCTGAGTTTCTTTGACGGATTGCCCATGACCCACCTTTCGCCGGACAGCCTAATTTGAGGTCAGCGTTATAGCAGCGCGCGCCTCAGGCTCAAGCCGGGGTCTGAGGCCCAACAAAGGCGCAATGCGCGCGATCAGTTCGGCGGCGACGGGCACGGCGGTCCAACCGGCGGTACGGCGCTTTTCGCCATAGGCGACGATGGAGGGTTCATCCAATGTAACGATTAGCACGTATTTCGGGTCGTAGGCCGGGAAGATAGTGGCGAAGGTGGCGATCACCTTGTCATCATAATAGCCTCCGCGGGGCTTGGGCTTGTCAGCGGTGCCGGTTTTGCCTGCCACATCATAGCCTGCCACGTCACCAAAGCTGGCGGTGCCATCGGTGACGACCTTGCGCAGCATGTTCTGCGCCTGCTTGGCGGTGTTTTCGGACATCACGCGGGGGCCGTATTGCGGACCGTTGCGGCGCAGGATGGTCGGGCTGACATAATACCCGCCATTGGCAATCGCGGCATACCCGGCGGCCAAATGCATCGGGCTGGTCGACAGGCCATGGCCATAGGAAATGGTCACTGTGCTCAGCTCACCCCATTTCTTGGGCTTGAGCGGCTGGCCGCCCTTCGCCTCGACAATCTCGAACGGGGTCGGGTCGAACATGCCCAGCGCGTTCAGGAAATCCTGCTGCCGCTGCGCGCCGATCTGCAGCGCCAGCCGCCCGGTACCCCGGTTCGAGCTGTGGACGATCACATCAGCCACGCTGATCTCGCCATAGTTCTTGCCGTTGAATTCACCGATTGGGAAACGGCCGATCTTCATCGGGCCTGAAGTGTCGATGATCGTGTTGGAATTCACCAATCCCAGTTGCACAGCCTGCGCTGCGGTAAAGATTTTGAATACCGAGCCCAGTTCATACACGCCCTGCACATAGCGGTTGAACAGCGGGCTGTCCGAGGGATCGAAGCCCGAGGTCGGCGGGCGTGGGCGGTCGTTGGGATCAAAAGACGGCAGCGAGGCCGCCGAGACAACCTCGCCGGTATGCGCGTTCATCAGAACCGCCGAGGCGCCCTTGGCGTTCATGATCTTCATGCCGCCATAAAGCACCTGTTCAACGGCGGCCTGAACGGTCAGGTCCAGCGACAGTTGCAGCGGCTTGTTGCCGTTGGCCGGGTCGCGCAGATAGTCGTCGAACTGTTTCTCGACACCGGCCACACCGATCACCTCGGCGGCACTGACACCTTCGCGGCCAAAGCCCGAGCCGCCCAGAATATGCGCGGCCAGCTTGCCGTTCGGGTACAGTCGCATTTCGCGCGGGCCAAACAGGATGCCCGGATCGCCGATATCATGCACCGCCTGCTTCTGCTCGGGCGAGATTCGTTTCTTGATCCACAGGAACTTGCGCTTGCCGGTGAAATCCTTGACCAGACGCTCTTTTTCCAGATCGGGGAAGATCGCAACCAGTTGATCGGCAGCCGCAATCGGGTCGATCATCAGGGGCGGCTGAGCATAGACCGAATAGGTGTCCAGATTGGTCGCCAGAATGCGCCCCTCGCGGTCGACAATATTGCCGCGCTGCATCGCGATGGAAGCACCCGGTGCGCTGGCCAGCGGCTCCTGCGCCTCGGAGGTCGCAAGCGCGCCCATGCGGAAACCCACGACCGAGAAGGCGCAGAAGAAGAAGAGGCCCAGCACCAGCAGGCGGCCTTCGGCCCGGGCGCGGGCGCGGTCTTTCATGTCTTCGTGGCGTTTGCGGATGTTCTCGCGCTCAATCGCCTTGGGGTTTTCGCCCTTGGCGCGGGCGTCAAGGATGCGGGCCAGCGGGCGGAGCGGTGTGCGGGTCATGGGAATTGCACCTCGCCCAGCGCCTGAATATCGGTGATTTCCTGCAGTTCAAGCGGATCGAGGATGGGTAGGTCGGGGTCTTCGCCATAGGCAATCTGATCGGCGCGGCCAAACTGCTGTGCGCGCAGAGGCAAGAGGCCCAGACGTTCGAAATTGAGATCCGCCAGTTCCCGCAGGCGGTCGGGCCGGTTCAGATAGGCCCATTCTGCATTCAGCACCGCCAGGCGCGCTTGCGCAATTCCAATCTCGCGCTGCAGCGACTGGGTTTCCTTCAGCACCTGCTGCGTTCGGTAGTTCTCTTGATACGCCCAAAGCGCTAGCCCGAATACGGAAAGGGCCGTCAACACATACAATATACTCTTCATCTTCCTCGTCCCCCCAGTTGCGGCATGCCGATGGCGCGGGCCTCAATTTCCCCCGCCGGAGCCTCAGTTCGTATCGCCACGCGCAGCTTGGCCGAGCGCGCGCGTGGGTTTTCCTGCAATTCCTGATCGTCGGGACCCACCGCCTTGCGGGTCTTGAGCGTGAATTGCGGCAGTTCCTGTGCCATCTCGGGCGCATAGCGGTTGGCGCGACCCGTCTTGCCTGCGCGCGATTGGAAGAACCGCTTGACCATCCGATCCTCGATGGAGTGGAATGTCACAATGGCCAGTTGTCCGCCCGGTTTCAAAGCGCGCTCAGCCGCCATAAGGCCCTGAAACAGTTCTTCGTATTCCGCATTCACCGCGATGCGCAGCCCCTGAAAGCTGCGCGTTGCAGGATGCGATTGGCCCGGCTTCGGGCGCGGCAGGCAGGATTCGATGATCTCAGCCAGACGCAGAGTCGTGGTGATCGGCTCCTCGGCCCGCGCCTTGACGATGGCCTTGGCAATACGACGGCTGGCACGTTCTTCTCCGAAATGGAACAGGATATCGGCCAGTTGTGCCTCGGTCGCGGTATTCACCAGATCGGCGGCGCTTTCGCCCTGCTGGCTCATGCGCATGTCCAGAGGGCCGTCTTTCATGAAGGAAAAGCCGCGCTCGGCCTGATCCAGCTGCATGGACGAGACGCCGAGGTCCAGCACCACGCCATCAAGGTCCTGCGCATACTCATCCATGCGCGAAAACACACCCTGCTGCATCACCAGCCGGTCACCATAATCCCCGGCCCAATCGGCGGCCATTTCAAAGGCCTGCGGGTCGCGATCCACGCCAATGACCCTCTCGGCTCCGGCCTCCAGCAGGCCCCGCGTATAGCCGCCCGCGCCGAAGGTTCCATCCAGCCAGACACCCGACACAGGCGCCACGGCAGCCAGCAACGGACGCAACAGAACAGGTATGTGAGGGTTCGATGAGATCTGAGCGCCGGCCATGCCGTCACCCATCCCCGATGCCGTCGAGATACTGCATCGGATCGAAATCCTCGGGCAGATCGTCCAGCCATTCCTCGGTCGCGGCCAGTTCGTCGGCCTCGTAAGTCTCGGGTTTCCAGATCTGGAAGGTGTCCCCGGCGGCGATAAAGAATGCCTCGCCCTCAAGGCCGATCTTGTTGCGCAGCTTGGCGGGCAGGACCAGACGGCCAGTTTCATCGACATTGGTCGGAAAGGACTGACCATGGAACAGACGCTGCAGCATCCGGCGCTGCATCGAGCCCCGCGGCAAAGCGTCGATCTTGTCGTCGACCTCGTCAATCGCCTGCATGGTATAGCATTCAAGATATTTGCGGCGGTGGTCGCCATAGACAATCACCAGTTCAGGATTGTCACCGGGCTGCCAGTTGGGATCCGAGGCCTCAAGCACACGGCGAAACGAGGCCGGGATCGAGACCCTGCCCTTCGTATCTACCTTATGCTGGCTTTCGCCTCTAAACCTGCGCGCCAAGACGACTGTCCCTTTCGCTTGCGCCCCACCTGAAATTCACGTTCCCCCCGGAAGTAAAAACGGCGGGTTGATCTGCTGCCACTGATCAACCCGCCGCATTGACCCGCTGAGCGGGATGTCCAGCTGCGCGCGCCACCTGGGGGGATGTCTGCTCGCCCGCGCGCCGGATCTGTTGAGTGATGAAAGCGAGATGCCTGTATGAAACCTGTTTTTGTATTTTTGGTCCGGGGTCGTTTGGCGCCCCTTAACTGTCCTCGCCCTCATCGGGTAAACAAGGGATCGCATGGGAAATTATGGAAATCAAGGGAAATCTTGGGACTATACTCGCTGAGCAGGTGTTGAAGGTGTCGGTAAAACACCAAATCAACACCCTTGGGCACCATATATTGATAAGAATATCAAAGCATCGCATAAATGTGCATCAAATTCAGGGCAATTCGCGCATCCCACGATTTCCCAATAATTTTTGGATTTTCTTAGTGACGGCCGTATTCTGATTGGAAAATGGGCCTTATTGACGATTCGTTTCGGACTCAGCCCCATGAGAATCCCGGTCGCGCCCATAATTTCCCGTCACTCCTAAATTAGCGGAGTTCGCCCAAATCGCGACGCACTGAACAAAGGGAAAGTAACAGGTTCACCCCACTCTCATATAGTCTCAGACCACTGCGGCCAGAATTGGCTACACAATGCGGACAAGCATATCACTTATGTGAGAATGAAAGCTCTGGTTGCCGAGTTCTGTCGCATACCAAGCCGCAGTCCCAGAAAATAGACGAGGAAACAACTGCAAAACGAAGAACGGCCCATGCCCATGGCAAAAGTGGACAAAGTGGTCGATCACCTGAAAGGCGGGGACGCCAAAAACGGGATGCTGCCCGCGCATGAGTCGACCCATGTCATTCAGCAGACGGGCGGAGGAAAGATGCCCAAGCCGTAAAAGGATAAAGTGCTGGTTTCAAAGCAACCAAAGGGCGTTGTCCATCCTGAGACGCGCAGATGTCAAATACTGCGTGAGGATTTCGGCGTATTGCAAACGCGCACCCCACCAACTGCCTTATGGGATTTGACACACTAACCAAGTCAGTTGGATGAAAGGGTGACGCCCGGGACCGCTCATCATTGAAGAAAGAAAGCCGACAGCAAGCCCGCATTTCAGGCAGAACGCTTCAGGCTGGAAATCCTGACCTTTCCACATCAAATTGCCGATCCCAACTACGAAAAACTCAAACCCTGTTTAAAGCGCGCTCACGACGCAGTCGTACCCTTCCCTTTCTCAGGATTGCCTTTCCAAACGCTCAAATTTCGTGAAGTCGTGCTCAAACAACAGGCATCAATCCCGGGTCGTTTGATGCGCGCAATCTTGACCCTAGGGAAAAGACATCTCCAAAACCCATATTTTCAAGGGCTTTACCTCAACATCCTGATATCCATGCATTTGCTGCATAGCAGCATTGACATCGCCAGCTATTGTGCAATCGCAGCATTTGCCTATTTTCAGTCTCAAGCAAGCGCCGGACGATGCCGGCAGCAGCAAGAATGAACGGATGATGAAAATGGCAGTCGCAAGCACACACACAACCCTGAAAGGCGCGCCGGCATTCGGTATCGCAGCGCTGGTTGACAACGTAAAAGCCCGCGTTGCGCGCTATCGCCTGTACCGCCAAACGGTCAACGAACTGTCGGCCCTGTCCGACCGCGAACTGGCCGATCTGGGCCTGCACCGGTCGATGATCCGCCGGCTGGCCGTGCAGGCCACCGAAGAGCAGATCGCGCATTAAGCGCGACACGATACACCGAGATCAGGTCCGTCCTCCTCCCTTTCGGACCTGTGTTTCAGCGGCAACGTCTCTCATCCTCCCTGACGTTGCCGCACCTTATACCGGCCCTGACCGCCGGAACCTGATACATCGGGGCTCTCCTCCTCCCTGCCTCGATGTTGAAAGCGCGCGGCGACGTCTTCCTCCTCCCTGACGTCGCCGCGTCTTCCTCATACCGGGATCAAACCCGGGTTCGGATACATCGGGGCTTCCTCCTCCCTGCCCTGATGTAGAAAAGAACGGCGGTTCCCCTTCTCCTCCCTGGGAACCGCCGTTTTTCTTTTTCCAAAGCAAAAAAGGGGCGCGAACGCCCCCTGCTTCTTCTGTTCAAAAATACCTCGGAGCGCGAGGCAGAGCCTCGCAAAAATTCAAAACGGCACGTCGTCCTTGGCGGTCAGAAAGCGCGATACCACCTTCTTCACCCCGGCCTTGTCGAACTCGACCTCGACCTTGTCGCCTTCGATACCGATCACCGCGCCATAGCCGAATTTCTGGTGAAACACCCGCTCGCCCAACGTGAAGCTGGCCACGGCAGTCGCATCAATCACCGTATTCCGGCTTTCTTTTGGCTGAGACATCCCGTACTGCCCCTGCCGCGCCTGCATCCGTTTCCAGCCGGGCGAGTTGTAAACATTCGCCTCCGCCGCGCGGGTCTCGATACTGGCCGCAACCTGCCCGCCGCCGTAAAGGCCCGGAGGCGTCAGCACCTCAACATGTTCCTCGGGCAGTTCGTCGATAAAGCGCGAGGGCATCGAATTCTGCCACTGCCCGAAAACCCGCCGGTTGGCCGCGAAGGAGATCGTACAGACTTCCTCGGCGCGGGTGATGCCCACATAAGCGAGCCGCCGTTCCTCTTCCAAACCCTTCAGCCCGGATTCGTCCATCGAGCGCTGAGACGGGAACAACCCATCTTCCCACCCCGGCAGGAACACGGCCGGAAACTCCAGCCCCTTGGCCGCGTGCAGCGTCATGATCGAGACCTTCGCCCCGTCGCCATCCTGCTCGTTATCCATCACCAGACTGACATGCTCCAGAAACCCTTGCAGGTTCTCGAAATTATCCAGCTGGTTGACCAGTTCCTTGAGGTTCTCCAGCCGCCCCGGTGCCTCGGGTGTCTTTTCGTTCTGCCAATGGGCGGTGTAACCGGATTCGTCCAACACGATCTGCGCCAGTTCGATATGCGTATGCTCGGGCGCGCCATAGCGGATGGGTGAGATGCCATCGTCGATCACGGTGTCATCATCCACCTCGATCCGAGGCCCCCGCGTCATCGCATTCCACCGCGCCAGCCCGTCGATCAACTCGCGCAGCGCCTTGGCCCCTTTGCCTTTGATCAGAGCATTGTCGACCGCGATCCGCGCACCCTCGACCAAAGACACGCCGTTTTCCCGCGCCACCACCTGAATCGTCTGCTGCGCCTTGTCGCCAAGGCCGCGTTTGGGCGTGTTCACGATCCGCTCAAACGCCAGATCATCCTCGGGGCTGACCACCAGCCGGAAATAGGCCATGGCATCGCGAATCTCCATCCGTTCATAGAACCGAGGGCCGCCGATCACCTTGTACGGCAGACCGATGGTCAGAAACCGATCCTCAAACGCCCGCATCTGGTGCGAGGCGCGGACAAGGATGGCGATTTCGTTGAATGAATAACTCTCAACAGGACTAGCCAATACTGATTTGTACATGTTGGAAGCATTCGGATCGTCTCTTATCAAACGTTTCACAAGGTTTTGGACCTTAAGATCGGAATAGGCAGACCCTGTTTCAAAAGCTTGGCGCACAAATTCTTGGCGCGTTAACCTTCCCAAACCGGCTTTTGCACGTCGGTCCAACTCTTGCTGAAAAGATTGAGAACGGGGGTTGCTTCTTCTCTTTGCCTCTGGCGCTCGACCAGAAAATAGATCCTCAATTTTCTCGCCAATGCATCGGGCTTCTTCCTCACCGTCCCAACGCCCCGCCAATTGGACTTTCTCCCCCCATTCTTCCACCGTCCAAAGCTCTTTGCCCAAACGGCTTTCGTTGCCACGAATGACGTTGGAGGCAGCCGCCAGAATATGCGGAGTCGAGCGATAGTTCTGTTCCAGCCGGACTACAAACGCCCCGGGAAAATCCTTCTCAAACCGCAGGATGTTGCCCACCTCGGCCCCGCGCCAGCCATAGATCGACTGATCATCATCCCCCACGCAGCAAATATTCTTGTGCCCCCCGGCAAGCAGGCGCAGCCAGAGATATTGGGCGACGTTGGTATCCTGATATTCGTCCACAAGGATGTAGCGGAACCAGCGCTGGTATTGCTCCAACACGTCCGGGTGGGTTTGGAAAATCGTGACCATGTGCAAAAGAAGGTCGCCGAAATCCACGGCGTTCAGCTCGCGCAGGCGGGTCTGATACTGGGCATAAAGTTCGATGCCCTTGTGGTTATAGGCCCCAGCATCCGCTGCGGGCACCTTGTCGGGCGTCAGGGCGCGGTTTTTCCAATCATCGATGATGCCGGCCAGCATCCGCGCGGGCCAGCGTTTGTCGTCGATATTGGCCGCTTGGGTCAGTTGTTTGAGCAACCGTTTCTGATCGTCTGTGTCCAGAATGGTGAAGTTCGACTTCAACCCCGCCAGTTCCGCGTGACGGCGCAGCAGCTTGACGCAGATCGCGTGGAACGTGCCAAGCCAAGGCATCCCTTCGGCGGGTCGACCCAGCATCCGGCCCACACGCTCTTTCATCTCGCGCGCGGCTTTGTTGGTGAATGTCACCGCCAGAATCTCGTTCTCGCGCACGCGGTGGGTTCTGAGCAGATGGGTGATCCGCGCGGTCAGCGCCTTGGTCTTGCCCGTCCCCGCCCCGGCCAGCATCAGCACCGGGCCATCCAACCGCTCGACCGCTTCGCGCTGCGCCGGGTTGAGGTCGTTCAGATACTCGGCAGACGCCGCAGGCATCGCCCGCGCCGACAGCGATGCGCCCTCGAAGCCGTCCATTTCGTCAAAACTGCTCATGGGTCCAAACTACGCCGGATGCGCGAGAAGGGAAAGGGTTTGTTCACGCCTTGTTCGCAAGGAATTTGCAACGTGATCCGATCAATTCTAGATAATCATCCCAACGCCATTAACCCTCTGTCAAACCTTGCCAAACATCCTGATCCCATTGCTGTGGGAGCGCGGGTTATGAAACAGAATGACATGGCGGGTCGGACCTCGGCCCTGAAAGTTGCGGGCATCTCGGTGATGCTGATGATGCTGACGGCGCTGGCGGGCTGGGGGATTTACGCGATCCCGGCCCCGGTGGTCGACCGGATGCTGGAATCGGACCTGCGGCATCGCGCAGCGCAGTTGAACCAACAGGTGGCAAGCCATCTGCACGATGTCGAGGCGACGTTCAAACACGGCATTCTGGATGATCATGATGAAGAGTTTCTGGAACTTTTACCCGAAACCTCGGACATCTACCGGTTCAAGCTGTTCGACAGTCAGGGCCGCGTGTTCTGGTCAACGCGCGCGGGGGATGTCGGGACAGTTAACTCCAAGCCCTATTTCACCGAAATCGTCGCTGCGGGTGGTTCATATTACAAGCATGAGGAAAAGCCGGTCTCTGAAGTCAGCGGCCTGAATCACGAGGTGATGGCGGGATCAGGCAAGAAAACCTGTCACGTGGCCGAGATTTATACGCCGGTGATCAAGGACGGTCAGTTCCTGGGCGCGATCGAATTCTATTCGGACATCACACCGCAGCGCGATCTGTTCATCACCCGCGTCCGCTGGTCGCTGGCGGTGCTGTGCGGTGTGTCACTGCTGGCGCTGACGGCGGTGATTCTGGTGATCTATCGCACGAATCGCAAACAGGTACGCGATCTGCGGGGCCGCGCCGCGAAGGAACGCGCATTGATGGACGATCAGTTGCGTCTGGCGCGCGAGGTGCGGCTATTGGGAGAACTGAACGAATGGCTGCAATCCAGCCGCTCATTGGATGAGCTGTTCGACATGGTGTCGCGGTTCATGACCCATATCCTGCCCGAGGCCGAGGGCAGCGTATACGTCTACTCGAACTCGCGCGATGTGCTGGATGGCTGCGCCAGCTGGAACGGCGGGTCGCACAAGGCGCATATCCACCCCGAAGGCTGTTGGGGCCTGCGGCGCGGGCGGACTTATGAATTCGGCGCGTCCGAGATCGATTTTGTCTGCGAACACGCGGAACCGCATGACGGTCGGCCCTATTTCTGCTTTCCCATTCTGGCCCATGGCGAGACCGTCGGCCTGCTGCATCTGCGCGCGCATGAGGGCAGTGGCGAGGCGTTTCACGACAGTAAGAAACTGGCACAGCTTTGCGCCGAACAGATCAGCATGGCAATCGCCAATGTGCGCATGCGAGATCAATTGCATGACCAGTCGGTGCGCGACCCTCTGACCGGGCTGTTCAACCGCCGCCACATGACGGAGACGCTGCGCAAAGCGATCAGCCGCAGCCAGCAGACCGGCGCTGCGCTCAGTCTGATTGCGGTAGATGTCGACCATTTCAAGAAATTCAACGACACGCACGGGCATGACGCGGGCGACATGGTTTTGCGCGCCGTTGGCTCGGCACTGGAACAGGGGTGCGACCGGGATGAGGTCGCCTGTCGGATTGGCGGTGAAGAGTTCATGCTGATCCTTCCCGACAACGCGCCCGATGACGCCCTGACCCGCGCCGAGCACGTGCGGCAGGCGGTCGAGGCAATCTCGGTCCGGTATGGCGAGAAATCGCTGCCGCGCATTACCATCTCGGTCGGGGTCGCGCATTATCCGGCGCATGGTACGATGCCTCAGGACCTGATGCGCGCCGCGGATGATGCGCTTTATGCTGCAAAGGACAAGGGACGCAATCAGGTGCAGGTCGCACGGTCCGCGATGGGGGGTGGCGCGACCAAGGAGGTCGCCGGGAATGACGCCTATAAGATCAACGAAGCGTCCCACACGCCTGCAGCTTGATCGTCGCCAATAAACCGGTTCCGGAGCTGGACATGGCCGGAACCGCATAAGGTGGCGCGAATCATCAATACCAGCGTTGCCGTTCAGACAGGCTTATACCAGTTTGGTCATTCAGTCGTTCAACGGTCGGGATTGCAGATCGGCAAAGGCGCTGCGATGCAGCTGTCCAAACCGGGAATGTGTTGTTTTCCCGCAGGATGGCGAGCCCGTGCAGGGCGCTCGCCGTCAAACAAATTTCGAAACAAAAATACAACATTTGATGCTGCGACGCAGCATGTGTAAAAGAAAAGCGCCAAAAGGCGGCGTTTGCGAGCGATAACATGCCGGTTCTACCCAGAACTACAGATGTACGTGGCCGTATTGTCCGCCTAAGCAAAAGGCCACACCTATAAAGACCGGGACCTGAAATGACAGACTTCAAGAAAATCCTGATCGCCAACCGCGGCGAGATTGCGATCCGTGTTATGCGGGCAGCCAACGAGATGGGGAAGAAAACCGTCGCGGTCTTCGCCGAGGAGGACAAGCTGGGCCTCCACCGGTTCAAGGCGGATGAGGCTTATCGCATCGGGGCCGATCTGGGACCTGTCGCAGCCTATCTGTCAATTGATGAGATCATCCGCGTGGCCAAGGAATGTGGTGCCGACGCGATCCACCCCGGTTACGGCCTGTTGTCCGAGAACCCGGATTTCGTTGACGCCTGTGTGCAGAACGGCATCACCTTCATTGGTCCCAAGGCCGAGACCATGCGCGCATTGGGCGACAAGGCCAGCGCGCGGAAAGTGGCGATTGCCGCCAATGTGCCGGTGATCCCCGCGACCGAAGTGCTGGGCGACGACATGGCCGCCATCAAGAAAGAAGCCGCCGAGATCGGGTACCCTCTGATGCTGAAAGCCAGCTGGGGCGGCGGCGGGCGCGGGATGCGCCCGATCCTGTCCGAGGATGAGCTGGAAGAGAAGGTTCTGGAAGGCCGCCGCGAAGCCGAAGCCGCATTTGGCAATGGCGAGGGTTATCTGGAAAAGATGATCACCCGCGCCCGTCACGTCGAGGTTCAGATTCTGGGCGACAAGCATGGTGAGATTTATCACCTCTACGAACGTGATTGCTCGGTTCAGCGCCGGAACCAAAAGGTCGTTGAACGCGCCCCTGCCCCGTATCTGACCGAGGAACAGCGCGCCGAGATTTGCGAATTGGGCCGCCGCATCTGCGCCCATGTGAACTATGAATGCGCAGGCACGGTCGAATTCCTGATGGATATGAACACCGGCAAGTTCTACTTCATCGAAGTGAACCCTCGCGTGCAAGTCGAGCACACCGTCACCGAAGAGGTCACGGGCATCGACATCGTGCAGGCGCAAATCCTGATCGCCGAGGGCAAGACCCTGGCCGAGGCCACCGGCAAAGCCGGTCAGGATGAGATTCGTCTAAACGGTCACGCGCTGCAGACGCGGGTGACCACCGAGGATCCGCTGAACAACTTCATCCCCGATTATGGCCGCATCACCGCCTATCGCTCGGCCACGGGCATGGGCATTCGTCTGGATGGCGGCACGGCCTATGCGGGGGGCGTAATCACGCGGTACTATGACTCACTGCTGACCAAGGTCACCGCATGGGCGCCGACCCCCGAGAAAGCGATTGCGCGGATGGATCGCGCGCTGCGCGAGTTCCGCGTGCGCGGTGTCAGCACCAACATCGCCTTTGTCGAGAACCTGCTGAAACACCCGACCTTCCTGTCGAATGAATACACCACCAAGTTCATCGACGAGACGGCGGACCTGTTCCAGTTCAAGAAACGCCGCGACCGGGGCACCAAGGTTCTGAACTATATCGCCGACATCACCGTCAACGGGCATCCGGAAACCAAAGACCGTCCGACCCCGCGCCCCGACCTGAAAGAGGCGCGCCCGCCCGCTTTGAAGGCGGAACCGCAGATGGGCACGCGCAATCTGCTGGAGCAAAAAGGCCCGCAGGCCGTGGCCGACTGGATGAAGGCACAGCGGCAGTTGCTGGTCACCGACACCACGATGCGCGACGGGCACCAGTCGCTGCTGGCCACGCGGATGCGCTCGATCGACATGATCAAGGTGGCTCCGACCTATGCGGCGAACCTGCCGCAGCTGTTCAGCGTCGAATGCTGGGGCGGCGCGACCTTTGATGTGGCCTATCGCTTCCTGCAGGAATGCCCCTGGCAGCGCCTGCGCGATCTGCGCGAGGCGATGCCAAACCTGATGACCCAGATGCTGCTGCGTGGCGCGAACGGCGTTGGCTATACCAACTACCCCGATAATGTGGTGCAGGAGTTCGTGCGTCAGGCCTCGCAGAATATCGATGTGTTCCGTGTGTTCGACTCGCTGAACTGGGTCGAGAATATGCGCGTGGCGATGGATGCGGTCGTCGAAAACGGCAAAATCTGCGAAGGTACCGTTTGTTATACCGGTGATATCCTCGACCCGGACCGCGCCAAGTATGACCTGAAATACTATGTCGGCATGGCGAAAGAGCTGCGCGATGCAGGTGCGCATGTGCTGGGCCTGAAAGACATGGCTGGACTGCTGAAACCGGCCTCGGCCCGCATTCTGATCCGCGCGCTGAAGGAAGAGGTCGGCCTGCCGATCCACTTCCACACCCATGACACCGCCGGTATCGCCAGCGCGACCATTCTGGCGGCGTCCGAGGCGGGCGTGGACGCGGTGGATTGCGCGATGGATGCGTTCTCGGGCAACACCAGCCAGGCAACGCTGGGTACCGTGGTCGAGGCCCTGCGCCATACGGACCGCGACACCGGGCTGGACATCAAGGCCATCCGCGAGATCAGCGACTATTTCGAGGCAGTGCGCGGCCAGTATGCCGCGTTCGAATCCGGCCTTCAGGCTCCGGCCTCCGAGGTATATCTGCACGAAATGCCCGGCGGCCAGTTCACCAACCTCAAGGCGCAGGCGCGTAGCTTGGGGCTGGAGGAGCGCTGGCACGAGGTTGCCCAGATGTATGCCGACGTGAACCAGATGTTCGGCGATATCGTGAAGGTGACGCCGTCGTCCAAAGTTGTTGGCGACATGGCATTGATGATGGTCAGCCAGGGTCTCACCCGCGATGACGTGGAAAATCCGTCAACCGATGTGGCCTTCCCCGACTCGGTTGTGGACATGATGCGCGGCAATCTTGGGCAACCTCCGGGCGGATTCCCTGCGGGCATCATCCAAAAGGTCCTCAAGGACGAGGCGCCCAACACGGAACGCCCCGGCAAGCATGTCGAAGCGGTCGATCTGGAAGCCACCCGCGCTGAACTGTCCAAGCAGCTAGAAGGCAAAGAGGTCGATGACGAAGACCTGAACGGCTATCTGATGTATCCCAAGGTCTTCCTCGATTACATGGGCCGCCACCGCACCTATGGCCCGGTTCGCACCCTGCCCACGCGCACCTTCTTCTATGGCATGGAGCCGGGCGAGGAAATCACCGCAGAAATCGACCCCGGCAAGACACTGGAAATCCGCTGTCAGGCCATTGGTGAAACGGATGAAAAGGGCGAGGTCAAAGTCTTCTTCGAACTCAATGGCCAACCGCGCGTGATTCGTGTGCCGAACCGTCTGGTCAAGGCCACGACCGCACAGCGCCCTAAGGCTGAGGTTGGCAATGCCAACCACATTGGCGCTCCTATGCCCGGCGTTGTCGCCACGGTTGCGGTCAGCGCGGGTCAAGAGGTGCACGAAGGCGATCTGCTGCTGACCATCGAGGCGATGAAGATGGAAACCGGCATCCATGCCGAGCGCGACGCGGTGGTCAAAGCCGTCCATGTACAGCCCGGCGGACAGATTGACGCCAAGGACCTGCTGGTCGAGTTGGAATAAACCAAATATCGTTTTGCAGCTCACGGGGCCGCGCGGGCAACTGCGCGGCCTCTTCACCATCAGGAGGCCCCCATGCTGACCATCACCCCGATCTATGCCGCGCTGATCGCGTTCCTGTTCGTCGCGCTCAGCGTGAATGTCATTATGCAAAGGCGCAGAGGCAAGATTTCGGTCGGGGACCATGGCGACAAAGCGATGATCAAGGCCATGCGGACGCAGGCGAACTGCGCCGAATACGCCCCTTTTGGTCTGCTACTGATCGCGATGGTCGAATTGCAGGGCGCGGGCGGCTGGCTAGTGAATCTGTTGGGCTTGATGCTGTTGGCCGGACGTCTGCTGCACGCATATGGTTTCGGAAAAACGCCGCAAACCATCGTTTTGCGTCAAATCGGCATGGGTCTGACATTTTCGGCGATTCTGATCGGTGCACTGGCCGCACTGGTTCTGGCGCTATAGGCGCACGCCTTAACCCCTCCAGACCAGCACCTGGGTGCGCTCCATCCCGACCGCGTGCACGCCGTCCTGTTCATGCGCCGATTTCGACGTCACCGTGACCAGAACAATCATGATGCCCAGGGCAATCGCCTTGATATCCGAACCTTTGATCATTGTCTCGCTGCCCCCTTACGCGTGTTTGCGTTCTGATGTCTATTGAACGTGCCTTACTCGGGTTTCCGTCGAAAGAAATTTGCCAGCGTCCGGCATTTTCCTCTTGCAGGCCCGCGTTGGACTTTATACATCCCTCCTCACTCAACGGCGCGGGCGTAGCTCAGGGGTAGAGCATAACCTTGCCAAGGTTAGGGTCGGGCGTTCGAATCGCCTCGCCCGCTCCATTGAGAGGTCTTCGGACCACATAAGTATCTGATGCGGGCGTAGCTCAGGGGTAGAGCATAACCTTGCCAAGGTTAGGGTCGGGCGTTCGAATCGCCTCGCCCGCTCCAGATATCTAATCTTTCAGAACGCCTTGAATGTCATCGTAGTCAGTGACCGTTCGATATCGGGGATCACCAGCAGATTTTCGTTGATGAAATGGCCTACATCTTCGGTTTCCGGGATGTAGAGCTTCAACAGCAGGTCATATTCGCCACTGGTGGAATAAAGCTCTGAGTGAATTTCGCGCAGGGCGATGTCTTCGGCCACCTTGTAAGTGGTGCCGGGTTTACAGCGGATCTGGATGAAGACGCAGGTGGACATGGGCCGGGCCTTGTTGGTTCGTGTTGCCCGCAGGCTGGCACGGGCGGCCCCCGGGTGCAATCCCCCGCAACAGTTTACGGCGAAGGCGTTTAGTGGACTGGATATACCCACCCATCCGCGTCTATAAGCGCCCTTGAAGCAAAAGGAATTCGCCCATGCGCAGCGCAAAGATCAGCCGTCAGACTGCCGAGACCGACATTGTGGTCGAGGTCAATCTCGACGGCACCGGCCAGTATGACAACCAGACCGGCGTCGGGTTCTTTGACCATATGCTGGACCAGTTGGCGCGCCATTCGCTGATCGACATGACAATCCGCGCCAAGGGCGATTATCACATCGACGACCACCACACGGTCGAGGATACCGGCATCGCTCTGGGTCAGGCTTTGACGCAGGCCTTGGGCGACAAGAAGGGTATTCGCCGTTATGGGGAGTGTCACCTGCCGATGGACGACGCACAGGTGCGGTGTGCGCTGGACCTGTCGGGGCGCCCGTTTCTGATCTGGAACGTGGACCTGCCGACGCAGAAAATCGGCACTTTCGATACCGAACTGGTGCGCGAGTTCTTTCAGGCGCTGGCCACCCATGGCGGCATCACCCTGCATATCGATCAATTGCACGGGTTCAACAGCCACCACATCGCCGAGGCCGCCTTCAAGGCCGTCGCCCGCGCGCTGCGTTTGGCGGTTGAGACCGACCCGCGGAAGGCGGATGCGATTCCATCGACCAAGGGCGCGCTGTAAGCGCAACCCAAAAAGTGGGCACCGGTTTTCGGACAAGTTGCGCGGAGAAAGGACTCAGATGCTGACCGCCATTATCGACTACGAGAGCGGCAATCTGCACTCGGCAGAAAAGGCGTTCCAGCGCATGGCCCGCGAGGTGGATGCGGGTGAGGTCGTCGTGACCTCGGACGCCGACGTCGTGGCGCGGGCGGATCGGCTGGTTCTGCCCGGTGACGGGGCGTTTCCGGCCTGTGCGGCCGAGCTGCGCGGCCACAAGGGCATCTATGACGCGATGGTTGAGGCGGTCGAACAAAAGGGCCGCCCGTTTCTGGGCATCTGCGTGGGGATGCAGTTGATGGCCTCGAAGGGCCATGAATACAGCGAAACCGATGGGCTGGGTTGGGTCGCCGGGGATGTGGTTCGTATTGAACCGTCAGATGCTGCGCTGAAGGTGCCGCATATGGGCTGGAACGATCTGGTATTGGAGAGCGACCATCCGGTGTTCAGTGGTGTGACATCGGGCGATCACGCCTATTTTGTCCATTCCTACCATTTCCGCGTCACCGACCCGGCGCAGCGGCTGGCTTATGTGGAGTATGGGCAAGAGGTCACGGCCGTGATTGGCCGCGACACGATGGTTGGGATGCAGTTTCATCCTGAGAAAAGTCAGGATGTGGGCCTGCGGATGATCGGGAATTTCCTGACCTGGACGCCCTGAGGCCTTATTCCACGCGCGTCCAGACCTGCCCGCGGCACACCAGACCTCCGACAGCGCAGCCCTTGACGGTCAGCTTGTTCTGGTCGTCCAACGACATTTTCGAACTATAAGTCTTGTCGCGATCGGGGGCCCAGATTTTGCCGTCGTCATAGCTGCCGCCGCCTTCGGGGATCATGTCCCAAATGATTTGCTTGCCGAGGTTCTCGTATTCCAGCTGCTGATTGCCGTCGGCGTCAAAGGCGCTGTCGATGGTGCCGCAGATGGCGCTGCCGCATTCGGAAATCGACACATGTAGATAGCCGCCCGTATCGCCCGGAGCTGTCTTCCACAGACCGTCCACAGGATCGGCGGCCATCGCTGCGGTGGCCATTACGGCGAAACCCGCTGCAAGAGTAAATGTCTTCATGGTTTTCTCCCTGTATTTCCCATCAGTCTGGCCCGCCAATCGGCACCGGGCAAGACTGACTTTGCGTCGCGTTGCGCCCCTGCCCCGCCTGTGCGATATCCCGCGCGTGTAACAGTGATATAGGGCCGCCTGACATGATCCTCTACCCCGCCATCGACCTGAAAGACGGCAATGCCGTGCGCCTGCTACGTGGTGAGATGGACAAGGCCACCGTCTTTAACGAAGACCCGGCGGCGCAGGCCCGCGCCTTTGTCGAGGCCGGGTGCGCGTGGCTGCATCTGGTCGATCTGAACGGCGCCTTTGCGGGGGAACCGGTCAACGCCGCCCCGGTCGAAGCAATTCTAAAGGCTTGTGACGTGCCTGCGCAATTGGGAGGCGGTATCCGCGATATGGCCACGATCGAGACATGGATCGACAAGGGGCTGGCGCGGGTGATTCTGGGCACCGTGGCGGTCGAGAACCCCGATCTGGTGCGTGAGGCGGCGCGGGAATTCCCCGGCAAGGTCGCCGTCGGTATTGACGCGCGCAACGGCATGGTCGCCACCAAGGGCTGGGCCGAGGAAACCGACGTGCAGGTCACCGATCTGGCCCGCAGTTTCGAGGACGCAGGCGTCGCCGCGATCATCTACACCGATATCAACCGCGACGGCGCGATGCAGGGCCCGAATATCGAGGCCACGGCGGCGCTGGCGCAGGCGGTCTCGATCCCGGTGATTGCGTCGGGGGGCGTCAGTTCGCTGGACGACCTGATCGCCCTGCGCGATTGCGGTGTAGAATTGAACGGCGCGATCTCTGGCCGCGCCCTTTATGATGGCGCGATTGACCTGGCCGAGGCCATTCGCGCCCTGAGCTGAGTTACTGGGCGGCAGCGGCGGTCAGCTTCGCCAGAGCGCCGCGCATTTTCTCGATGACCGGCGATTTTTCGACCTCGTCGAAGTCATCCATGGTCTCTTTCGGGTCTTCATAGATCAGCCAGACCTGCCCATCCGCATCCTGATAAGCCTGCACTTTCAGCGGCAGGAACAGCCCGGCCCGCGGGTCGATTTGCATGGCGGGCGTGCCCAGCGCGGGGTTGCCGAAGATCAGCACCTGATTGGGCGGGATCGGTGTGCCGACCTTTTCGGCCCCCGCCGCATGGTCGATACGGGCAAACACAGTGGCACCTGCATTGCCAACTGCCGCTTCCAGCGCATCGAGCGCCTCGGCCACGGATTTGTCGGTTTGTACTTTGATGATGTCGTCAGCCATGGCGGATAGGGTGCCTCCGAATGTGAGTATTGAAGCCAGCAGAAGATGTCGCATAGTTATATTCCCTTTGATGAATTTCACCCCTAAGTTCCACAGCTTTGCGTGACATCACAATCACAAGTCTGGCATCGGCGAGGCGTTGCCGGTAAAGGTGCCCTCAATAAAGGACACACCATGCTGAAAACCCGTATCATTCCCTGTCTGGACGTCGCCGATGGCCGCGTGGTCAAGGGCGTGAATTTCGTCGGCCTGCGCGATGCGGGCGATCCGGTGGAATCGGCCAAGGCCTATGACGCCGCCGGCGCGGATGAGATCTGTTTTCTGGACATCCACGCCACCCATGAAAACCGGGGCACGATGTTTGACGTGGTGCAGCGCACCGCCGAACAGTGCTTTGTGCCACTGACCGTGGGCGGTGGTGTGCGCAGCAAGGACGACGTGCGCGCCCTGTTGCTGGCGGGGGCGGATAAGGTCAGCTTCAACTCGGCCGCCGTGGCGAACCCGGATGTGATCGCCGAGGCCGCCGACCAGTTCGGCAGCCAGTGCATCGTCTGCGCCATCGACGCCAAGACCGTCAGCCCCGGCAAGTGGGAGATTTTTACCCATGGTGGTCGCAAACCCACCGGCATCGATGCGGTGGAGTTTGCCCGGACCGTTGTGGCCAAGGGTGCAGGAGAAATTCTGCTGACGTCGATGGACCGAGACGGCACCAAGGCCGGATTTAACCTGCCCTTGACCCGGGCGATCTCGGACGCCGTTGACGTACCGGTGATCGCCTCGGGCGGCGTCGGCACTCTGGACCATCTGGTTGAAGGCGTGACGAAGGGCGGGGCCAGCGCGGTGCTGGCGGCCTCGATCTTTCATTTCGGCGAATTTACCATCAGCGAGGCCAAAGAGCATATGGCCGCCGCAGGCATTCCGATGAGGCTGACATGAGCATTCTGCACGATCTGGCCGCAACGATCGAGGCCCGCAAAGGGGCCGATCCCGACAGCAGCTGGACCGCCAAGCTGCTGGCGAAAGGCCCCGAAAAATGCGCCGAAAAATTCGGGGAAGAGGCCATCGAGGCCATCATCGAAGCCACCAAGGGGGATCGGGAAAAGCTGACCTCAGAGGCGGCGGATGTACTGTATCACCTTCTGGTCATGTTGGCCGCACGGGATGTGGCACTGGATGATGTGCTGGCTGAACTGGCCCGCCGTCAGGGCACCAGCGGCATTGCTGAAAAGGCGGCGCGGCCCAAAGGGTAAGCGGGTTCCGTGGGGTGGCATGGCCCGCTATAGTCCGGGTTCGGTGCAGTGATGCAAAGGGCGTGCGCATGATCAGAGTTTTGGTGTTTGCAGCCGCGCTTGCCACCCTCGCCGCCTGCGCCACGCCTCCGCCATCGACGGGGGATGAGGTGCAGCGACTGGCGGCGGAAATCCAAAGCCTCGGGCCCGATATCGACCCTGCCGAGGCGAACCGGGCCGCGCGCATCGCCTATACCTATACCGCGCAACTGGCGCAGGAATACGAAATCACAGACCCGCCGCTGATCCACAATGCCAAGGTCAACAAGGGCCTGCGGCCACGGGGCCTCTGCTGGCATTGGGCCGAGGATATCGAGCGGCGTCTGGATCAAGAGCAGTTCCGCACGCTGGAAATGCACCGCGCCATCGCCAATGCGGATAACCCGTTCCGCATCGACCACAGCACCGCCATCATCAGCCGCAAAGGTGAGAGCATGTATGAAGGCGTGGTGCTGGACCCATGGCGCTATGGCGGGGTGCTGTATTGGGGACCGTTGACCGAGGACACGCGCTATGACTGGGTCCCGCGTGACGTGGTGCTGGAAAAGCGGCGTCTGGAACAGGCGGCGAAGCTGGCTCCGCTAACCGCGCGTTAAGCCCGCCGCAACGGGCGGCTTGCGCCTAGATCACCACCTTTTCGGCAGCAGTTGCCGCATCTCCGGTATTGGGCAGGCCTTCGGGTTCGATAAGCAGCAAGTGAACTTCTTCTTCCGCAACCGGCCTGTGTTCGACCCCTTTGGGGACCACAAACATCTGACCCGGGCGCAGTGTCACTTCCCCGTCGCGCATTTCAATTCGCAAAGTGCCCTTTAGAACCAGAAAAAAGTCATCCGTATCGTCATGATGGTGCCACTGAAACGCGCCCTGAACTTTGACGACCATGACATCGTTGTTGTTGTACCGAGATACGATCTTCGGGCTCCAATGCTCGGTGAAGGTCGAGAGTTTCTCGGATAGATTTATCGGTTCGTAACGCATGCGTTCCAGCTTTCTGGGGATGTGGTTCGAATTTTGGCGAAGTTACAGCTTGGACGAAATCACCCCGGTGGCAAACCCACCCATCCGAAGCTCTCCGAACAGGCGTTGATATTCGATCTTGGGACAGCGGTTCATCACCACATCCACGCCCCGCGCCTGTGCCGTGGCGGCCGCGCCATGATGTTCAACGCCGATCTGCATCCAGATCGTGCGCAGGTCGGGGAACGCGGCCAGCGCGTCGTCTACGATGGGCGGTACTGCCTCGGATCGGCGGAAAATGTCGACCATGTCGACGGGCTCGGAAATCTCGGACAGGGACGCCCGCACCGTCTGGCCGAACAGCATCTTGCCCGCATGGCCGGGATTGACCGGGATCACCGTATACCCCTTGAGCGACATGTACCGCGCCACATAATAGCTGGGCCGCACCGGGTTCATCGATACGCCGACCACGGCCACCACGTTGGTGCGCTTCAGGATCGTTGTCAGGAACTCATCAGAATAGTCTGGCATGGGGCACCCTAACCGGAGCTTGGACAAGAAAAAAGCGCCCAGGTAAACACCTGGGCGCAAGTTGTTGGAACGAGGGACAGTGAAATGACCCGCGGCAGTTCCGTTCCGCGGTCATGTGACATTTAAGCATGTATTTGCAGAAAAAAAGAGGGGGTGCGCGTTTTTGTGATGACAACTCACGAAAAGCGGAGAATCGCCTAATTGTGGTACAGAATAACCGGCCAGTTTTCCTCGGCCATACGAATGAATTCAGTACGATCCCGGTCCCACAATTGCTCGATTTCAGCGGAATGGGTCAGGTACAGGCGCCCATCGACCACTTGCCACAGCGTCGGATCGGTGCTGACAAGTTCACCTTGTGCCATGCCATATGCACAGTATCCACCGAACTGGGGCGCGTAGGCGCGCGGGTTCATTTCGAAAGCATCGCGGTTTTCAGCACTGGCAAAGTGCCACTCGGCCCCTTTCCAAACCACAGAGTATTCGGGCAAACCGCGGACAGGAGTACCATTGCTGAAATAGGATACCGGGTCATAGCCGGACATGGCTGCACCACCTCTCTTGAAAAAGACAGGCATATCCTGCGCAAATGCAGCAGGCGCAAAAAAGGCAGCGCCCAGCGCGCCGATCAGAGTACGTCGATTCAGTTTCATCGCAACCTAGTTAGAAAACCAGACCATCTAGATACAAATCATTTATGCATCTGAAACCCGAATTAACGCGGATGTGAACGCGCGTGGGTGAATAGGGCTGATTTAGTCGAATACATCTTCGATGACGTCCCACGCTTCATCCAGCACCCGCGAGAACATACTCTTTTTCTTCTTTTTCTTCTTGTTTTTGTATGGCTGCTCGCCTTTGCCCGAATGACGCGTTGTCTTGTGTTCCGCGAGCTTTCGCTTGGGAACCATTTTCAGGTCATGAAGCGGCGCGCCGCAGCTGGAACAGCTTAGTTCATGGCGCTGCTTGCCCTTCAGAACCAGCGCCGCGCGGGTTCCGCAATAGCAGCAGGTCGCGATTTTCGAGGGGGTGGAAATGGTGCTCTCCCGTTTATCTGTGTCTAGATGCATATAGGGCAATCGCGGCGGCATTTGAGACGTTGAGCGACCCAAACCCACCCGTTGCGTCGATTTTCACCAACTGATCAACGGTTTCCTTCGTCTTTTGGCGCAAACCCGGCCCTTCTGCGCCAAGCACAAGGGCGACGGGTTGGTGCAGATTGCCGCCCAACGCGGCCTCGATGGTGCCTTCGGCCTCACCATCCAGCCCGAGCACAAGAAATCCCATACCCTGAAGTTCGACTATCGCATCAGCCAGATTGCGCACACGCAGATAGGGTTGTCGTTCCAGAGCACCGCTGGCGGTTTTGGCCAACGCACCTGTTTCTGGCGCCGAATGGTGACGCGTTCCAATCACCGCACTGGCACCAAGCACTTCGGCCGACCGTAAAATTGCACCCACATTGTGCGGGTCGGTCACCCGGTCCAGCAGGATGACTCGCGGGTTTTCTCGTCCGATGCAGTTCTCGACCAGACCGCCCCAATCCAGCGGCTTGACCTCAAGCGCGGCCCCCTGATGGACCGAACCTGGATCGATCGGAGCGGGGAATTTGCGCGGGTCAGCCATTTCGGCCTCTATCCCTGCAAACGCAATGGCATCCGCCAGTTTATCCTGCGCATTTCGCGTCACAATCAGGCGCAGTTTCTGCCGGTTCGGGTTCATCAATGCGTCCCGAACGGCATGCAGACCGAACAGCCAAACGGTCTCGGCTGCAGCTGCTTTGCGCGCCTGTTCTTTTTCGACGACCCACTTGGGTTTCTTCATGTCGCGGGCCTCCGGACCGGGAAATCGGTTTCCTGCGTCAAAGCGGTATTTTCCTGTTGACGCTTCTCTAAGGCGCTAGTAATCACGCCTCCACGTCAGGTGCAACGCCTGACAGTGGGCGACAGGCCGCAAGGTGTGGCAGGGGACTGTAACTCCCTCGCGGAGACGCACGCCTGGTTCGATTCCAGGGTCGCCCACCATCTCTTACACTCAAAAATCCACACTTGAGAACCGTGCGTTGTACGGAGATCAGCGTTCCTGCGCCTGTCGGGGTCGTTCCCGACAGACGTGAAGCAGTGGTATTGATTTGGTTCACGCTGCGGCGGCTCGCAAGGCGGAGACGCGGTCAAACCATGCGACGATTGCGTCCTGATCAGCGTTGACCTGCTCGGCTGCGCCTCCGGTGAATTCTTCGAACTTGTCTTTGTTCAGGCCGTTTACACCCACCAGAACCGGGATGTCCTGCGCCAGAGCCTCGGCAATAACGGGGCGGAATCCCCGCCCGTCTGCCTCGTGCTTGCCAAACTTGTTGATGATCAGCAATTGCGGTGCATCTTCCAGCGACGCCGTCACGTAACCCACCGCCTGCTCCAGTGCAGCCGGGTCCAGACGACATCCTCGCGATTGCGTGCCCAGAGATTGCGAGATGCGAATGGTTTCACCTTCAGGCAGGACGCGAACATCCATGTCGCATTTGGTGTGGTCAGCGCATTCCGTGTTTGTTTGTACGACACCGGACAGGCGTGCGCCCTTTTCCAACAGGCGCTCGGCCACCGCGCTCAGCAGGCGATCAGTTGCGCCGCGATCGGTGGTTGTGACATAGGCCAGATGCATTTTGGGACCTCTAGACTTCGTATACTGGTGTTTCAGATAGCACGGGTTGTGCGGGTCGGCCACTCTGACGGGTCAAGGCAGCGGCGAAAGCCCGATCACGGATGCGTGCAGGTGGAGGATGGCCGCATAAGCGGCGATGGCAGTAAGCCACACCCAGAGGCGCGGCCAGGGACGGGGCGCGCGCAGGGACAGGCGCGCGGTGTTGCGGGACAGGCGATGCCAGTCTGACCCCATCTGCCGCGCGGTGCGGCGGTCGATCAGGGCCATGCCCATCGCGGCGAACCCTGCGAAGAGGCCAAACAGGATGACATGCGACAGGCTGCCATTGGCCAGAAGATGTGCGACGGCCCACAGCATCAGTGCCGCAAGGATCGGATGACGGGTGGTACGCAGGATGCCGGGTTTGTCAGGATCGAAAGGGCGGTTCCCCAACCCGCCGAAGGAAAACGGGTTCTGGATCGACAGGCCCGCAATCGCCAGCCAGCAGACAATCGGCATGATCAGGAGCGGTAGCCAGCGGAAGATTGTGAGCGGTGGAATGACCTCGACATAAGGCGCGTTGGCGGCGGCGATGATCAGCCAGCCTAGCACGGCCAGTGAAACCAGCGAATAAGTGGCGAAATAGCCGGTGCGGCCCAGCGTACCGATCAGCCAGCCGCGCACCGCTGGGCGGGCGGGGATCATGTGGCTCAGCAGGAACGTGGCGAGTGCAGCGAGGAAGAGGCCCCAACCGGTCATGAGTGTCTCCGAACGTGTTGCGCCCGGTTTAGGCCTTCGGGCCGTAGCGGTCTTTGTCCGAAATCAAGTGAGGGCACTGGGGCGGCTGCCCGCCCCTGCTCTGTTTTACAGGCCCAGCGCTTTGCGGCGTTCCTCGGCAAAGCCCTGCACCATGCGGTCGGCGATCAGCGCGAGGATGGCCATGGCCGCCCCGGCCGAGATACCAAGCCCCACATCCGCCTGCCCCAGCGCCAGATAGATCGACTGGCCCAGACCGGTGGTCCCGATCAGCGCCGCGATCACCAGCATCGCAAAGGCATAGAGGATGGTCTGGTTCAGCCCCAGCAGGATGGTCGGCGCGGCATAGGGCGCGCGGATGTCGCGCATGATCTGCCACTCGGTCGCGCCGCTGGAGATTGCAGCCTCCATCATTTCATCCGGCGTGTTGACCAGCCCGTGCCGCGTGTAGCGGATCATCGGGACGATGGCATAGGCGCAGATGGCGAGGAAGGCCGAGAACTCTCCGATTTGAAAGACCATCAGCACCGGGATCAGGAACACGAACAGCGGTATGGTCTGCAGCATGTCGCAGATCGGGCGTACGATGGTCCAAACCGGCTTCCAGACCGCGCTGGCCAGACCAATCAACCCACCGACCACAGCGCAGGAAAACACCGCCGCGCCGCTGAGATACAGCGACAGCAACGCGCGCTCCCACAGACCCGAGACGAGGATGGTGCAGAGCAGACCCACCGAAAGCGCAGCCAGACGCCAGCCGCCCGCGACCCAGCCCAGCGCGGCAGCGCCGGTCAGGACGAAGGGCCATGGCAGGTTGGCAATGCCGGTCTCCAGTATGCCGATCAGGATCAGGACGATCAGACCTCCGGTCAAATGCCCGCGCCATGCCATGAGCAGAGCGATGGCAGCGCCGACGGCAAAGAGCCCGTAGCTCATGGCGGGCGTCCATGCGAAGCCCCATGTGAAGGGCAGCACGGCCTGATCCAGCCCGATCCGCAGCGGCAGCAACACGTAGAACAGCGAGTTGTTCTTAAGCGCGTCCAGCCACGGCCCGTTAGCTTGCGTGAAAGCCGTCAGGCCGCTGTCGATGGCCGCGGCCATAGGGTCCAGAACGGTTAGTTCGGACGGGTTTGGCAGCCACGCCCAGAACGCGGCGGTGAACAGCACCGCAAAGCCCAGCATCGCCCAGACCACGCGGCTGTCATAGCGTTTGCGTTCTGTCGCCAGCGTGCCGCTCATCCGGTCGATCACCACCGCAAAGACCACGATGACGAGACCTGCCATCAGGGATTCGCCAAACTGCGCCTTACGCATAGTCAGCAGGACCTCCCAGCCGATGTCGTTGAACCCCCCGATGACGGCTGCGATGATCACCATCGACAGGGCGGCCATCAGGCATTGGTTCACGCCGACCATGATCTGCGTCGTGGCGGCGGGGATTTCGACCTGAAACAGCTGTTGGAACCGGGTGCCGCCGGACATGATGGCGGCCTCTTTGATCTCGGGCTCGACCCGTTCCAGCCCCAGCATCACGTTGCGCGCCATGGGCGGGGCGGCATAGATGGCCGAGGCGATCAGGCCAACCACCGGACCAAAGCCAAAGAGCAGCAACAGCGGTGTCAGATAGGCAAAGGTCGGCACCGTTTGCATGATGTCCAGCACGGCCTGCACGAACGCTTTCACCCTTGGCACTTCGTTGGCGAGAATGCCAATCGCACCGCCCATGATCAGCGCCACGGGCACAGACACGGCGACAAGGGCCAGCGTGTTCATGCTTTCGGCCCAATAGCCCGAGGCCAGCACAAAGCTGAGCCCGATAAAGCCCAGCGCCGCCATCGGCAGCCCGCCCAGATACCAGCCCAGCGCGGTGACGATGCCGATCAGGATCGGCCAGGGCGTGTTGCCCAGCACATAGTTGGCGGCGTTCATCGGATAGGTCATCATATCCGAGAACAGCCGCATCGCCGGTTTGATGCCGTCCAGAAACCAGTCGAGAAACGCTCCGACCCATTGAGTTGCGGGCAGTTCCCATGCGGCGGGCCATATGACCAGCCACGGGGCGACACCCTCCAGCGCGAGGCAGATCGCGCCGACGATCACGGTGATCAGCGCCGCTTGTGCCCCGGCCGTCAGACGCGCCTGCTGCGTGGGGATGTCCAGCGCCGTCATGCGTCATCCACCTGCAACGCAGCCGCCAGATCAGAGGGGTGCACGGTGCCGACAACTTTGCCCTCGGCATCGCGCACCGGCACGGGTTCGTATAATTCCATGCAATGCGCCAATGCCGCGTCCAACGTCATCGAGGTCGTCAGACCGGGATCATCCGGGCCGCACTCGGCCTCATCCCGCATGACCGAGGCGACCTTGGCGTGCTGGCCCTTGGCCACATCTTTCGAGAATTCACGCACATAGTCGTCCAACGGGCGCAGCACGATATCCGTGGGCGTGCCGATCTGAACGATCTTGCCGTCGCGCATGATGGCGATACGGTCGGCCAGTTTCAGGGCCTCTTGAATGTCATGGGTGATGAACACGATGGACTTCTTCAGCGTCGCCTGAATGCGCAGGAATTCATCCTGTAACTGACGGCGGATCAGGGGGTCGAGCGCGCTGAACGGCTCGTCCAGAAACCAGATGTCCGGGTTCACGGCAAGGCTGCGGGCGATCCCGACGCGTTGCCGCTGGCCGCCCGAAAGCTGCCGGGGGAAGCTGTCTTCGCGCCCCTCAAGTCCGACCAGAGAAATGACTTCCTGCGCCCGCGCCAGACGCTCCTTTTTGCCGATACCCTGCACGCGCAGCGGATAGGCCACGTTCTCAGCCACGGTCATATGCGGGAAAAGGCCAAAATGCTGGAACACCATGCCCAGCTTTTTGCGCCGCAGATCGGTCAGCACCTTCTTGGACGCGCCCATGACATTCTCGCCATCCACACGAATCTCGCCACCCGTGCCGGGCAGCAGTTGCGAGATGCAGCGGATCAGCGTCGATTTGCCCGAGCCGGACAGGCCCATGATGACGAACAACTCGCCTTCCTGCACCTCGAAATTGGCGTCCTGAACGGCGGGGATGAATCCACCTTCACGCAGATTGGCGGCGGCTTGGTCGGCGTCATTCCCTGACCGAGACAGCGCGTCGGTCAGGGCCTTTTCTGCGCCGGGGCCAAACACCTGCCAGAGATTCCGGCAGGCGATGGCTGGCGTGTTTGCGTCAGTCACTGATGTCAGCTCACTGGGTTGCTGCGTCAACGACGGGGCGCCATTTGCCCTCATTCTCGGCCATCCATGCGGCCACGACTTCCTCGACCGAGCCGCCGTCGACGTCGATCGCGCCCATCATCGGCTGCTGGTCTTCGACCGCCAGTTGGTAGTTCGACAGGATTTCATAAGCGGCAGGCCATTTGTCGGCCATACCGCTCCAACCGGCCTTGAAGATGCGCGAGGGCGAGAAGTCGCAATCGTTTACGGCGTTGGGGTTCGGGCCCCAGGCCGGATCATTGAAACACGCCTCTTCGCCAACGGGCAGATCCACGAACTGCACATCATAAGCCGACATCGCCCAATGCGGCTGCCAGAAGGTGATCAGCAGCGGCGATTTCCGCTCGGTCGAGGCGCGGAGTTCGGCGATCAGAGCGCCCTCGGACCCTGCGGGAACTGCTTTGAACGGCAGTTCCAGACCGGTCATGCGGTCCGCGCCGGGTGTTCCCCAATCGGCCGGGTAATCGACCAGACGACCTCCGGGCAGAGTTTCCGCCGTGGCGAAGACCTGCGCACAGTCCTTCAGCGCTTCCCATGCGGGCAAGCCCGGGCACAGGTCGGCCACGTGCGCCGGGTAAGCAATGCCCTCTTTGGCATCGAGCCCCAGATCACCGATTTCGACCACGGTGCCCTCGGCCACTTTTTTCGCGTATTCATCAGACACGTTGGACGACCAGATTTCCAGCGTCGCATCGATGTCTCCATCGGCCAGCGCCTGAAACTGGTTCATCATGCCCGCAGTGATGTATTCGACGTTGTAGCCTGCGGCTTTCAGCATCTCGCCCGCCACATGCGTGGTGACGTGCTGACCGGTCCATTCGTTGATCGCCAGCTTGATCGGCTCGTCCACCGCACCCATGTCGGCGGCGTGGGCCGATCCGGCAACGGCGATGGCCAATAGGCTTACGCTTAACTTCTTCATGGTATTACTCCCTGTTTTGTTCTGTTTGCCCGACAGCCGCATCAGCGACCATCGGGGGAAATCCGTGGTGACAGCACCTGTCGCAACATGCACAATTTTGGTCGGAAAAGGAAAGGGAACTGTTGCCCCACTTACCACTTTCCGCGACCGAGCGGAAACACGGAAGTTACGCCCCGAACCTCAACCGAAATTTGCACCCTGCAGTCATCATTGGCGCACGTTAAGGATATTGACTGACCAGTCAATAAATTATCTTCTGTCCCCGATCTCTCCAACCAGTATTTCCGCTTGCCTGAAAGGAACAAAAGGGCAACACTTATGGGTGGAGGATCCGGACATGCGCCACTTTGAGGAAATCTACAAAATCTCGGCCAGCCGTCACGGCGGGCCCGAAGCGTTGGAGGCGACGCTCAGCAAGCCCAAAACACCCTCAGAGCTTGCGGCGATGCCGGACGACCGCTGGCTGTCGGTCATCACCAAATGCATCTTTCAGGCCGGCTTCAACTGGAAAGTGATCGAAGCAAAATGGGACGGCTTTGAAACCGCCTTTGATGGTTTTGACGTGGGCAGATGCGCATTCATGGATGATGAAAAGTTTGATGCCCTGATTCAAGACACCCGGATCGTGCGCAATGGAACCAAGATCGCTGCTGTACGCGATAACGCCGCCTTTTTACTGGAGTTGCGCAACGAAGGCGGCGTGGGTCAGATGTTGGGCGGATGGCCGTCCAATGATTATGTCGGGTTACTGGCAATGCTGGGCAAACGCGGGTCACGACTGGGCGGTGCCACGGCGCAATACGCCATGCGGTTTGCCGGGCGGGACAGTTTCATCCTGTCGCGGGACGTAACTGCGCGGTTGATCGCAGAAGGTGTGATTGACAAAGCGGCAACATCAAAGAAGGCCCTTACAGCAGTGCAGGACGCCTTTAACACCTGGATGGATCAATCCGGCCGGTCGCTGACAGAAATCAGCCGGGTTTTGGCGATGAGCCTTTGAAAACGTCTTGCCGCAGGGATCAGGTACACTAGGCTACCGGGTATGATCCGCCCCCTACTGATTTCGATCCTGTGCCTTCTGTTATCTTGCGGTCGTCCCCTGACCGAACAAGAACGCGCATTTGCAGGTCAGATTCACGGCGAGACCTTGAATCTGGATCGTGTCCGACTGGTCGAGGGGGCGCCGGTTGCTGCCATTACATATACCCGAAAAGCACGTCCCCGACTGGCCTGCCGCGAACGTATCCTGCCCCCCGTCAAGGAAGAGACCGTCACTGGAAAACCGGCGGCAGTTGCGCTGTTCAACCGTGTTTACTTTACCCGGGACTGGTATCTGGACGATTACATGTCGCAATACCCCGAACGCGTGAACCTGATCGCCGCCATGTTGCTGGCCCACGAATTGACTCATGTCTGGCAATGGCAGAACCGCAAGACCACCGGATATCACCCTCTGCGGGCAGCCGCCGAGCATGGCCGGGCCGACGATCCCTATCTGTTCGATCTGGACACCTCGCCGGACTTTCTGGCCTATGGGTTCGAACAACAGGGCGCGATTGTCGAGGAATATGTCTGCTGTCGCGCGCTGGACCCCGATGCCCCGCGCACCCAGCGCCTGCATCAGATGCTGGCCGCGCATTTCGACCCCGCACAATTACCTGGCAGCCGTCGCGAAAACGATGTTGGGCTGCCCTGGGCCGGGGCCGAGATTGATAGGATTTGCGGCTGACGCAGATCAGTTGCCCTGGATTGTCTCCAGATACGCGACAAGGTCCACGATCGGTTTGCTGGTCAGGATCGGTTGTCCTGCCGGAGTTTTGAGCGCGGTGTCCTGACCCTCGAAATACGGGCCGTAGACCGGCATCGGGCTGCCGTGACTAACCAAGGGATCGCGCCCGTCTATCCGCGCGACCACCCGGGCGGTTGGAAAAACCCCATCAGAATCGGCAAGCTTTGTCAGGTCCGCCGGTTGGATCACAAGCACACCCGCCATCGGGCCATGACCGGTCGCGTCCAGGCCGTGGCATGAGGCGCAGTAATGCCTGAAAAGCTCGGCCCCAGTCTCGACGTCCTGCGCCCAGGCGCTGTGTGAGGTGGTGGTGAATGCGAGCATCATGACTGCTGCAAGTGTCGACTTGTTCATCGCTTTCCTCCTTTGTGCCCCGCAAACACAGACTTGCCCGACGGGCCTTATGACGCAATGATCCAGATCAACGAAGCGGTTCAAGGGGTTCGGGCAATGACACAATATGCTGCTATCATGCTGGCAGCCGGGATCGGTGTTCCGATCCTCGCGGCACTGAACGCCGCTTTGGGCAAGTTGATCGGTTCGCCAACCACAGCCGCCGTGATCCTGTTCGCGATAGCTTTTGGTGCCTCAGCGGTTGTGATGCTGGCGTTTCCGGGCACAGGAGCCCTGTCGAAAGTCGCGCAAGCGCCCAAACACCTGCTGCTTGCCGGAGTATTGATCGCGTTTTATGTGCTTTCAATCACCCACGTAGCCCCGCATTTCGGGGTCGGAAATGCAGTGTTCTTCGTTCTGATCGGACAATTGATCAGCGCGGCCGCTATCGATCATTTTGGCTTGTTCGGCGCGCAAGTTGAACCGCTGACCCTGATGCGGGCAGGAGGAATTGCCGTAATGGCGGCGGGCGTCGCGATCACGCAGCTGGCCTGAGCGCCCCGCCTTCCAGCTTGAGGATCCGATCCATGCGCGCGGCCAGGTCCAGATTGTGGGTTGCAATCAGAGCAGAGAGCCCGGCCTCGCGGACCAGGTCCATCAAGGCTGTAAAGACCTGATCGGACGTGCCCGGATCCAGATTGCCTGTTGGTTCATCTGCCAGCAGAACACTCGGCTCATTGGCCAGCGCCCTGCAAAATGCCACACGCTGTTGTTCGCCGCCGGACAGCGCCGCTGGCCTGTGATTGGCCCGGGGTGCAACGCCGACACGTTCCAGCAACATCATCGCCCTTTGGCGCGCAGATTTCTCAGAGTTTCCATTGGCCAGTTGCGGCAGAACGATATTCTCAAGCGCGGTGAATTCGGGCAGCAGGTGATGGAACTGATAGACGAACCCGACGTCGCGCCTGCGGATAGCGGTGCGTGTGCGGTCGCCTTTGCCGGTCGCCACCTGCCCTGCGAGCTCAACCGTGCCCCGATCAGGCATGTCCAACAGCCCTGCGATATGTAACAGGGTCGACTTTCCCGCGCCGGATGGGGCCACAAGAGCCACCGCCTCGCCCGCGCGCAGTTCCAGATCAACACCGCGCAATACCTGCACCTCACCGGGCGTGCCCTGCAGATAGGTCTTGGCCAGACCGTTCAAACGCAATGTCACATCATTCATAGCGCAACGCCTCGACCGGGTTCAGCCGCGCCGCGCGCCGGGCCGGGAAATATGTCACCAGAAAGGACAGCCCCAAAGACAGCGCAATCGCCTTGAGCACATCCGACAGATGCAACTCGGCCGGTAATGCATAGATGCCGCGAATCGAGGGGTCCCACACGCCGCCGCCCATCGCGTAATTCACGAAGGAAAAGATCGGGTCGATATACAGCGCAAACAGACACCCCAGGATCACACCCATCGTGGTGCCGATGATCCCGGTGAACGCACCGCAGATGAAGAATACACGCAGGATCGACCCTTCGCTCAGACCGATGGTGCGCAGGATTCCGATATCGCGCCCCTTGTTCTTCACCAGCATGATCAGACCCGAAACGATGTTCATCGCCGCGATCAGCACAAGGATCGACAGGATGATGAACATCACGTTGTCTTCAACCTCCAGCGCGCGCAGGAAACCACCCGAGGCATCCTGCCACGTCCAGACCTGACTGCGCTCACCCGCAGCTTCGAGGATCGGGATCAGGATCGGCCCCAGCTCTTCCGGGCGGTCGACCATTACCTCGATCTCATCAGCCACGCCGTCGCGGTTGAAAAAGCTCTGCGCTTCGGCAAAAGGCATGTAGACGCGCGTGCGGTCAATGTCATAGCGCCCGGCCGAAAACACATAAACCACCTCATAGGCTTTCACGCGCGGCGACGTGCCAAAGGGCGTTTTGACCCCGTTGGGCGAGGTCACCTTGACCCGATCCCCCACCGTGGCCCCAATCGCCCGGGCGACGCCGGATCCGATGGCGATCCCCTGCGGGAAGTTCGCCAGATCGCCTGCGGACTGTTCGGCTTCGGCGATCCCCGGCAAGCTTTGCAAATCCTCGGGGCGGATACCGAACACCTGCACCCCTGAACTGCGGTCCGCATTGGTAATCAGCACCTGCCCTTTCACCAGTGGGGCCGCCCGCTCCACGCCGGGCACTTCGGCGATCCGTTCCGCCATGGCGTCAAAGTCGGCGATGGTGCGATCCACCCGACCGCGTTCATCAAACTCGCCCGCCGAATAAACCGTAACATGGGCATTGGCCCCCAGAATGGTTCCGACGAATTCAGACCGGAACCCGGATCGAACGGACAAGGTGGCAATCAGTGCGAACACAGCCAGCGTGATCCCGATCAGCGAAATCCACGTCATGACGCTGACACCACCTTCGGCTCGCCGTGCGCGCAAGTAGCGCCAGGCGATTTTCCATTCAAACATTGCAAAGGGCGGGGGAGATTTGGCCATTCCTGCCTCGGCTACCGGTTTTGCGAGACCCTTTCGGCATTTGGTCCGAGGGTCAAGCAGGTTATGCGCTCTGGCCGCTCATAGGCCAGAGTTTGAACATCTGACTCAAAGCGAACCGAATCGAAGGCTTGCACATCTGCGCAAGAAAAAAGCGATTGCGGCGAAAACCAGCTATACCAAGGGTTGTGACGCTCTTCACAGACAGCGGTGTATTGTTTCAGCTATGACATCAATACGAGCGTGGAGTTATAAACTGAATTCCAAATGCAACAAATTTCGCGTAATTTTATTTCGCCTTTTGCTTCTTTTGAGGAATTTTGTCACTCTGTTCTTGGGGGAACGTATTAGTGGAGCGGGGGTCGCTCATGGGTATTGAAGGAAACATTGAAAACGCGGGTCCAGTTGTCGCCCGCAACGCAGCGTCGGAACTGGATTGTGAGACAGCTGCATTGCTACGAGCCGCGATCCGGCCGATCTTTGCAAGCGCTGCAAGCTGGGCCAGTCTGGCGGATATTCTCAAAGACAAAGGCTATCGACTGGAATTCCGGCAAGGCCGCCTGTGTGTCACGGATCGCATGACCCGAGATCGCGTGTGCGGCCTGCGCTTTCTGGGCATCGAGTTCATTGATCTTGTGCGCCGAATGGGACGCCCGATTGTCGTGGCGCGTGGCCATGACGCGGATGGCGATCTGCTGAGGGCGCGCCCGACCTCGGGCGCAACCTGATTTTCACCTGACACAATAGCTCTCAGGCGATGCCTTCGTAGATTTCAGCGACTTTGGTCACCGCTGCCTCGGGGCTGAGTTCTTCGCTTTCACCGGTACGGCGACAGGTCAATTCGACCACACCGTTTTTCAGACCTCGCGGACCGACCGTTATACGCCAAGGCAGGCCGATCAGGTCCATGGTGGCAAACTTGCCCCCTGCCCGTTCGTTGCGATCATCGTACAGCGGTTCAAGACCCAACGCCGTCAAAGCGTTGTAGAGTTTGTCACAGGCCGCATCGGCCTCATCATCCCCTTGCTTCAGGTTGACGATTCCACAGTGGAACGGCGTCACGCCCTCGGGCCAGATGATGCCCTTGTCGTCATGGCTGGCCTCGATGATCGCACCGATCAGGCGGCTGACGCCGATGCCGTGGCTGCCCATATGCACCGGAACCGGTTTGCCATCGGGGCCTTGCACCGTTGCGCCCAGAGGTTCGGAGTATTTGGTGCCGAAGTAGAAAATCTGCCCCACCTCGATCCCGCGCGCAACGCGGCGGCGGTCCTCGGGGATCTGGTTGAACAGCACCTCATCATGGGTCTCATCCGTGCGCGCATATTTCGAGGTGAACTCTTCGAGGATCGCCTGACATTGCGCGCGGTCATCATAATCGATCTGGCGGTCGCCAAAGGTCAGGTCGGTGACGGCGCTGTCATAGAAGACCTCGGATTCACCGGTGTCGGCCAGCACAAGGAATTCATGCGTGTCATCGCCACCGATGGGTCCGGAATCGGCCCGCATCGGGATGGCCTGCAAGCCCATACGCTCATAAGTGCGCAGGTAGCTGACCAGATGGCGGTTGTAAGCGTGCAGCGCGTCTTCTTTGGTCAGGTCGAAATTATAGCCGTCCTTCATGTAGAATTCGCGCCCCCGCATCACGCCGAAACGCGGGCGAATTTCATCGCGGAATTTCCACTGGATTTGATAGAGAGTCAGCGGCAGGTCTTTGTAGCTGCTGACATGACCCCTGAAGATATCGGTCACCAGTTCCTCGGCGGTCGGCGTGTACAGCATGTCGCGGTCATGCCGGTCTTTCATCCGCAGCATTTCCTGACCGTAATCGTCATACCGCCCGGATTCGCGCCACAGATCCGCCGATTGCAGGATCGGCATCTGAATCGCGATATGACCGGCTCGCGCCTGCTCCTCATGCACAATGTTTTCGAGCTTGCGCAGCACTTTGAAGCCCAGCGGCAGCCAGGAATAAATACCGGCTGCGGCCTGCTTGATCATACCCGCGCGCAGCATCAGCCGGTGGCTGACGATCTGAGCCTCGGAGGGGTTTTCCTTGAGAACGGGCAGAAAGTAACGGCTGAGGCGCATTTCGTAACCTTTTGGGTGATATTTCAACACAAAGGTGATTATGCCAAAGCCCCGCCCGGGGCAATCATGCTTTGACCTTTTTGCGACCTCGGCGCGGTCGGTTTTCTGATTGACCCGTCTGCGCCGGTTCTCAAAGGTGGCGGGAACGCGCAAAACGAGGCCCCAATGCGAACCATAACCGAACCCGCCCGGCAGATTCCGGTTGTTCACCAGACCGACATTCTGGTCGTGGGATCCGGCCCTGCCGGGCTGGCTGCTGCTCTGGCCGCCGCGCGCGCCGGGGCAGAGGTGACGATCATGGACCGGTTCGGCTGCATGGGCGGCAACATCACCGCCGTCGGCGTCGAAGGTTTCGCGTGGTACCGCCACGAACAGACGGTCGAGGCAGGCGGCATCGGCATGGAGTTCGAGACCCGCGCTAAAGACATGGGCGCGGCGGTGCCGGAAAGCCAATCGCTCAGCTATGAGCTGGACAGCGAAGGGTTCAAGCTGGTCGCCGACCGTTTGGTCGAAGAGGCTGGCGTGCATCCCATGCTGCACCGGCAATTCGTCGCTCCGATCATGGAAGGGGATCGGATCACCGGCGTCATCACCGAATCCAAGGCCGGACGCGAGGCCATTCTGGCGCGTGTCGTGATCGACGCCACTGGCGACGCCGATGTGGCCCATCGCGCGGGCGCGCCGACGCATAAATCCGCGCCGGAGCAGATGATGGCGGCCTCGGTCATGTTCCATCTGGCCGGTGTCGACAAGCGCGCGTTTATGGAAGGGGTCAAGGCCGATCCGCAAACCTACAAGGACTGGGGCGGCGGCGGTGAGTGGAATATCGAGACCTCGGGGAAAGAGGACGACATGTTCTCGCCCTTCGTACACAAACCCTTTCAGCAGGCGATTGATGCGGGGCTGATCCCGCCGCATCTGAACACCATCGCGGGCACCTGGGGCGCGATGCATGATACCGGAGAGCTGACCTATATGAATCTGATCCATCTGGATCAGATCGACGGCACCGACCCCGACAGTATGACGCGCGGCGAGATCGAAGGGCGGCGGCAATCCATGCTGGCCATTGAGGCCCTGCGGCGCTTTATGCCGGGCTGTGAAAATGCCCGGCTGCGAAATTTCGGAATGACCATTGACATTCGCGACACCCGCAAGATCGACGCCGTTTACAATATGACCGAGGATGACGCCCGCCATCAGGGCCGGTTCGAGGATACTATCGGCATCTACCCCGAATTCATCGACGGCTATGGCATCCTGATCCTGCCGACGACGGGGCGGTACATGCAGATACCGTACCGCTCGATGCTGCCCAAGGGGATCAAGGGGTTGCTGGTCGCGGGCCGTTCGCATGGGGCGGATCGGGTGGCTCACGCGGCGACCCGCAACATGGCCTGTTGCGCGGTCATGGGTCAGGGCGCGGGCATCGCTGCTGCCGTGTCGCTGCAAAGCAATCAAGAGCTGGACCGCATGAACCTTGCCCCGGTGCATCGGGAATTGGAACGCCAAGGGGTCCGGATCACCTGATGCAGCACATACCGACCATCGACATCACACCGCTGGCCAATCCCGACGGGGACACCTATGACCGGACCGTCCGGCAGATCATGGAGGCCTGTTCTGATATCGGGTTTCTGTCGATCATCGGAACCGGAATATCTCAGCAGACGGTAGAACAGGTCCGGCAGGTCGTCCGCGCGATCTTTGGCATCGACGAGGCGCGCAAATGGGATCAGGCGATCACCCGCGAGAATTATCGCGGCTATATCCCGATGGGGTTTTTCTCGCCCAATGATGGCTCGGGCACGGCAGACAAATACGAAGGCTACAAGCTGCACCATGAGGTGCCCGAGGATGCGGCGATCCGGCAGGACTGTACGCTCTATGGCCCGAACCTTTGGCCCATTGAGGTACCACAGGCCCGCGAGACCATCCTTGATTATTGGCAACAACTGGACGGGGTGGCCGATCTGTTGCTGGGCGCGCTTGAGGCCGGATTGGGCCTGACGCCGTGCACGCTACGCGATGCGTTCCGAGACCCGATGACAAACATGACGCTGCTGCACTACCCTCCGCAGGCCCCGGATGAGGGCGGCTATGGCATCCACCCGCACAAGGATACCGACGCCCTCACCATTATCGCCCCCGACCCTGTGGGCGGGCTTGAAGTGCAAACGCGCGAGGGCGGCTGGATCACGCCCGACTGCCCGCCCGGAGGCTTCGTTGTCAATATCGGCGACATGCTGGAGCTGTGGTCCGGTGGGCGGCTGAAATCGACACCGCATCGCGTGGTCAATCGCTCGGGACGCGAGCGCTATTCCTTCCCCTATTTTGCGGTGCCCCGCCATGACGTGGTGGTCACACCTTTGCTGCCTGCCCTTCCCGGCTTTAACCGACCTTCGGTACATTGCGGCCATTGGTCGGCCGAGATCTGGCGCACCAACTGGCCCGATGAGGCGGCTACCAAGGACACGCCCGAACTGGGCACCCTGACCGATTGAGGCGCAAAAACCGCGCGCCATGAACCGCTTGCATCGCGGGACATCATGGGCCAAGAACACGGCAACGCTGTGCAACAAGGGAATGCGCCATGGCCTTGCCGGTAAAGGACCAGCTTCGATATTGGGGCGTCACTGCCGCGGTCTTTGTGGTGCTTCTGTACCTGCTGGGTGACGTTCTGTTGCCCTTTGTGATCGGTGGGGCCATCGCCTATTTCCTCGACCCTGTGGCCGACCGCCTGGAACGGCTGGGCCTTTCGCGCATGGCTGCAACCGGGATCATCACGGTCGTCGGTGTCTTGGGCTTTGTTCTGATGATCTTGATGGTGGTGCCTGCACTGATCACCCAGTTGCTGGACCTGATCGACATCTTGCCAAGCCTATTCAAACAATTACGTACCTTTGTTGAAACGCAGTTCCCATCGCTTCTGGACCGCGAATCCAACACGCATCAGATGCTGGTCTCTTTCGGAGATACGCTGAAATCCAAAACCGGTGACGTGCTGCAAGGCGTCCTGGCCTCGCTCGGCTCAGCCATCAACGTGGTCGTGCTGCTGGTCATCGTGCCGGTTGTCGCGGTTTATATGCTGATGGACTGGGACCGCATGATCGCCCGCATCGGAGAGCTGCTGCCCCGCGATCACGCCCCCACGATCAAGCGTCTGGCCGGTGAGATCGACGCGGTTCTGGCCTCATTCGTGCGCGGCATGGGCACGGTCTGCCTGATCCTCGGCACCTATTATGCCGTGGCGCTAATGCTGGTCGGTCTGCAATTCGGCCTGATCGTCGGCTTCATCGCCGGGCTGGTGACCTTCATCCCCTATCTGGGCGCGCTGATCGGGGGCACTCTGGCCATCGGGCTGGCGCTGTTCCAGTTCTGGGGCGACTGGGCACATGTGGGCATGGTCGCGGGCATCTTTGTTATCGGACAGGTGACCGAGGGCAACTTCCTCACCCCGAAACTGGTCGGCAGTTCAGTGGGCCTGCATCCGGTTTGGTTGCTGCTGGCGCTGTCAGTGTTTGGCGCACTGTTCGGGTTTGTCGGCATGCTGGTCGCGGTGCCTGTCGCCGCCGCCTTAGGTGTTCTGGCGCGGTTTGCGACTTCGCAATACCTTGGCAGCCGGCTTTACACCGGCTTGGAAGGCTCGCAGCAGGACAGCGAATAAATGCCCACCCAGCTGAGCTTTGATCTGCCTTCAAAAACCGCATTGGGGCGCGAAGATTTCTTTGTCTCACCCGCAAACGCGCTGGCTGTGGCGATGATCTCGGCCACGTCGTGGCCCGGCAACAAGCTGGTGCTCAGTGGGCCCGCAGGTTCAGGCAAGACGCATCTGGCTCATGTCTGGGCCGCCGAAACTGGCGGGCGGATCGTGCAGGCGGCGACACTGCGACACGAGGATGTACCCGATCTGGTCCGTGGACCCGTTGCCGTCGAAGACGTACCGTTGATCGCATCTGACACCGAGCAGCAGAAAACCCTGTTTCACCTGCACAATCTGGTGCTTGCCGAAAGGCATGCATTGCTGATGACGGGGCGCGCCTCTCCGAACCTTTGGCATCTGCCTCTGGCCGATCTGCAAAGCCGGGTCGATGGTGCGCATCATGTTGCGCTGGATGGACCCGATGATGCGCTGTTGGGCGCTGTGCTGGCGAAACTGTTTCTGGACCGCCAGCTTAGTCCGCCCCCCGATGTCATCGCCTATCTGGTGAAACACATGGAGCGCAGTTTTGAAACTGCCGCAGCGGTGGTCGGCCAACTTGACCGATTGGCGCTAACCGAGAAACGAGACATCACACGCGCCCTCGCTGTTCGCGTTCTGAAGACGTCGCCCACCAATTCCGTTCGCGGCGATTGACCGGGTATCTTTCATTGCGCATCCTGAGCCACAAGTAACTGGAAGCCACATGGAACAGACCATCCAGACGAAACCCCATGACTATGGGCCCTTCGGAAAACCGCTGGTCGACGATCCCGGTGCGCGGGCCTTGTCGCGGGTTGGTGTCGTGGATGTGGGATCGAACTCGGTCCGCATGGTCATCTTTGACGGGGCCGCGCGGTCACCCGCCTATTTCTACAACGAAAAGGTCATGTGCGAGTTGGGGGCCGGTCTCTCGGAAACCGGGCGGCTGAACCCGCGCGGACGCGAACGCGCGCTGGCCGCAATCCAGCGGTTTCAATTCCTGGCCCGCGATATCGGCCTTCCGGCCCTGCACGCCGTAGCCACTGCGGCAGTGCGTGAAGCGCAGGACGGCCCGGAATTCTGCGATCAGGTTCAGGCCGAAACAGGCCTGGCGATCAACGTCGTCAATGGAGAAGAAGAGGCGCGCCTGTCTGCACAAGGCGTGTTGCTGGGCTGGCCCGGCGCTTATGGCCTGATCTGCGATATCGGCGGGTCTTCGGTCGAGTTGGCCGAGATCGGAGACGGCGAGGTGGGCCGCCGCATGACCTCGCCTCTCGGGCCCTTGAAACTGCGGGACATCAAGGGCGGTCGCCGGGCGCGCAAGGCGCATATCAAGAAGACTTTGGAAGATATGCGGGACCAATTGGGCCCACAACGTGACCGACTGTTTCTGGTTGGTGGCAGCTGGCGCGCCTTTGCGCGTATCGACATGCTGCGACGGGACTATCCACTGAACGTTCTGCACGAATACCGAATGTCGCATAAGCAGGTGCAGGAAACCATCAAGTTTATCGAGCAAAGCGACCCGGACAAACTGCGCAGTCAGGCGGGGGTCTCGGGTTCACGCATGGCGCTGATCCCTTACGCGATGGACGTTCTTTCGCGCCTGATCCGAACGTTCAAACCCAAGGATATCGCAATTTCAAGCTATGGTATCCGCGAAGGCCTTTTGTACCAGCAGATGCCGCAACATCTGCGCGACCGCGATCCGCTGATCGAAGCCAGCCGCTTTGCCGAGGCCAAGGACGCCAGATTGCCAGGCTTTGGCAAACATCTGTTCGATTTCGTGATGCCCTTGTTCAAGTCCGCCCCGCCGCAAAAAGTTCGGCTGATCAAAGCAGCATGTCTGCTGCACGATGTCAGCTGGCGCGCGCATCCCGATTATCGTGCCGAAGTGTGTTTTGAGAACGTCACCCGGGCCAATATGAGCGGGCTGAAGCACTCTGAACGTGTCTTTATCGGCCTTGCCCTGCAACATCGCTATCGTAACAAGCGCGAGGGCGCCCGGTTTGCCGGTCTTTACGAATTGCTGGACGAGCGCGGGCAGACCCAGGCCGAAATCCTGGGCAAGGCCATGCGATTCGGAGCCATGCTGTGGATGCAAAGCGACGCCCCCATGGGGTCGCTCAGGTTCTACCCGAAGAAACACGCGCTGGAACTGCGCCTGCCCAAAGCCGCAAAACCTTTGTTCAACGAGGTGGCCGAGGCCCGGTTCAACTCTCTTGCCACCGCGTTGAGATCCGAACCCCGCGTTATTATCCGCGGCTGATCAGATATCAGTGTACCCGTCGGGCGTCTCTGCCGTATCTGGGTCATCTGGCGTTTCCGGCAGAGGTTTCTTGCGGATGATGATATCGCCATTGGGCAACATCTCGGGGGCCGCGTAGCGGCTCCAATCCTGCACCTGAGCCGCCAGATCGGCCAGCGCGGGACCCATCTCTTCGATGAAAGACTGCATTGCCGGGCCAAATTGATCGGACAGGTCTTGCAAATCCTCCAAGGTCGGCGCCATCTCCTGACGCAGCCCTTCCAGAAACAACTCGGCCCCCCCGCTCCATCAGGGATTTTCCCGAGTCGTCCTGCGCTTGGGCAGGGAATGCGGTCACGGCACAGGCCGCGCACAGGATCAGAACATGTCGCATGGGTTGAATATAAGGCACGTGCAACAGCGTTGAAAGGTCACAGATCAATGTCCAGCGTGACAGGAAAATGATCCGAAGCCATCAAAAGCGCATCACGCAATTCAGGGTTCGACCAACAGGCGGCATCGCGAAACGGATGCCAGATGCGCCATTTCGGCAAACGGCCCCGCAAATCTTCGGTGATCATGATGTAGTCCAGCAGCGCTTCCAGAAACCGGCCCTCTTCCGGCTTGGCGAATCGGGCTGTTGCCGGCAGTGACCTCGGGCGCGGCCCGAACGCACGAGCGGCATGCGGATCATAGAGCCCCGCCTGCAACAAGATTTCGACCGATGAGCGTCCGAACAAATGCTCGAACTCATCCAGGCCTGGCCCATCATTCAGATCTCCCATCAAGATCACTGGGTCTTTTACGGCAATATGCCCCCCGACCCGGCGCGCCAGCCAAACGGCTTGCGCCAGTTGTTTACGCCGGTTGGCGATCGAAATCCGTATCGCCTCGTCCCGCGATGCCGCACCATGCGGAGCCTTGGACTTCAGATGCGCCCCGATCAGTCGAAACGCCGTCCCCGAGGCTGTCTCGACCGCCAGTTCCAGCGGTGGCTTCGAGAACCGAACCAGGTCCTCCTTCGCGTCGACGTCCAGATCAATCCGAAATGTTCCGTCAAATCGCGGCGCATCCGGGCTGCCTGCGTCCGAGGTCGCTTCGCCCACCGGAACATGCCGCGCGGTCAGGCTGGTCGGATCAAAAAGCAACGCCAGTTCCTGATGCGTGTCATTGGCAAACCCCATAACCGCATGAGAGGTCCTCAGATCAAACGCGTCGGCAAAGCGCTGCAAAGCCCGCACTGTATTCTGTGTTTTTCCTGTATTGGGCGCTTCGACCACCAGAACTGCATCCGCGTCAAGGGCGGTCAGAACCTTGGCAATCGCCTCAAGTTGCTGAAGTTTCGTGACATCACGCCGACCTGACCAGCTGTCATCCGCAATCAACCGATCCTCGCGATCAAACAGGTTGGCGAACCATTCGATATTGTAGGTCGCCAGCCGCATCCCGTCAGGCCTGCGCGCCCTTTATTTCATCCCAGGCGCGGTTGATGTCGATCATCTTCTTTTCCGCCAGACGGATCGCCTCTTCCGGTACGCCCCTTGCCATCATCGAATCGGGGTGTGTATCGCGCACCAATTGTCGCCAGACCTTGCGGATATCGGGCAGCGCCATGTCACGTGGCACTCCCAGAACCGTATAAGGGTCTTTGGGCGCATCCGGTACGAACCGAGCGCGAAGCGCCTGAAACTGGGCATCGGTCTGGCCGAAAATCCTGCTGACCTCCTCCAGAAACTGGTTTTCATTCGGATGATAGAACCCGTCCGCCATGGCGATGTGAAACAGACCTTCCATCAGATCGCACAAGGTGGTGCTGTCATCGGCAAACATGCGGGCGATCTTGCGGGCATAGTCATCGTACCCGGCCACATCCGTACGGGCCATATCAAAGACACGCGCCGCGCCTGCCTCGTCCTCCTGGGCGATCTGAAAAACCTCACGAAAGGCCGTGACTTCGTCGCGCGTCACTTGCCCATCGGCCTTGGCCATTTTCGCACCCAGCGCAATCACTGCGATCGCAAACGCGACCGAGCGTTCCGGAGGTGTCCGCAGCTTCTCAAAAACGGCGGCCAGGCTTTCGCCCTGGGCAAGCGCACTCAACGCATCGGATATTCGGGTCCAGATCGACATAGGGGCACCCTAACGCCGTAAAGACCGACTGTCAGGTGCGACCAATCACTCCGGCCCAAGAATTTTCTGCATCAGCACAAGATCCAGCCGTTTGCCCCATTTCACGCCAACTTCAGGCAAATGACCAACCTTGCTGAACCCCATCGCTGCATGAAAGTCCACCGCCACCGGATTGGCCGAGGAGATGCCTGCCACAAGCACATGTACGGCCTCACGCCGCGCGATGTCTTCCAAATCGGTCATCAAAGCACGGCCCGCACCCTGCCCTCGCGCCACGGGCATCAATTGGATCGAATGTTCGCGGCACTGCGCATAACCCGGTCCTGATCTGAACGGCCCATAGGATGCAAACCCCACGACCCGACCGGCATCCTCTGCCACCAGAAACGCGGCCCCCCGCGCTTTGATATCCAGACCGATACTGTCAACCGAACGTTCATCCGTCGTAAAGGTGACCAGAGTGTCCCGTATGATCTGATTGGTGATCCGGGCGATCGCGTCCGCATCCCCACCGCGTGCCTGTCGGATGATCATTCCAGAACGCGCGGACCATGCGGCGTATCGAACTCGGCCCGCAAAGCGGCTGGTCCGGTGTCGAATACCACGCGCTCCAATGCGCCCAACTGGGCTGCCAAGTCCAAAGCATCGGGATGGAAAACAACAAGCCGACGCAGCCCGCATCCGCTATCCTGCAACATCCGGGCGGGATGCAGATCCCCCTGCCACTGAATAAGCGCCGGAAACAGGTTGTCGAACGGTAGCCGACCATTCGGCGGGACTGCCATACGCCACCGCAAAGCGCCCCGCGTCAGATCGATAGGATGCCCGACCCCGTCCGGAAAGACAGACAACGCGGCCTCGATATCCGGAACGCGGCAAATCCAGTTGGTCAGGCGCGGTGACCCCTCGAATCGATCCAGATCGAACCACCGGGTACGTTCGGGGTTCGGTGCCTCAGGATCAATGGCAATCGCTTCCAGATACAACCCGTCGCGCAGACCCAACAAACGGTTATGCGTACCGAATGTCTCATGCTTGCCGCCAGCCTGCAGCCGGACCCCAAGCGCGTCTTCAACATGCGCCGTAGCCTCTTCCAACGTGGCCCCGGCCACAGCAATATGATCCAATTCCATCGCACCCTCCATTCCCGGCAGCCTACCTGCAGCAAAAAAGGGCGCAAGCCCAAGCCGCGCCCTTCTTCTGTTTGAAAATACCTTCGGGGGTGAATTTGCCGTCAGGCAAAGAGGGGGCAGACAGCCCCCTGCCCGCCTTACGCCCGCGCCGCGCCAATGAGGCCCAGAATATCCTGAGCCGCCTCGGGAATATTCGTCCCCGGACCAAAGATCGCCTTGACCCCATGATCATACAGGAACTGATAATCCTGCTGCGGGATGACGCCACCGCAGATCACGATGATGTCCTCGGCTTCTGCCTTCTTCAGCTCTTCGACCAGTTGAGGTGCCAGCGTCTTGTGCCCTGCCGCCTGAGACGAGATTCCAATGACATGAACGTCATTGTCCACCGCATCCTGCGCGGCCTCGGCCGGGGTCTGGAACAAGGGACCGACATCCACGTCAAAGCCGATATCGGCAAAGGCAGTCGCGATGACCTTGGCCCCACGGTCATGCCCATCCTGACCCATCTTGACCACCAGCAGACGCGGGCGGCGGCCTTCGGCTTCGGCGAAATCCTCGATGGATTTCTGAATGGCGGCAAACCCTTCGTCGCCCTCATATGCCGCACCATAGACACCGGCCAGCGTTTTCACCTCGGCGCGGTGGCGGCCGAATTCTTTCTCCATTGCCATGCTGATCTCTCCTACGGATGCGCGGGCGCGAGCTGCTTCGACAGCAGCAGCCAGCAGGTTGCCACCCTCGCGGGCGGTGGTGGTCAGCGCGTCAAGTGCGGCCTGACATGCGGCTTCGTCCCGGGTCGCGCGAATGCGCTCCAACCGCGCCACCTGCGCCTCACGCACCGCGACATTGTCGACGTCCAGAATGTCGATCGGGTCTTCCTGTTCCTTGCGGTATTTGTTGACGCCAACGATCACTTCGTCACCACGGTCGATCATCGCCTGACGACGGGCCGCGCTTTCTTCGATCCGCAGCTTGGGCATTCCGCTGGCAACCGCCTTGGTCATGCCGCCCATCTCCTCGACCTCTTCCATCAAGGCCCAGGCTTTTTCGACCAGTTCATTGGTCAGGCTTTCGATGTAATAAGAGCCCGCCAGCGGATCGACCACGTCAGTCACACCGGTCTCTTCCTGCAGCACCAGCTGCGTGTTCCGCGCGATGCGGGCCGAGAAATCGGTGGGCAGGGCAATCGCCTCATCCAGCGCGTTCGTATGCAGCGACTGGGTGCCGCCCAGAACCGCGCTCATCGCTTCATAGGCGGTACGGATGACGTTGTTATAGGGGTCTTGTTCCTGCAGGCTGACGCCCGAGGTCTGGCAGTGCGTCCGCAACATCTTGGAGCGTTCGGATTTCGCCCCGAAATCCGTCATCACCCTGTGCCACAGCGTGCGCGCGGCACGCAGCTTGGCGATTTCCATGAAGAAGTTCATGCCGATGGCGAAGAAAAAGGACAGACGGCCAGCGAACTTGTCCACGTCCATCCCGGCCTGTGTCGCGGCGCGCACATATTCGCGCCCGTCCGCCAGCGTATAGGCCAGCTCCTGCACAAGGTTCGCCCCGGCCTCTTGCATGTGATAGCCCGAGATCGAGATCGAATTGAACTTGGGCATCTCGTTCGAGGTGTAATCGATAATGTCCGAGATGATCTTCATTGATGGTTCAGGCGGGTAGATATAGGTGTTGCGCACCATGAATTCTTTCAGAATGTCATTCTGAATGGTGCCCGACAGAACCGATTTGTCATGGCCCTGCTCTTCGCCCGCTACAATGAAGCTTGCCAGAATCGGGATCACTGCGCCGTTCATCGTCATCGAGACCGAGACCTTGTCCAGCGGGATACCGTCAAACAGGATTTTCATGTCCTCGACACTGTCAATAGCCACACCGGCCTTGCCCACATCGCCGACAACACGGGGATGGTCGCTGTCATAACCCCGATGGGTCGCCAGATCGAAGGCGACTGACACGCCCTGCTGACCGGCGGCCAGATTGCGGCGGTAGAAGGCGTTCGATTCCTCGGCCGTGGAAAAGCCCGCATACTGACGGATCGTCCACGGACGCCCCGCATACATCGTGGCCTTAACCCCGCGTGTGAACGGACCAAACCCCGGCAACGATCCCATATGCGGCAGATCGGCGGTGTCTTCCTGCGTATAAAGCGGTTTGACATCGATGCCTTCCAGCGTCTCTTTGGTCAGATCGCCCAACGGGCGTCCGCGCAGCTCTTTCTCAGCCAGCGCGCGCCAATCCTTCGTATCGGTCATGTCGGTTTCCTTTGTTCCATTCGGACTTCGGCGGGCGCAAACCCGCAATCTTCGGTTTTTGTATTGCACATCAGTTCGGCCACCCCATCAGCACCCGCTGCAAGCCAGGCCAGATCATCGGCATAACCCGCCCACAGCTTCATCACCTGCGCAGGATTCAGACCATGAGGCGCAGGCTCGGGCGCGCCGTTCAACGACGCATTATCATCGCGGCCAGTGACGGGACGGTTCAAAAGCATCTCAAGTTGCGTCTGCGGGTGTCCTGCGAATTCTTCAAACGGCAGCACAAGCAGAGGCACGTCGGGAAACGCACGACCCAGCTCGGTAATCACGTTGCGCCAACTGCGTCGGGACTTTGCGATGCGCGTCCAGCGTGCGGGATCGATCGGCGCGCCGCCTCGTTTGTGCAGATAGGCCGCAACTGATGTCCAATAACTGTCCAGCGCCCGGATGTTCAGACCGATTCTGGTCACCCGGCCTGCAAATGCGCGCGCCAAAATTTGTCCACGCTCCTCAACGCTGGGGTAAAGGCAGGCATAACCAACGTTGCGCTGCATCGAGCCCACAAAGTTTTCCTGACTGATCAGAAGTTGTGTGGCCCCCGATCGCGCGCATTCATCCAATTCTTTCCGCAGCGCCGACTGGATGTCAGGTGTCAGCTGATCGAGACTGTTCAGACCATTTTTTCGAGTACGCGGCGGCCCCCAATACGCCACACCCTGCGCTTTCAGCGCCCGTGCATTGGTGCTCAGGTAATTCTGGAAACTGGTGGTCGCGCAGCGATGCGCGCCGCAATGCAGGATCACTTCCATCTGCGCACCCCATTGCGTCGAGGCCAGATGCAATCTGCGCGCCTAACTGCGCCTGGCTCCATGGCTGTCGCTTCCGCACGCATATTTTTGAAGCCCACCTGCAAATCGCATGTCGCATTCATCGGCACAGGGGCTATATTCAACGTGACAGGAGACCTCATGACACGCTTGATTGGCATTATTTTCTCGTCACTTATGCCACTGGCCGCACTGGCTGCAGATGGCGCTGCACCAGCCGAGGATGCATTTGTACGCCCTGCGGGGGATAGCGAGTTGAGCGAGTTTCTGTGGGTCAGCCGCCCCATTGTTGTCTTTGCCGATACCCCCGCTGACCCACGTTTCCAGCAGCAGATCGACATGCTTTTGCAGGGCGAAGAGGCGATGCGTGATCGTGACGTGATCGTGCTGACCGATACTGACCCGGCCGCTCGATCCCCGATCCGGTCGCAGTTACGCCCGCGCGGTTTCCAGATGGTGTTTGTCGACAAGGACGGCGTGGTCAAACTGCGCAAACCCTCGCCCTGGAGCGTGCGCGAGATTGGCAGGTCAATCGACAAGACCCCTCTGCGCGAACGCGAGATCCGCGAACGGCGCCAAGGCGGCTGAACGTTTCCGCCACGTATTGCGCCTCCGGCGTCTATAGCCGGAGACCCAACAAGATATGACGAAAACGCGGTCATGGTCACTCGAATTCCATGATCACATCATCGACTGCCAAACTGTCGCCCGGTGCCGCGTTGATCTTGGACACAGTGCCTTTCTTTTCGGCACGCAGGATGTTTTCCATCTTCATCGCCTCGACGGTGCACAGCGCCTGCCCTTCCTGCACTTCCTGGCCCACTTCAACGTCAACCTTCACGATCAGACCGGGCATCGGACAAAGCAGCATTTTCGAGGTGTCGGGGGGCAGTTTTTCCGGCATCAATCTTGCCAGCTCCGCCTGACGCGGGGTGCGTACGTGCACTTTCATATCCGCACCCCGGTTGCGGATGCGGAACCCGCCCGAGACCTTGCCAACCTTCAGGACCAGCGGGCTGCCATCTACGTCCAGAACCGCCAGCTGATCCCCCGGTGTCCAGTCCGAGGTCACGCGCGTCGCGGTACCGTCGGAAAACGTCACGGTCGATCCATCGCGATCCGCGTCCACTCCGACCTCAAACTCCTGCCCCTGCAAGGTCACAACCCAGTCCGAGCCCACCTTGCGTTCGTGATTGTCCATCCGACCCGACACGCGGGTCCGGCGAATCTCGGCAACCCGGTGCATCGCCGCGCACGAGGCCGCGATGCGACGCAGGTTACCCTCGGGCAATTCGACGCCCTCAAACCCATCGGGATATTCCTCGGCGATGAAGGCGGTGGTCATGTCGCCCTTGATGAAAATCGGATGGTCCATCACCGCCGACAGGAAGGGCAGGTTGTGACCGATGCCTTCGACCTCAAAACTGTCCAGCGCCACGCGCATCGCTTCGATCGCCTGATCACGGGTCGGGGCCCATGTGCAGAGCTTGGCAATCATCGGGTCGTAATACATGCTGATCTCGCCGCCCTCATAGACGCCGGTATCGTTGCGCACCGCCGCAGGCCCTTCGGGCGCATCGCCCTGCCATTTGCCATTGACCAGCATTGGGCCAGCGGCAGTTTCCTGCGGCGGGCGATAGCGGGTCAGGCGACCGATTGAGGGCAGGAAGCCACGATACGGGTCCTCGGCATAGAGACGGTTTTCGATGGCCCAACCGGTCAGGGTCACATCGTCCTGTGTGATGGTCAGCTTCTCACCCGCCGCCACCCGGATCATCTGTTCCACCAGATCAACACCGGTGATCAGCTCGGTCACCGGGTGCTCCACCTGCAAACGGGTGTTCATTTCGAGGAAGTAAAAGTTCTTCTCACCATCAACGATGAATTCCACGGTCCCAGCGCTGGCATAGTTCACGGCCTTGGCCAAGGCGACCGCCTGTTCGCCCATGGCCTTACGGGTTTCAGGATCGAGAAACGGCGACGGGGCCTCTTCCACAACCTTCTGGTTCCGGCGTTGGATCGAACATTCGCGCTCGCCCAGATAGATGCCGTTGCCGTGGCTGTCGCAAAGGACCTGAATTTCGATATGACGGGGTTGGGTCACGAATTTCTCGATGAAAATCCGGTCATCGCCAAAGGAATTCGCAGCCTCGTTCTTGGACGACTGGAACCCCTCGCGCGCCTCGTCATCGTTCCACGCGATCCGCATGCCTTTACCACCGCCCCCGGCGCTGGCCTTGATCATCACGGGATAACCGATCTCGTTCGAGATTTTCACGGCCTCATCGGCGTCCTCGATCAGACCCATATAGCCGGGCACGGTCGAAACCCCTGCATCCTGCGCGATCTTCTTCGAGGTAATTTTGTCGCCCATGCTTTCGATCGCGCCCACCGGCGGGCCGACAAAGGCGACGCCTTCGGCATCCAGCGCCTCGGCAAATTTCGAATTCTCGGACAAGAAGCCATAGCCGGGATGCACCGCCTGCGCCCCGCTTTGGCGGATTGCGTCCATCACCTTGTCGATCACAATATAGGACTGGTTCGCGGGCGGCGGGCCGATATGCACCGCCTCATCCGCCATCGAGACATGCAGGGCATTCTTGTCCGCGTCCGAATAGATTGCGACAGTGCCGATACCCATCTTGCGGGCGGTCTTGATGACCCGGCAGGCGATCTCGCCCCGGTTGGCGATCAGGATCTTGTTGAACATGGAACGTCCTTTGTCTTGAAGTTCTGGAAACGCAAAACGCCGCCGCAGGGCGATGACCCCACGACGGCGTGATGCGCGATGACAGTTTGGGCGGTGTCCGCCCCGATAAACTCAGAGTTACCGGCAGTTACCTTGCGTCTTGCAGTACAGCACATTGCCGGCCGCGCCGACTGCTGCGCCAAACAGCGGATCGGCGCTGAGGACCGCCGCCCCAACCGCGCCCGCGCCGCCGCCAAGGATGGCCTGTTCGCCCGTGCTGTTGCCACAGGCCGCCAAGCCTGCGCAGACCGATATGGCAAGGAAAAGTTTCGAAATTCGCATGTGTTCTGCCCCTTCAGGTTTCTTGATGCCTCTGCCGCGACATGCATCAAGCGGTCATTGTTATGCAATAACAAAGGCACAAAAATCGCCGAGTGCGCGAGTTTCTGCTGCTTTTTCCACCGCTTAGAACAGAAAAACGCGGACAGGACGATGTGATCAACACAAACCTGCCCGCGCAAGGAAGGGGTACGGAATAGTAGGTGCATGCGCGACGCAGGCAAAACAGAGCCACGCAGCCCGCTCAGTCTGCATTGCACAATTCCCCGCGCCAACCATGCATTGTTTCCGATGTGATTTCCGGCTAAAACCCGCCAAAACGGCGGAATCCCGCGCAAATTTGCGCCGACGAGAAACGGCACACGAGCGTTCACAGCCGCTACTGAAACCGTCACGTTGCTGTTACATTGCCCTCTCAATTCGAGACTTCCAGCAAAGCCCACTTCACGGCCTGGAATTCGTGTCGGGATAGAAAAACGGCTTCTTTTCAGCGTTTTATTCACCAGCTTCACCGGCCCGTGAATTTGGATGTGCAAATTCACACGAATACTTGAGATTCCTCGAGCGATTTCTCTCAAATTGGTGATTTCACTCATTAACGTTTGCGTGAAACCTTGGCCGTGCAATATCGCACACAAGGGACTATCCTCATGAAAACAAAGGGTAAATACGCTCGCCTGCTTGCTGCCAGCGCGCTTTGCGCGACTGGCTTGCCTGCCTTGGCGCAAGATGCACAGACACAAGCGGAGCTTGACGCGCTGCGAGCCCGGGTTGAGGCGCTCGAAGCGTCCACACCCGGTTCCGGGACGGGTGACCTGACAGTCGGGAACACGACATTGGACGTCTATGGATACGTCAAGGCCGACTTCTTTTATGATTTCGACTTTGACCAGGGCGACACGGCGTTCGTTAACGTCGTTGGCGAACCCGCGAACGCAACCTCCGGTTCGTTTGGCGCCACGGTTCGTCAGTCGCGTATCGGTTTGAACACCAGCACGCCCAGCGGCATCGGCGACATTCGTGGCCAGATCGAGGTTGACCTGTTCGCAGCAGACGGCAATGCCGAATTCCGCCTGCGTCATGCCAACATCCGGATTGGTGATGAATGGCTGATCGGTCAGTTCTGGACCAACTTCCAGCCGCTCGACACCTACCCGACCTCGGTCGAATTCAACGGCCCGGTGGGTATCGCCTTTGCGCGTGTTCCGCAGGTTCGCTACACCAACTCGTTTGGGGCCAACACCGAGTTTGCCATCGCCATCGAGGAAAACGTCAGCGGCTCGAATTCGGAAGATCCAGTCTTTACCGCATCCGCTGAATATAATGACGGCAAGTACATCGCCCGCGGCGCGCTGCTGTACGGTAAAGCCGAAGGTGGCGGAGATGAAGTGGACCAGACTGGTCTGACCCTGTCGGGCTCGGCTCGTCTGTGGGAAGGCGGCCTGTTCCAGGTCAACTACGTGACTGGCGAGGCACTTGGCCCCTGGCTGATCGGCCTGGGTGATGCTGTCGTGGGTGGCGAAGCCAACGATGTGGACGGCTTCACAGTCGAACTGCGCCAGCAACTGACGCCCAAATGGAACGTAGGTATCGCCTACGGTTACGAAGACTACGACCTGCCGACCTCGACCGGCACACTGGCCTTCACAGAGCTTGAGACGATCCACGTCAACGCGTTCTACCAGGCAACCGACAGCCTGACACTGAGCGCCGAATACATTTATGGCGAACGGAACGACTCTCCTTCGGGGCAGGATTTCGACGCCAGCCGTATTCAGTTGGCGGCTCAGCTGAACTTCTGATGCATAAAACCGATCCCGCCCGACACAGGGCGGGATCACCCCATGTCCGGTTGCAGGTTGCGGATATGCAACGACCGGGCGCACGTTCAGCGTACCCCATCGAAAATTTCAGGAAATGAAACGCGCGCCGTCGTGACATCGATCACCAGCAGCGCATCATAGCTGGCCGGATCGAACGGGTCTTCGGCAGGTACGACTTCGCGCTCGAAAAACCAGCTCAGGCGTCCGGCATCCAGATTGCCGCGCTCAAAAGGCTGATCCCCGAAATGCTGCCACAGCGCCTCGATAAAAGCTGCGTCCGCACGACGATCAGCGGGCTTGCGATCCCGAAACCGCTCGCGTCGGGTCAGGGGTGTGACGCCCTTGGGGTTGGCGCGTCGGATGGTGAATTGAAAATCGGTGCCGGCCAGGCGTCCGGGAAATCCGCGATGCTTCAGCATGTCGGCTCCTTGTCACTGGTGTGATGTCCGAGAAAAGCGGTGCTGGTCTTGCGGACCAAACGACGCGTCCCTTTGTCAAAGCGGGTGGCGGGCAAACCCCTTTCACGAGATGCAAAAGCCATCAGAATTCCTCCCAGATGCATTGAGATTGCTCCAGCCGATAGGCTTCGAAAAACTGTGTAGCGTCGGGCGAGGATTGTCCGAATTCGACCGCACGATCCGAAAAGGAAATGATGACGCGTGCCGGGTCCAGCTCGTATTTGGCAACATAGGCGACAGCCAGGCTTTCGCACAGATGCGCCATATCAATGGTTGCAATATCATGCCCGATATAGCCCGTGGTTGAACCGATCTTGGGTGCAACAAACCGAAACCTGATCCAAAGCTCACCGGGATTGGTGTCCAGCAGGACCTCGTTCAGATGAACGGGCTGGCCAGACGGAACGGGCAGAAGGTTCTCGGTTTCGGCAAAAGCGGGTGAGCTGCAGCCCAGAACGGCCAAAATCAAGGCGCGACCCCGGACCTGCCAAAGGCAAGCTCCTCTCTCCGGGGTCGCGCGCGCCTGGCTATGGGCCTGCGCAACTCTATGTCCGATTGCTAAGCGCATTTATCAGTTCCGGCCTCAAAGTCAAATTTGCCTGCCCCTGCCCCACCCGAGGCGTCCCGAAAACCAGTGTTCAGGTCACCTCAAGCAAGACTGCGTCCGACACCGCCTGGTTAAAGCGGGATGTTGTCGTGCTTTTTCCACGGGTTCTTGAGCTGCTTGTTACGCAGGCTGGCAAAGGCGCGCGACACACGGCGGCGGGTCGATTGCGGCATGATCACCTCATCGATGAACCCACGCTCAGCGGCAACGAACGGGTTGGCGAACCGGTCTTCGTAATCCTGCGTGTGCTGCGCGATTTTTTCGGCATCGGCCAAATCGGCACGATGGATGATCTCGGTCGCGCCCTTGGCACCCATTACCGCGATCTCGGCCGTTGGCCAGGCATAGTTGAAATCCCCGCGCAGGTGCTTGGATGCCATCACATCATAGGCACCGCCATAAGCTTTACGGGTGATCACCGTGACCTTCGGTACCGTCGCTTCGCCATAGGCAAACAACAGCTTCGCGCCGTGCTTGATCACCCCGCCATATTCCTGCGATGTCCCCGGCAAAAAGCCCGGCACATCGACCAGCGTCAGGATCGGGATTTCGAAACAGTCGCAAAAGCGGACGAACCGCGCGGCTTTCCGGCTGCTGTCAATATCCAGACAACCCGCCAGAACCATCGGCTGATTGGCGACGACCCCAACCGTCTGCCCTTCAAGACGGACAAATCCGGTGATGATGTTCTTGGCGTAATCTTCCTGAATCTCGTAGAAATCCCCCTCATCCGCGATCTTGGTGATGAGTTCCTTCATGTCGTAAGGTGAGTTCGGGTTTTCCGGGATCAGCGTGTCCAGCGAGGTTTCGACCCGATCAGGCTCATCAAAAAACGGCCGTACTGGCGGCTTTTCGCGGTTGTTGAGAGGCAGGAAATCAACCAGACGGCGGACTTCGGCCAAAGCCTCGACATCGTTTTCAAACGCACCATCGGCAACCGAGGACTTTTTGGTATGGGTTGAGGCCCCGCCCAGTTCTTCGGCTGTGACGACCTCGTTGGTAACGGTTTTGACCACATCCGGGCCCGTCACGAACATGTAAGACGTGTCTTTGACCATAAAAATAAAGTCGGTCATCGCCGGGCTGTAAACCGCTCCGCCCGCACACGGCCCCATGATGACGCTGATCTGCGGCACCACGCCGGACGCCATAATATTGCGTTGGAACACTTCGGCATACCCGGCAAGCGAGGCAACACCTTCCTGAATCCGCGCCCCGCCCGAGTCGTTGATGCCGATCACCGGCGCGCCGTTCTGGATCGCCATATCCATGATCTTGCAGATCTTCTGCGCGTGGGTTTCCGACAACGAGCCGCCGAATACAGTGAAATCCTGGCTGAACACATAGACCATACGCCCATTGATCGTGCCCCAGCCCGTCACCACGCCGTCCCCTGCAGGCTTTTGGTTTTCCATGCCGAAATCCGTGCAGCGATGGCTGACAAACATGTCAAATTCTTCAAAGCTGCCTTCGTCCACCAGCAGTTCGATCCGCTCGCGCGCCGTCAGTTTGCCACGGGTGTGCTGAGCATCGATCCGCCGTTGCCCGCCACCCAGACGCGCATTGTTCCGGCGATCTTCAAGTTCGGAAAGGATGTCTTTCATGACGGTAGTCCCTTTTGAAATTTTGCCAGACCTTAGCCGCAGCACAGGCTGAGCCAAAGAACTATTCAGCAAATTTGCAAATACCTTTCGAGATTAATTTATAAAACTGCAAATTTGTTAATTAACACGACAATCGCCACCTGTGCATGGTATTTCTCCGGGGTGGGCTATAATTGTGAACCATGCAGTTCAGTCCGACCTCAACCCATCGCACACCGCCAACACTTGCAACGCTCGTGTTGCTGTCGGGGCTGTCGGCGCTCAGCATGAACCTGTACCTGCCCAGCCTGCCCTTTATGGCGACGTATTTCGAAACTGACTACAAAACCATGCAGCTGTCGATTGCGCTGTACCTGCTGGTTAACGCCGTACTGCAGATTCTGATCGGACCGCTGGCAGACAAGGCCGGGCGCAGGCCGGTTCTGCTGTGGGGTCTGGGGTTGTTCCTGCTTGCCACCCTGGGCTGCATCTATGCCCCAAATGTCGAGACTTTTCTGGCCTTTCGGATGTTTCAGGCTGTGATCGTAGTGGGTATCGTGCTCAGCCGGGCGGCCGTTCGGGATATGTATGATCAGGATCAGGCCGCCTCGATGATCGGATATGTGACCATGGGCATGGCCATCGTCCCTATGATCGGGCCTGCCATCGGTGGGATTCTTGAGGAAGCCTTTGGATGGAAGGCCAATTTCTGGCTTCCGTTCATCCTGGCAGCCTTGACCCTGTACCTGACCTACCGGGATTTCGGCGAAACCGCCGCAGCCAGCGGAAAAAGCTTGTTCCAGCAGTTTCGTGAATATCCCGAGTTGCTGACCTCACCCCGGTTCTGGGGCTATTCGATGTCCTCCGGCATGTCGTCTGGTGCCTTTTTTGCCTATCTGGGTGGCGCGCCTTTCATCGGCACAGAAATCTTCGGCATGACGGCCGCCGAGGTGGGCATCTACTTTGGCGCACCCGCCGTCGGATATTTCTTTGGCAATTTCATCAGCGGGCGTTTCTCTGTCCGCTTCGGAGTCAATCGCATGGTGCTGTGGGGATGCATACTGAACGCCTCTGGCGTCGCCCTCTCGGCTTTGCTCTTTCTGCTCGGCATGGGCACAGCGCTCAGCTTCTTTGGGTTGATGACTTTTGTCGGATTGGGCAACGGCATGTCCATTCCGAACGCGACAGCTGGCTCTCTGTCCGTCCGACCACATCTGGCGGCCACCGCCTCAGGGCTCAGCGGCGCGATCATGCTTGGCGGAGGCGCAGCCCTCAGCGCCTGGGCCGGAGCCTTGCTGACACTGGAATCCGGAGCCATGCCTCTATTGTGGCTGATGCTGGCAACCGCTGGCCTCGCGATATTCGCCATCAGCAGCGTCATCTGGCGCGAGCGCCAATTGGGCCTTTAGTCCGCTTGCACCGATGGCTTTGCAAAGTTAGCCTAATCAGCAAGTAAATCTGCAAAGAAATACCATGGCCACTCAAAAGCTCTATGCTGGCGCAAAACTCCGTGAAATGCGCACGCGCCTGACCTTGACGCAAAAAGAGTTTGCGTCCAAACTGGGCGTCTCCCTGCCCTATCTGAACCAGATGGAGAACAACAACCGTCCAATCTCGACCACCGTTGTTCTGGCGCTCGCGCAAGAGTTCGGAATGGACGTCACAGAACTTAGCACCGGCGACAGCGAGCGTCTGGTGTCCGACATGCGCGAGGCATTGGCTGATCCGGTTTTTGCCGACGCCATGCCCCCCCTTGCCGATCTCAGGCTGACCGCATCCAACGCGCCCGCACTGGCCCGAGCCTTTATCGAGCTGCACAAAGCCTATCGCCAGACCCATGAACGACTGGCATCTCTGGATGAAGCACTGGGGCGCGAGGACGCCCGCATTCAGGCGAGCCCCTGGGAGGAGGTCCGCGATTTCTTCCACTATTGCGACAACTACATCGACGCGGTGGACCGTGCCGCGGAACGTTTTGCCATGCGCGCCGAAGAGGCCGGAGGCATCCGCCAGGCCGCATTGAAGAGTTTGTCCGAACGGGGGATACACGTCACGTTTTCCGACACCGAAACCTTTCGCATTTATAATGCGACAGACAAAACTCTGCGGCTTTCTTCCCGCACCGCGCCGCAAACCCAAGTCTTTCAACTCTTGTTGCAGGTGGCGCTTCTCAGCCAGGACAAACTGCTTGAGGCAACTTTGGATTTTGCCAGATTTCAAACGGAAGAAGCCCGGTCAATCGCAAAAATCGGCCTGGCCAACTACTTTGCCGGTGCGTCGCTGATGCCCTACAGCACCTTCCTCGGCGCGGCGCAGGATTGTCGGCATGATCTGGAATTACTGAGCAATCGCTTTGGCGCCTCCATCGAACAGGTGGCGCATCGCCTGTCCACGCTGCAACGCCCCGGGGCCAAAGGCATCCCGTTCTTCTTTGTCCGGGTCGATCAGGCAGGGACGATCACCAAACGCCACTCGGCTACGCGTTTGCAATTCGCCCGCTTCGGCGGGGCCTGCCCCTTGTGGAATGTCCACCGCGCCTTCGAAACACCCGGCCATTTCCTGCAGCAGCTTGCGGAAACACCCGATGGCGTGCGCTACATCTCGCTCGCGTGCGACGTATCCAAATCAGGCGGGTCCTTCGGCGCACCCACGCGCCGCTACGCCATTGCGCTGGGCTGCGAAATCCGCCATGCCGAGGCACTGGTCTATGCCGACAACCTCGACATCACCAATGCCACTGCCTTTGAACCCATCGGGATTTCCTGCCGCATCTGCGAAAGACAAACCTGCCACCAGCGCTCGGTTCCACCGCTAGAACGCCGATTGAAAATCGACGCGCACAAACGTGGCACCCTTCCTTACGAAGTAACCTGATCTTCTTCTGTTCAAAAATACCTCGGGGGAGTCGCGGCCTGCCGCGACGGGGGCAGAGCCCCCGCCGACGCCTCAGCTTTTAGACAGGATCGCCCATATCGCATCTTTCAGAACCGCGCGTTTCTTGCGCAATTCCACTTCGGCCAGTTCTTCCATCGGCGCGACATTGGTTTCGGCCCGATGGACGATACGGTTGACCTCGTGATATTCATCCGCCAGCCGGGCAAAATGGGCATCGGTTTGCTTGAGCTGGCTCATCAATTCGACCTTTTCGGGAAACTCTTCGGCCAGTTCATGCGGGGTGTGGGACATCCGGTTTGCTCCTTGATGCGTTGTTGCAAGCCAGAATTAAACCTGTCGGGCAAATACCGCTTTGACGCGGATCAAACTTCACATCAAAACCTGTGATTAAGTGCTTACTTCCCGCTCTCTTTATCGTTGCGCAGTCGCCCATTCAGGATGAACCCAAGGCCGGTCATTGGCCTTCGACAAAGCCTCTTTACCCAGCAGATGATCCGACATTTTCTCACCCACCATGATTGACGGCGCATTGAGGTTTCCATTGGTGATCTGCGGGAAGATCGAGCTATCCGCGACCCGAAGCCCGTCCACCCCAATCACCCGGCCCTGAGGATCTACAACCGCATCATCGTCATCTGCACGCCCCATTCGGCAGGTTCCGCAGGGGTGATATGCACTTTCTGCATGTTCAGCGATGAAGGCATCCAGATCTGCATCCGACTGAACAGCAGCCCCCGGTTGAATTTCATGACTTGCAAACGGTTTGAATGCGGGCTGTTCGAAAATCTCGCGCGTGAGGCGGATGCAGGTGCGAAAATCCTCCCAATCCTGTTTGTGGCTCATGTAGTTGAACCGGATCACCGGCGCGTCTTCGGGCCTGCCCGAGCGGAGGGTCACCGATCCGCGCGACGGTGAACGCATCGGCCCCACATGTGCCTGAAATCCGTGCCCTTCAGCTGCGGCCTGCCCGTCATACCGGATTGCCATCGGCAGGAAGTGGTACTGAATATCGGGATATTCGACACCGGGTCTCGAACGTATGAAGGCCGCGCTCTCGAACTGGTTCGATGCGCCCAGACCGGATTTTGTAAATACCCACTGCGCGCCGATCAACCCTTTGCTGAGCAGGTTCCAGTGCTTGTATAACGTGATCGGCTGCAGCGAGGCCTGCTGGATATAAAGCTCCAGATGATCCTGCAAATTTGCGCCTACTCCCGGACGGTCAACCACGACAGAAATCCCGTGCGCGGCAAGTTGCGCGGCGGGGCCGATTCCGGACAGCATCAGCAGCTTTGGGGAATTGATGGAAGAAGCCGCAAGGACAACTTCGCGGCGGGCGCGGATCACCTCTGTCTGCCCGCCACGGATCAGTTCAACCCCGGTCGCGCGCCCCTCTTCGATGACCACCCGGGTCGCAAGCCCGCGCACAATGTTGCAGTTGTCGTATTTGAGTGCGGGTTTCAGATAAGCATTCGCCGCCGACCAGCGCCGTCCTTTCCAGACAGTCTGATCCATCGGGCCAAAGCCTTCTTGTTTTTCTCCATTATAATCGCCTGTAACTTCGTACCCAGCCTGTTGCCCCGCATCGACGAAGGCTTGAAACAAGGGGTTATGTCGAGGCCCTCGTGACACATGCAAGGGGCCATCACTGCCCCGCCAAGATGCGTCACCTCCATGGCCGCCATCATGCCAGGTCTCCATACGTTTGAAATACGGAAGCACGTCCGCATAAGACCAGCCATCCGCGCCCATATCGGCCCAGGTGTCAAAGTCGCGCGCGTGACCGCGCACGTAAACCATGCCGTTGATCGAAGATGACCCGCCGATCACCTTGCCGCGCGGACAGGCCAGCCGGCGGTTGTTCAAATGCGGCTCTGGCTCTGATTGAAACCCCCAGTCATAACGCGCCATGTTCATCGGATAGCTGAGGGCAGCAGGCATCTGAATAAAGGGCCCGACGTCGGTACCGCCGTGTTCGACTACCAGAACCGAGGCCCCGGACTCGCTGAGCCGATAGGCCATCGCACACCCTGCGGACCCAGCCCCGACGATAACAAAATCTGCTTCCATAGCTCTATCTCCGGTCCGCGCGGGTCAAGATTTTTCGTCGAAAAATCTCTTTGCCTCCGGCGGGAGTATTTTCAAAAAGATGAAGAGGTTATTCTCCGCGCGGGAAGCGTTGGGTGTCTTCCACGTCGTTGAGGTCCATGTGGTTGCGCATATAGCGTTCAGACGCTTTCTGCAGCGGTTGATAATCCCACGGATAATACCCCCCTTGCCGCAGGGCCTCGTAGACCACCCATCGACTGGCCTGACTGGCCCGGACCTCCGCATCAAAGCGGTCGAGGTCCCAGCGAGCTTCGGATTTGGCGCGCAGGGTTTGCAGGGTTCCGGCGTGATCGGGATTCGCGGCCAGGTTTTGCGTTTCGTGCGGATCGGCTTCGAGATCAAACAGCTGATCGGGGTCCAGCACGCATCTGTTGTATTTCCACTTGCCATAGCGCAGCGACACCAGCGGTGCATAAGAGGCTTCGGCGGCATATTCCATCGCAACCGGCACGGTGCGGTCTTGCCCACGAGCCAGCGGCACCAGATCCTCGCCATCCGTCCATGGAGCGATCTCGGCCATGTCGACGCCAGCGAGCGCCCCAAGGGTTGGTGTAACGTCGATTGTGGATACCGGTGAATCGATGCGCCCCACGGGAAGGTCGGCTGCTGAAATCATCAGCGGAACCCGAGCCGAGCCTTCGAAGAAGGTCATCTTGAACCACAGGCCGCGTTCCCCCAGCATATCTCCGTGATCTGAAACAAAGAGGATGATCGCCTCTTGCCGGGTCGCGTTCAGCACCTCCAAAATATCTCCGATCTTGTCGTCCAGATAGGAAATATTGGCAAAATAGGCACGGCGGGATTTGCGGATATCCTCTTCGCTTATGTCGAAGCTGCACCAGTCGTTTGCGTCGAAGATTCGTTTCGAGTGCGGGTCCTGATTGTCATAACCAAGATCGGCGGTCTGGGGCAGAAGATGCTCGCAATCCTCATAAAGGTCCCAGTATTTACGGCGCGCCACATATGGATCATGGGGATGGGTGAAACTGACAGTCATGCACCACGGACGATCATCTTTGCCGCGCGCAAGGTCATACAGCTTTGCCTTGGCGTGATGGGCGACCTCGTCATCATATTCCATCTGGTTCGTGATTTCCGCGACGCCGGCCCCCGTGACCGAGCCCATGTTATGATACCACCAGTCAATCCGTTCCCCGGGTTTTCGGTAGTCTGGCGTCCAGCCAAAATCGGCCGGATAGATATCGGTGGTCAGGCGCTCTTCGAACCCGTGCAGCTGATCGGGGCCAACGAAATGCATTTTACCGGACAGGCAGGTGTAATACCCGGCCCGGCGCAAATGATGCGCGTAGGTCGGGATATCGCTGCGGAACTCGGCCGCGTTGTCATAGACCCCGGTGCGCGAGGGCAGTTGGCCGGACATGAAACTGGCTCGTCCCGGCGCGCATAAGGGCGATGCGGTATAGGCATTTGCGAACCGCGTGGATCGCTCGGCCAGTTTTTTCAGGTTCGGAGCATGGAGCCAGTTTGCGGGACCGTCAGGAAAGAGGGTTCCGTTCAACTGATCCACCATCAGGATCAGGATGTTGGGTTTTGTCATTTTTCAACCTCAAGGAACGTATCAAGCACACGCATGGCGTGAGTGACGGCAAGGTCGGGTTCTTCCGGCGCATTGAGGGCGGCGTGGATATACAGGCCGTCAATCAGGGCGACCATGTCCTCGGCGGCCTCAACCGGATCCCTGAGCACCGGGCGCAACGCGTCGATCAGGTTGGATTTGATCCGCGCCTGATAGATTTGCCACAGGCGCAGCGCCTCTTGATTGGTTTGGGCCAGCACATAAAAGGTCATCCAGGCAGCAATAACATCAGGGGTGAAACAGGAGGGTGCGAAACAGGCCCGGATGATCGCCTGTGCGCGTTCCTTTGGTGCGGCGGCTTTCAATTGCTCCCGCACTTCGGTCGCGAAATCGGTCAGAATCTGGCGCATGGCGGCCAGAAAAATCTGATCCTTACCGCCAAAATAATGATGCGCCAGAGCGCTGGACATACCTGCGCGTTTGGCGATCTGGCTGACGGTGACATCCAGAGATTTTTTCACACCAAGCTCGGCGATCGTGGCCTTGACGATCGCATCCCGCCGGATCGGTTCCATTCCGAGTTTCGGCATTCCTGCCCCTTTGTCACGCCTTTAGAGTTGTGACAAAAATGCTAGGGCTTCTTTATTGACTCGTCAATCAATAAACTTGAATTCCGCGGTGGCGGGCTTTCAGACCCCTGAAGCGGGGTTGGCCTTGCAGTTCGACCTTTGCTCATCACAGCTTCGCGCCACGTAATGAAGCTGATTGCGGTCAGGATCAGAGTGCCTCCGGCGACGACCCAGATATCAATGCCTTCGTGGAACACCGCTGCTCCCAAAATGGTGGACCAGATCAGCTGCAGGAAAGTGACCGGCTGAGTGACCGCAACAGGCGCAGCCTGCAATGCAAGCGTCATGAAATAATGCCCGCCTGTCGCGAATGTGGCAATCAGGAACAGGATGCCCAGATCCCACAGACTTGGGGGCTGCCAGACCGAAACCGCGAAGGGAACCAACGCAATGGTAACCCAAATCGAAAGGTGCGCCACAACAACCGACGGGCGGATTTCGCGCACCATAACTTTGGCCAGCAGATAGGATATGCCAAGCGTCAAAGACGTGCCCAGCATCGCCATATGCCCTGCCGTGACCTCGCGAAACCCCGGGCGCAGAATAATGAGGACACCGACGAGCGCCACCAGGATGGCCGCGATCCGCCGAAAGGCCAGTTTCTCGCCCAGAAACAGGGCCGCACCGGCGGTCACGTAAACCGGTGTCATGTAGTTCATCGCCGTGACCTCGGCCAGAGGAATGCGCGTCATCGCAAAAAACCACAGCATCACCGCCAGTGCGTGCACGACACCCCGGACACCAAACAGCGTCAGGTTGCGCTTTGACAGAGGCGTTCCAGATAGGGCGCGCAAGGCGGGAAGCAGAAACACCAAGCCCAGAGCATAGCGAAGAAACGCCGCCTGTATGGGGTTCATATGGCTGCCCAGAGTTTTGACCAGCGCCGTCATGGCCACAAAGGACAGACCAGCCGCGAACATCCAGAACATTCCGGCCATTGGACGCGACAGATCGGTGGTTTGGGTCATGGCACGGTTGAACACCCATTTGAAGGTGGCCACAACCCTTCACATGACAACGAGTTTCGCCGCGATGCCAAGCATGACCAGTCCAACCACCGCATCCAGCACCTGCCAAGCCCGGGGGCGGGCAAAGAGCGGCGACAGTATTCCGGCCCCGTAGCCCAGTGAAAAGAAGAAGACGAAGCTGGAAGTCATCGCGCCCAGCGCGAAGGCCAGCCGATTGTCATATTGGGCTGAAATCGACCCGATCAAGACAACCGTATCCAGATAAACATGGGGGTTGAGCCATGTGAACGCCAGCACCGTCAGCATGGCTGTGCGCAACGTCGTAGCATGAGCGCCGCCGACGTCCATGACTGCTCCACCCTTCCATGCAGAGGCAAGACTGCGCAGACCATACCATGTGAGGAAAATGGCGCCTCCGTACCGCATCACCGTTTCAAACCATGGCACCGTGTGTGCAAGGGTACCGAACCCGGCCACCCCTGCTGCGATCAGGATGGCATCGGACACGGCACAGGTCAGGCACAGCGGCAAGACATGCTCGCGCCGAAGGCCCTGACGCAAGACAAAGGCATTTTGCGCTCCGATGGCGAGGATGAGGCTGAAGCCAAGCACGAACCCGGCGATCATGGGATTGGACATGTGATCTCCTGTAATGCGCTGTTGACTAACCTCTGGCTGTGCGCCAATCAAATTAAAGAAAATTGCATGAGTTAAGTTTGACTAATGTTGCTCGATCCTAACCACCTCGCGGCGTTGTCGGCCATTCTGCGCACCGGCAGCTTCGATGCCGCCGCGACCGAGCTGGCGGTGACGCCCTCGGCCATTTCCCAGCGCATCAAATCACTTGAGGATCGTGTCGGCTCGGCACTGGTTCATCGCGGGACGCCCTGCACGGCGACACCGGCAGGCCTGCGGATTGCACGGCACGCCGAGGATATTGCCCTGCTTGAAGCACAACTGAGCCGGGAACTGACACTGGGCCAAACTGATGGCCCGGCAAGGGTACGGATCGCGGTTCCGGCCGACAGTTTGGCCACATGGTTCATCGACGCGATGGCACAGACATCGGATATGCTGTTCGAGCTGGTGATCGATGATCAGGATCACTCGGCCGACTGGCTGCGGCGGGGTGAGGTCAGCGCGGCCGTGACCGTCGGTGGCCAGCCTGTAGCGGGGTGCGATACGTATGCGTTGGGCACGCTGCGTTATCTGGCAACTGCCAGTCCGGAATTTATGGCGCGGTGGTTTCCAGCCGGGGTATCGACAGAAGCGCTGGGAAAGGCGCCGTGCCTGACATTCAATCACAAGGACAACCTGCAAAAGACTTGGGTTGCCGAACGGACTGGCCGTCGCCTGTCCACGCGGACCCACTACCTCCCGTCCACGCAGGGCTTTGTCGAGGCAGCTATGGCCGGGCTTGGCTGGGGAATGAACCCGATCGCGCTGGTGCAAACTGCCCTTGCCGAGGGTAAACTGTGCGAACTGGTCTCCGGAACACCACTGGATGTGCCCCTGTCATGGCAAACGCGGCGCATCCTCGCCCCTGCGCTAAAACCTCTGTCTCGGGCGGTTCGGCGAATGGCGGCCAAGCACCTGATTGCCGTGGAAGGTGACGTTTGACGCTACGCTCAGACTAGTCCCACGACGACATCCCGGCAGAAACAAAAAAAAGCCCGACCAGATGGCCGGGCCTGAATCGTGATATGACGGCGCGTCAAAGCTGCGCCATGACCTCGTCGGTTGCGTCGAAATTGGTGGTCACACGCTGCACGTCATCATCATCTTCCAGCGCGTCCACCAGCTTCATCAGCTTCTGCATGTCTTCCAGACCCAGCTCGGTGGTGGTGGTGGGTTTCCAGACCAGCTTGGTGGATTCGGATTCGCCCAGCGCCTCTTCCAGCGCGTTGGACACATCGTTCAGATCGGTGTCGGCGCACCAGATGATGTGACCGTCTTCCGAGCTTTCAACATCCTCGGCCCCGGCCTCGATCGCGGCTTCGAAAATCGTGTCCGCGTCGCCTGCATCCGCCTGATAGACCACCTCTCCCTTGCGGTCGAACATGAACCCGACCGAACCGGTCTCACCCAGATTGCCGCCATTCTTCGAAAAGGTCGAACGTACGGTCGAAGCCGTCCGGTTGCGGTTGTCGGTCATGGTCTCGACGATCACCGCCACACCATTGGGACCATAACCCTCGTACCGGATTTCTTCGTAATCGTCGCCTTCACCGGCCACAGATTTCTTGATCGCGCGGTCGATCACGTCCTTGGGGACCGAGTTCGACTTGGCCTCTTTCACCGCCAGACGCAGGCGCGGGTTCTTGTCGGGGTCGGGGTCGCCCATCTTGGCGGCCACGGTGATCTCTTTCGACAGCTTGGAAAACAGTTTGGACCGCGCGGCGTCCTGACGTCCCTTGCGGTGCTGGATATTGGCCCATTTGGAATGGCCTGCCATGGTGCGTCCTCGTCATCGTAGTTTCGTGTTCGGCGCTCATATAGACGGTTGCAGCGCTTGAGTTCAAGAGACCGGCTTGTTCACACGCCCCCCACAGGTATGGTGGCGGCATGACGACAGATCAGATTATTCTATTTAGCCTTTTTGCGACTGTTTTCGGGATGCTGCTTTGGGGGCGTTTCAGATACGATATGGTGGCTTTCACGGCCCTTATGGTTGGTGTCGTCCTCGGTGTTGTCCCGGTTGAACGCGCTTTTGCCGGGTTCGGCCATCCGGCGACCATTATAGTTGCGCTGGTTCTGGTCGTCTCGGCCGGGCTGGTGCGGTCGGGGGCAGTGTTTCTGATCACACGTTCGCTGGTTGATGCCTCGCGCGGGCTGGGGGCGCATATTGCGCTAATGGGTGGCATCGGGGCGGTTCTGTCGGCCTTCATGAACAACGTCGCAGCACTTGCGTTGCTGATGCCGGTCGATATCCAGACCGCGCGCAAGGCGGGGCGGTCCGTGGGTCTGACCCTGATGCCGCTGAGTTTCGCGACCATTCTGGGCGGGATGGCCACGCTGATCGGCACACCTCCCAACATCATCATCGCCTCGATCCGGGCCGAAACCCTGGGCGAGCCGTTCCGAATGTTCGATTTCGCCCCTGTCGGTGGCATCGCTGCGCTGACAGGGTTGGCGTTTGTGGCATTGGTGGGCTGGCGTCTGATTCCGAACCGGGGACCGCAGACTGAAACATCCGAGGCGTTGGCCGAATATATTGCGGAACTGACCATCCCACCCGAGTCACCCCAGATCGGCAAACGTGTCAGCCAGCTTTATGAGGATGCCGAAAAATCTGATGTCGCCATCATCGGCCTGATCCGGGATGGGAAACGGCTTTATGGGCGGTCTGCCCACAGGACATTGCAGGAAGGCGACGCGCTGGTGCTAGAGGCCCGCCCCGAAGCGTTGGATGAATTCCGTGCCGCGCTTAACCTGAATTTTTCGGACACACGGCGACAGGAGCTGTTGACCGCCGAAGGCGACGGGCTTGAGGTGATCGAAGTTGTGGCAACCGAAAGCGCCCGCATCACCGGGCGCACCGCGCAGGGTCTTGGTCTGGCGTGGCGGCAGAGCACGGTATTGATGGGGATCTCGCGTCAGGGACGTCAAATCACCCAGCAGGTGCGCAAGACCGAGGTCGAGGCCGGGGATATCCTGCTGTTGCTCTGCCCGCGCGACCGCAGCGCGGATGTGACCGAGTGGCTGGGCTGTCTGCCCTTGGCCCAGCGGGGCCTGAACGTGACGGCCAATGACAAGGCGTGGCTGGCAATTGGCCTGTTTGCCGCCGCCGTGCTGGCGGCCAGTATCGGGCTGATCTATCTGCCCATCGCTTTGGGGCTGGTCGTTGTGGCCTATGTGCTGACCAAGATCATGCCCATAGCCGATATCTACAATCACATCGAATGGCCCGTGGTGGTGCTTTTGGGTTCAATGATCCCATTGGGCAGCGCGCTGGAGACGTCGGGCGGGACTGAAGTGATTGCAAACGCATTGATCCAACTGACCAACGGCTTGCCCGCATGGGCCATCCTGACCGTGCTCATGGTGGTCACCATGACCCTGTCGGATGTGCTGAACAACACCGCAACCGCCATCGTCGCCGCCCCCGTCGGCATCCAAATGGCGCGTACGCTTGAGGTTTCACCCGACCCGTTCCTGATGACGGTGGCCGTAGCGGCCTCGGCGGCGTTCCTGACGCCGATCGGGCACAAGAACAACACGCTGGTGCTTGGTCCCGGAGGCTATCATTTCGGCGATTACTGGCGCATGGGCCTGCCGCTTGAGATTTTGATCATCGCGGTCTCGATCCCCTCAATCCTTGTGTTCTGGCCGCTTTGACGGGTAAAGGCAGCGCATGAAACGCTTTCTGATCCTGCAACTGCGCCCGGAAACCGATGCCTCGGATGCCGAGTACGCCTCGATTCTGGACAAAACCGGCCTCAGCCCCGCGCAGACCCACCGCATCCGGTTGGATTGCGAAGACCTGCCCGAGGGGCTGGACGTCACCGACTATGCCGGTGTCATCGTGGGTGGCGGACCGGGCTGCGTCAGTGACGATCCGGCCAGCAAATCTGCGCTGGACGCAAAGATCGAAGGCGCGATCATGGGGCTGATGCCGCAGATCACCGGGCAAGATCATCCGTTCATGGGCTGCTGCTATGGCCTCGGGATCCTGACCGCCCATCTGGGTGGCGACGTCAGCAAGCGGCAATATGGCGAACCGGTCGGCCCGTCCGATTGCCGCCTGACCGAGGATGGTGCTCAGGACCCTCTGACCGCTGGGCTGCAGCCGGAATTCGAGGCTTTTGTCGGCCACAAAGAAGCGGTGCAATCCCTGCCGGACGGCTGTGTGCATCTGGTGGCCTCGGACCCCTGCCCGTTCCAGATGATCCGTTGGGGGCAGAACGTCTATGCCACGCAGTTCCACCCCGAGGCGGACGCGCATGATTTCGAAGAACGCATCCATATCTACAAGGATCACGGCTATTTCCGGCCCGAAGATGCGCAAGGCCTGATCGATATGTGCCACGCCGCCGACGTCACCCAACCGGGCGAGATCCTGCGCCGATTTGCACAACGCTACGGCTGACCCAACGGAGCGGTTGCCTGATCCACGACCACTGGCATAGGCTGTTCCGAACGGCTTTGGGAGGAGTTGTTCTTGGACTTGCTAATCAATGTCGGCCTGCCGCTGTCGTTGGCAATCATTATGCTGTCTCTGGGCATCGGGCTTGAGGTCGCCGATTTCCGTCGTGTCCTAAGCCGGCGCTACCCTTTTGCCATTGGCGCATTGTGTCAGGTCGTGCTGCTGCCGGTTGCGGCGTTCATCACGGTCAAGCTGTTTGCCCTGCCCCCCGAGATCGCGGTGGGGTTCATGCTGCTCAGCTTTTGCCCCGGCGGGGTGACCAGCAATATCCTGTCAAAGCTTGCCAAGGCCGATGTTGCCCTGTCGGTCAGCCTGACCGCGGTCATCAGCCTGCTCTCGCTCATCACCGTGCCCATACTGGCGGCCTGGTCTGTCGCACATTTCATGGGTTCGCAAGCGCCCGAGGTTTCGATCACCGGATTGGCCATCGCCCTGTTCCTGATCACCACGCTGCCGGTGGCCATCGGGGTCAGCATCCGGCATTTTGCCCCCGGTTTCGCCGACCGGATCGAGGCAGGCTTGTCGAAACTGGCAACCACGCTGTTTGTTCTGGTCGTTCTTGCCGCGCTGGCGGGGAACTGGCAATTGTTTGTTGATAACCTCGGCATCATGGGGGCCGGGCTGATCACCCTGAACCTTGCCTTGCTGCTGATTGGATTGGGGCTGGCGCGGGTTGCAAATCTGTCGTGGAATGAAAGTAAGACCGTCTCGATTGAGACCGGCATTCAGAACTCGACGCTCGGGATTACACTGGCCGCGCTGATGACCGGGACCGAAAGCGGGTTCAGCCCGCTGGCCCTGCCATCCGCCGTCTACGGCATAACCATGTATGCCGTGGCGCTGCCGTTCATCCTTTGGTTCCGCCGCCGCTGAAAGGACTTTTGATGACCAACAATACAGCAGACGCAATCGTTGTCGGCGCCGGGCTGGCGGGTCTGACCGCAGCAGCCGAGCTGAGCGACCGGGGCAAGAAGGTCATTGTTGTGGATCAGGAACCTGCGCATTTTCTGGGCGGGCAAGCGTTCTGGAGCCTGGGCGGACTGTTCATGATCGACACCCCTGAACAGCGACGCATGGGCATCCGCGACAGCCATGATCTGGCCATGCGCGACTGGTTGGGCAGCGCGCAATTTGACCGCGCGGAAGATGCATGGCCCCGCAAATGGGCCGAGGCTTATGTCGAATTCGCCGCCGGAGAAATGCGTCCCTGGCTGCACGAGATGGGCCTGCGCTGGTTTCCCATCGTCGGATGGGCAGAACGCGGCGGCTCCTATGCGGATGGGCACGGTAACTCCGTGCCGCGCTTTCACATCACATGGGGCACCGGACCCGGCGTGCTAGAACACTTCATCCGCCGCGTTCGCGGCCATGTCGATGCCGGTCTGATCCAGCTGAAATTTCGCCATCAGGTCAGCCATATCATCATGCAAAACGGCTGTGCCAAGGGCGTCTCGGGCGAGGTGCTGGCAGATGACACTGCCAAACAGGGGGCCCGCACCAACCGCGATGAGGTCGGTGAGTTCGAAGTTTACGCCCCTTCGATCATTGTGACTTCAGGCGGGATTGGTGGCAATTTTCAAATGGTGCGCAAGAACTGGCCCCGCGACCGGCTGGGCGAGCCGCCAAAGGAAATGGTGGCAGGCGTGCCCTTTCACGTCGACGGCCGCATGATCGCGATCAGCGAAAAGGCTGGCGGGCATGTGATCAACGGCGACCGGATGTGGCATTACACCGAAGGCGTGCGAAACTGGGATCCGATCTGGCCGTCTCATGGCATTCGCATTCTGCCCGGCCCCAGTTCGATGTGGTTTGACGCACGCGGCAACCGGATGAAACCGCCCTGCCTGCCGGGTTTTGACACGCTGGGAACGCTCAAGGAGATCCTGAAAACCGGGTATGAATACAGCTGGTTCGTGTTGACCCAGAAAGTAATCAAGAAAGAATTTGCCCTGTCCGGGTCCGAGCAGAATCCTGACATGACGGATGGGGGCTGGCGCGAGGTGCTGTTCCAGCGGGTTCTGACCGGATCAAAAGCAACGGCACCGGTCGAGGCGTTCAAACAGCATGGCGAGGACTTCATCGTTGCCAACACCCTCAGCGAGCTTGTACGCGGCATGAACCAGATGGGCGAGGCCCAGATCGACGAGGCCCATCTGCGCGCTCAGATCGAGGCGCGGGATTCGCAGGTGGATAATCCGTTCACCAAGGACGTCCAAATGGCGGCTATACTGGCTGCGCGCAACTATCGTGGTGACCGGCTGATCCGCACCGCGAAACCGCACAAGTTTCTGGACCCGGCCAATGGCCCGCTGATCGCCGTCAAGCTACATGTACTGACCCGCAAGACTCTGGGTGGGCTGCAAACCAATCTGGACGGCCAGATGATCGGCGCGGATGGTCAGGTCGTCCCCGGCCTGTTTGCCGCCGGTGAGGTCGCGGGGTTTGGCGGCGGCGGGTATCACGGCTACAACGCGCTGGAAGGCACGTTTCTGGGCGGCTGCATCTTTTCGGGCCGCAATGCCGGTCGGTCGCGCGCCGTGGCCTGATCAGGGCGTGCGAATGAATTTCAGAACCGGCTCGCCCGAAGCGTCCAGCATCGCAAGGCTGTCACCCGCGACCGCGTAGGTCGCAACGGTCTGCAAAGCTGCGAAGAACTGCCTTTCAACCTCTTCAATTTCAGGGGCGCAGGCCATCAGGGTGGCCGCCATGTTATCGGGAAACTCCAGGGTGGTGCCCGACAGCCGGGCCTGCCCCATGAACCGGTTGCATCCGCCCGTACCGCTGAACGCGCCGTCTTGTGCAAAGGACAGCTGCGGCGGTCGGTCGGTGGTCAATGTGTCGGCATTGATGCCGATGGCGGTCCAATTGGTATCACCCAGGCCCGGTTGGTTTTCACCGCCCACCTGCACCAGCAGCAATTCAGCTGTTTCTCCGGCCCCGTTGGTCAGCACCGGATGCACCGTGTCAGTAATGAACAACAGCTGTCTTCCGTTATAGATTGCTGCGCTGACGGAATAGGTCAAACCATCCCGGATCAATGCCTCATCATAAGTCAGCTCGAACTCTGCAGGCACCGCGCTCAGCGCATAGCGCTGGGATGCCAAGGTAACTGCGGGCGCATCCGCCAGCGAGATATCCTGCAACTGGACATAAAGCGTGGCATCTTCGGGCACAGCAATCCGTTCGCGGTAGGTGGCGGTTCCCGTCACCGTCCCTGCATGGCTTTGACTGCCCAGCAAGGCCACCAGAACAGCAGCTGCTATGATCGCTTGACCGAGTTTTGGAAAAGGCATGATCCCATCCTTTCACATCCGTGTTTGATGAAAAGATTGTGGCTGGATCGGCATTTACAAGCCCCCCAAATCCCGTGTCGGCAAATTCGTGCCAGCCGCTACAGCGGCCAGATCAGCGGGATCAACAATGAGGCCAACAGTCCCACTGTCAGATTCAACGGCACTCCCACCTTGAGGAAATCCGTAAATCTGTACCCACCGGGGCCGTATACCATCATGTTTGTTTGATACCCGATCGGCGTCGCAAACGAGGCCGACGCGGCCACCATCACCGCCACGACCAACGGTCGCGGATCGATCCCGACAGCCTGCGCCAATCCGATGGCGATGGGCGTGACAACCACGGCCACGGCGTTGTTCGACACAAGCTCGGTCAGAACCGAGGTCAACAAGTACACCGCCCAGATGATCAGGAAGGGTGGCAAGACGCTGAGACCCGGTGCTATGGCCTCGACAATCAGCGACACCGCGCCCGATTTATCCAGCGCCGCTCCGATGGCCAGCATCGAAAAGATCAGCGCCAGCAAGCGGCCTTCGACAAAGGAAAACGCCTCATCGGCATCAATGCAGCGGGTCAGCAGCACCACAGCCACCGCCAGCACCGACAACAGCAGGATCGGGGCCACACCCATGGCCGCCAGCGCAACGATCCCAACAAGCGCTCCGATGGCAACCGGGGCGTGGCTGCGACGAAAGGCACGGGCTGACGGCTGTGTCACATCAACCATTTCCATATCCGCTGCCAATTTCTGAATGTCGGCAGGAGACCCTTCGAGCAGCAAGGTATCGCCCACGCGCACGACCAACGCATCCAGTTGCCGCCCGATATTCTGGTTCCGCCGATGCACGGCCAGCACATACACGCCATAGCGGCGGCGCAGGCGCATTGTACCCAGCGAGCGCCCGACCATCCGACACCCCGGCGTGATCAGAACCTCGACCGTCTTGGTCTCGACCGCCGAAACCTGATCGACGCGCTTGAGCTCTTTATTGCTTTGCAGGCTCAGCAATTCGGTCATCTCGGTGCGCAGAACGACGCGGTCCCCAAGTTGAAGTTCCACACCTTTCAGGTTGCGGCGCAACGATTCATCGCCCCGGATCACGTCAATCAACCGCACGCCGGGGCGTTTGAACAACTGCACCCCTGTCACCTCGCGCCCGATCAGGTTGCTTTCCGGTGGAATCACGGCCTCGGTAAAGAACTTCATCTTGGAGCGGTCGCTGAGCAAGGTGGCCATGCTGTCCCGGTCGGGCAGCAGGCGCGGCGCGATGTAACGCAGATAGACCATGCCATAAATCACCAGTGCGATACCCAGAGGCGTGACCTCGAAAATCGTGAATGGCGTCATGCCCTGCGCGCGGGCCACACCGTCCACCAGCAGGTTCGTCGAGGTCCCGATCAGGGTCAGCGTGCCGCCCAGAATGGCCGCGTAGCTGAGCGGGATCAGCAGCTTTGAGGCAGGAACATTCAGAGTGCGCGCGATTTGCACGAAAACCGGAATCATCACCACCACAACCGGTGTATTGGATACAACCGCAGACGCCAGAACCACGAACCCCATCAACAGGCCGATGGCGATGCGCGGGTTGACCTGCGCCTGCTTCTGCGCGGTCGAGGTGAAGGCATCAAGCGCTCCGGTCCGCACCAAAGCGCCCATGATGATGAACATCGCGGCAATGGTCCATGGCGCCGGATTCGACAGGACTGTCAGAGCGTCTTGATACGGCAGGATGCCGGTCACCAGCATCAGGGCGACACCGCCAATAGCCACAACCTCGGTCGGGTAAACCTCGCGCAGGAACATGATGAACATGCCCGCGACGATCATCAGCGCCAAAATCGCGCTGCCGGTTTCTGTCAGTTGAAGGAATTGCATTCTTGGTATTCTGTCCGAACCCTGGCCTGGCACACGCGCCCGACAGGCAGTTTCACGCATTGCACGCGGCAGAGCAAGCCTGACATCACTTTACAGCGGCCCGGCCTGCTGCAAACGCCCGCCAACGCGTATCATTTGCACAGATTTGGCCTGTCCGGTGCGATCATCGGTCTCAACGAAGACACCGCTCAGCGTCGCCTCACCATTTGCCGGCGTGAACCGCGCCTTGGGCATTCCGGTGATAAAGCGGCGCATCGGCTCGACCTTGTCCATGCCGATGACCGAGTCGTAATCGCCGCACATCCCGGCATCGGTCAAATAGGCTGTACCTCCGGGCAGAATCTGCGCATCTGCGGTTGGCACATGCGTATGCGTTCCAACGACAAGGCTGGCGCGCTTGTCGCAGTAGTGGCCCATGGCCATTTTCTCCGAGGTTGCCTCGCAATGCATATCGACAAGGATGGCCTGGGCCTGCCCGCCACGAGGATGGGATTTCAGGATCGGCTCAATGGCGGAAAACGGATCGTCAAAGGGCCGTTTCATGAACACTTGCCCCAGCACCTGAACCACCAGAATCTTGCGCCCGCCCGGTGCGGTATACAGGCGATGCCCTCGCCCCGGCGCGCCCTTGGCAAAGTTTACGGGGCGCACGATGCGCGGCTCGGATTCGATGAACTGCAACATATCTTTCTGGTCGAACGCATGATCACCCAATGTCAGACAGTCGGCCCCGGCATCCAGCAACAGTTTGGCGTGATCGCCGGTCAACCCCATCCCGTTCGACGCGTTCTCGCCATTGATCACAACAAAATCCAGACGCCATTCGTCGCGCAGACGCGGCAGATGCTGCTGAACGGCCGCACGTCCCGCGCGGCCCATGACGTCACCCAGAAATAGTATTCTCATGCAATCCGTCCTAAGTGTGGCGCCAGACAAGCACAAGTGATTAAACTCGGGCCATAAACCGTCAAAAGTGTTTCCCAAAGGAGAGTTTCATGCACCGTTTCATACTACCCGCCGCCGCACTGCCCCTTCTGGTTGCATGTGATCCGGTGCCCGAACAATCCACTGAACTCGCCAACCCGGCGGCCACTTTCTGCGTCGAAAGCGGCGGCACCTACGCAATCCGTGATGGCGCCGACGGGCAGACGGGCGTTTGCACCTTACCGGACGGCCGCGACGTCGATGCCTGGGACTATTTCCGCGAGAACCACACCGGCTGATCACCGCTAAAAGGTCATAACCCGACTTTCGGTAATCACCATGTCCAGTGGCTGATCCGTGGGTTCCAGTGGCAGGTCGTCCGCCTCCTGCGCGTCAAAGGCAAAGCCGATGGCCAATGTCGGACGTATGGCACGCAACCTTTCCAGCGTGCGGTCGTAAAATCCACCCCCATACCCAAGTCGCCCACCCCTCGCATCAAACGCGACAAGCGGAACGATCAGAATTTCAGGGTCGAAATAATCATCGACCTCGGGCACTTTTGCACCGAAGGGGCCATCTTTCAGCACCCCTTCGGGAGACCAGCGCGAGAATTTCAGCGGTTGTCCTGCCGCCTGAATGACCGGAACGCCGACCGGTCCGTACGCCGAGGCTTCGGCCATCGCAGGCAGCGGGTCAATTTCGGTTCGGATCGGCATATAGCCCGACAACGGCACGCCCCGATGGCCTGCCAGAACTTCGGACAGACGCCCGGCAGCGCCGGGCAGGCGCGCGTCAAAGGCGATCTTGCGGCGCGCAAACGCCAACTTGCGTGCGGCGGCCTTGATTTCAGTCAGATCGGTCACAGTAGCACCACGCTGGCAAGCCCCAGAAAGATGAAGAACCCCATGACATCCGTTGTGGTTGTCACAAAGGTTCCCGATGCCAGCGCAGGGTCAACGCCCAGACGGTCCAGCACAACCGGTACTACCGTACCTGCAAAGCCCGCGATGATCATATTCACGACCAAGGCTGTTCCGATCACGACCCCCAGTAACGGAGAATCGAACCACAGCATCCCCACCGTCCCCAGAACAATGGCGAAACACAGCCCGTTTAGCATTCCGACCAGCAATTCCCGCCGGATCACGCGCATCACGTTCGACTCCGTCAGGTCACGCGTGGCCAGCGCCCGTACGGCCACCGTCAGCGATTGCGTGCCCGCATTACCCCCCATCGAGGCCACGATCGGCATCAGGATGGCCAATGCCACAAGCTGATCAATCGCCGCCTCGAACTGCGAGATCACCAGCGAGGCACATATCGCCGTGCACAGGTTCACCGCAAGCCAAGGCAAACGCCGCCTGCTGGTGGCGGCCACGCTGTCGGACAGCGAGCTTTCGTCACTGACCCCGGCCAGCCGCAGAATGTCTTCTTCGTGCTCTTCGTCCAGAACCACCATGGCATCGTCAATGGTGATCACACCGACCAGCCGCCCGTCTGCATCCACGACGGGGGCCGAGATCAGGTGATATTGGTTGAAAGCATAGGCCACATCTTCTTCGTCCTGATCGACGGGGATGGTGTGAAATTCCTCTTCCGCGATAGCACGCAACAGCGTTTGCCGACGCGCCGCCATCAGCTTACCCAGCGCAACCTGAGCGATAGGTTTCAACCTCGGATCAACAAGGATAATGTGATAAAACTGCTCGGGCAAATCTTCATTGGCGCGCATGAAGTCGATGGCCTGCCCCACCGACCAATGTTCGGGCGCCATGACGACCTCGCGCTGCATGAGGCGACCGGCCGAGTTTTCCGGATAAGACAGTGCCTGCTCCGCAGCGATCCGCTCGGAATCCTCCAGAACGTCCAGAATCGCCTCTTGCTGTGGTTCTTCCAGATCTTCCAGCAGGTCGACGACATCGTCGCTTTCCATTTCGCGCACGGCTTCGGCCAGAACATCGGGGCGCAGGACGTTGATGACCTCTTCCCGAACGGCCTCATCCAATTCCGACAGGATATCGCCATCGAATTCCTTGTCGTAAAGGCGGATCAGGCGCGACCGGTCAAATGGGTTGATCTGTTCCAGAAGGTCGGCGATGTCGGCCGGGTGCAACGGCTCCATCAGCTCGTTCAGCTTATCGCGGTCATCAATGTCGACCGCGTAAAGAATGGCCGCTACGGTCTTTCGGTCCAGCGCATAAACGTCGTCTTCATTGGGTGCTTCGGTCACGGGTTCATCAAAGCCTGTCGTCATATCTGCCCCCGTTCATTCCGTCATTGACCACTAATTAGAAGAAGCAGCTACCGGAAAACAATGACAATGCGGCGATTTACCGACAAGTTCCGCCCCCTTATGCTGTTTCAAAGTCCCATACAGGCGGAGATGACAGAAAATGGCGCAAAAAACGCTTCTGAAAGGGCGCGTCCTGAGTTTCAACGGTTCTCCGTTCGAAGGAGAGCCGACCGAGGCGGTCACCTTTAGCGAAGCGGTTCTGATCGAAGGCGGACGCATCTCGGCGGTTGGTGATGCGGACGGTCTGGGCAAGGCGAATCCCGGCGCAGATGTGGTAGATCATGGTCAGCACATCATCATGGCCGGGTTCGTGGACGCGCATGTGCACTACCCGCAGACCGCCATGATCGCCAGCTGGGGCAAGCGGCTGATTGACTGGCTGAACACCTATACGTTCCCCGAAGAGATGAAATTCGGGGATCGCGACTATGCCTCAGAGATTGCCAACCGCTATCTGAACCTGACAGCGGCGCATGGCACCACGACGATGTGCAGTTTCTGCACCATCCATCCCGAAAGCGTGGATGCCTTTTTCGAGGCCGCACAGCAGCGCAACCAACGCGTGGTTGCTGGCAAGACCTGCATGGACCGCAACGCGCCCGAAGGGCTACGCGATACCTCCCAATCGGCCTATGACCAATCACTGGCCCTGTTGGAGAAATGGCACGGGACCGACCGGCTGTCCTATGCGATTACGCCGCGCTTTTCGCCCACCTCCACACCTGAGCAGCTTGAGGCAATGGGCGCACTCTGGGCCGAGTATCCGCATTGCCTGATGCAGACCCATCTGAGCGAGCAAACAGATGAAATCGCCTGGGTGCGAGAGCTGTTTCCGGATGCGCGGGACTATCTGGACACTTACGAGAAGTTCGGTCTTTTGCGGTCAAACGGCGTATATGGTCATGTCATCCATCTGGAATCTCGGGAACGCGACCGCCTGCGCGAGGTGGATGCGGCACTGATCCATTGCCCGACCTCGAATACCTTCATCGGCTCGGGCCTGTTCGACATGACCGGATTGGTTCAGGACGGGCACCGGGTCGGATTGGCGACCGACACGGGCGGAGGTTCCAGTTTCTCGATGCTGCGGACAATGGCGGCAGCGTATGAGATCGGACAATTGCGCGGAGCGCCCTTACACGCGGCACAATTGCTGTGGCTTGGTACCGTGGGATCGGCACGATCGTTGCGAATGGATGATTGCATCGGCAACGCGGTTCCGGGGATGGAGGCAGATCTCGTGGTATTGGACCTGGCCTCGACCCCCGCCATTGCCCAGCGCGAAGCCTGCGCCGAAGATGTGTGGGAAGCGATTTTCCCGACCATAATGATGGGCGACGATCGCGCGATTGCCGAGGTCTGGATTGGCGGCAACCGCGTTCGCGTTTAAAGGAATGCGCCTTGCGGCGCATGCCTCCGGCGGAGGTATTTTTGAACAGAAGAAGGGCGCAGGTCAGCTTTGCAAAGCCCTGGCCAGTTTGGTCTGACGTTCGATCAGCTTTGGCAGGTCCAGCGTTGTGATATGGCCGTCGCTGACGATCTGACGGCCTTCGACAAACAGGTGCTTGACCCGCATCGGGCCCGCCAAAAGCAGCGCGGCCTTATCCCAGCTGCCTGCGCTTTCGATGCTACGTACATCCCAAACGGCAATATCGGCGCGTTTTCCGGGTTCCAGCCTGCCGCAATCAGGTCGGTTCAGCACATCGGCGCCGCCTCGGGTCGCAATCTCGAGCGCTTCGCGCGACGACATGGCATCGGCGCCGTTCGCCACACGCTGCAGAAGCATAGTTTGGCGTGCTTCGAGGATCAGAGAACCGTTATCGTTGCTGGCCGATCCATCCGCGCCCAGACCAACCGTCACACCACGATCCCGCATCGCCCGAACAGGCGCGATTCCCGATCCCAGCCGGCAATTCGAACAGGGACAATGCGCAACACCAGTTTGAGAACGGGCAAAAAGATCAATCTCGACCCCGTCGAGTTTGACACAATGGGCGTGCCAGACATCTGAGCCCGTCCACCCCAGATCTTCGGCATATTGCCCCGGGCGGCAGCCAAACCGGGCGTTAGAATATGCGATATCTTCGTCGTTTTCGGCCAGATGTGCGTGAAGCATCACGCCTTTGTCGCGTGCCAGCAAAGCGGTATCGCGCATCAAATCCCGGCTGACCGAAAACGGCGAACAGGGTGCAAGCCCGACCCGGCACATCGCCCCTTCGGACGGGTCGTGAAACGCGTCGACCACGCGGATCATGTCTTCGAGGATCGTCTCTTCCCGCTCAACCAGTGAATCCGGTGGCAGGCCTCCGTCGCTTTCTCCGATGCTCATCGCACCCCTTGTGGGATGAAAGCGCAATCCAATCTCGGCGGCTGCGGCGATTGTGTCCTCCAGCCTTGCGCCATTGGGATAAAGGTACAGATGGTCCGAGCTGAGCGTGCATCCCGACAGCGCAAGCTCGGCCAGACCGATCTGGGCCGACACGAAAATCTCTTCCGGGCCAAAACGCGCCCATATCGGATAAAGCGTTTTCAACCACCCGAACAGCAGGGCGTCCTGCCCGCCTGGAACCGCCCGCGTCAGGGTCTGATAAAGATGGTGGTGGGTGTTCACTAGCCCCGGTGTCACCACACAACCCGCGGCATCATGCACAATGCCATCTGTCGTCAGCCCCTGCCCGATCCGGGCAATCTGGCCTTCGCGGATCAACAGGTCAGCCCCTGCAAGTTCCTGCCGCGTATCATCCATGGTCAGAATGACGTCGGCGTTTTTGATCAGTATTTCAGGCATATCAACCACTCCTGCAACTGCCCGCCTCATGCATGGAGTGTTCGGCTGGTGGAAAACGGGCTCAAGAACCAGCCGGGTTGAGACTAGGACAGAGCGCGCATCAGAGCAACCGGGTCAATAGCGCTGCAGGATGTTCAGCGCCTCTGCGTGGAGCGCGGCATTTGCGGCGGCCAGCACGCGCCCGCCCTCATGCGTCGGGTTGCCCTGCCAATCGGTAACAATGCCGCCTGCCGCCTGGATGACAGCGATAGGGGCCTGGATGTCGTAGGCCTTCAGACCAGCTTCGATTACAAGATCAACCTGCCCTGCCGCCAACAAGGCATAAGCATAGCAATCCATACCGTATCGGGTCAGTTTTGCTTGCTGTGACACAGCGCGAAACCCGTCGCCCTCGGCCTGAGAGCCAACCTCTGGAAACGTGGTGAAAACAATGGCTTGGTTCAGAGACTCTGTGGCTCGCGTGGTCAGAGTGTTGCGCCCATGAGGGCCAACGGCGAAGGCTTGCCCGTCTTGCCCCACAAAACGTTCGCCAATATAGGGCTGGTCAATCACACCCAGAAACGGGCCGGATGCGTCACCCAACGCGATCAGGACGCCCCATGTTGGTGTCCCGCTGATGAAACCACGCGTGCCGTCAATGGGATCCAAGACCCAGACACGTCCACTGATTCCTTCTGTCTGGCCGAATTCCTCGCCCAGAATCCCGTCCTCGGGCCGGTGACGGGCCAGAACGGCACGCATGGCTTGTTCGGCATCGCGATCCGCCACGGTTACCGGATCAAAGCCGGTTTCCAGTTTGTTGTCTGTTGCCAGGTTTGATTGGCGAAAAAAAGGAAGAATGGCCGCACGCGCCGCGTCGGCCATTTCTTCTGCAACTTCCAAATCGGTCAGAGGGGCATTTTGCATAGGCAACCCGTGCGATCCCAGCCCTGCTGTGTCAAGCCGATTCGATCAGGCGACGTCACTGAGAACACGCGCCAGTTCGAACAGGCGGCGGCGCTGGTTCTCGGGAATCGCGTAATAAGAGCGGACAAGATCCAGTGCCTCTTTGTCGCCCATCAAATCTGCGGGCACGGATTTTTTGTCCGAGTCGGACTTTTCCGTTTCTTCCAGACCTTCGAAAAAGAAGCTGACCGGAACGTCCAATGCTTCGGCGATGTCCCAAAGGCGAGACGCGCTGATCCGGTTGGCACCTGTTTCGTATTTCTGAATCTGTTGAAACTTGATACCAACTTGCTGCGCCAGCTGCTGTTGGGTCATGCCAATCAGCCAGCGGCGATGCCGGACGCGTTTGCCCACATGAACATCGACGTGATGAGTCATTGGTGATCTCCTTTAACACAAACAACTGTTCGGGAACGCGACAGCAGCCATCACCGCCAGGCTAGCGGGTTGCTGCTTAAGAACTCCCTAACTTCGGATCGTGCCTCCCCCGAACAGCACCATGGGCTAATATTGCCGCAAATAATAATTTTTTCAAGCGGGTTGAATCGGTTGTGGGCGGCATTGGATTGCGGTTGTGCTGAAATATGCTGCTTTATGCAGCTATACATTCAGGATTCGCGTATCCACTTTGAAAGATGACCTTACGGAACCCTGACCGGGAATTGACAACACGGGACACCCGTTCACCAATACCCAAAAATCCGGAGAGCCACATGCAGGCCTATCGCGTATCAGCCAAAGGGGTCGCCCCCGACCTGCGTTCTGTCGACCTGCCCCCGACGGGTCCGGATCAGGTGCGCCTGCAAATTCGGGCCTGTGGCCTGAACTTTGCGGACTTGCTGATGCAGAAAGGAACCTATCAGGACACGCCCGAGGCGCCGTTCACACTGGGGATGGAAGTTGCCGGGATCGTCGATGAGGTCGGCGCGGCCGTTACTCATATCAGTCCAGGCGACCGGGTTGCGGTCTATTCCGGTCAGGGCGGGCTGGCGGAGTACGGTGTTTTTGATGGTGACCGGGTTATTCCGATCCCCGAATCGATGAGTTTTGAGGACGCCGCGTCCATTCAGATCGCCTATGGTACCAGCCATATTGCGCTGGACCACCGCGCCCGTTTACAACCCGGCGAAACTCTACTGGTGACGGGGGCTGCGGGGGGTGTTGGCCTGACGGCTGTCGAAATCGGTAAATTGATGGGTGCAACAGTCATTGCCCAGGCGCGCGGGCCTGAAAAGCTGGCTGTCGCTCAGCAGGCTGGAGCAGATCACCTGATTGACGCGCAAGATGACCTGCGGGACCGCGTGTTATCGCTGGGCGGCGCGGATGTGGTGTATGACGCAATTGGCGGCGACGTGTTCAAGGCTGCCTTCCGCGCGACCAACCCCGAAGGCCGGCTGCTGCCGATCGGGTTTGCCGGTGGCGACGTCCCGCAAATCCCTGCCAATCATCTGCTGGTCAAGAATCTAACGGTGATCGGGTTCTACATCGGAGGGTATCTCACCTTCCGGCCCGAGGTCGTACGTGACAGCTTTGAAACCCTGTTTCGCTGGCATGTCGAGGGCCGGATCAAACCGCACATTAGCCACACCCTGCCCCTGTCCGACGTCGCACAGGGGCTTGAACTGCTACGGGCGCGGAAATCTACCGGCAAGATCGTGATCACGATGTAGACCCGATCACCCCGCAACCGCCTTGAGCGGAGGGGTGCCCAGCATCCGGAAATTCTGGCGCACTAGCTGTGCCAGTGCCTCGACAACCTCGCCCCGGCCATCGCCAGCGCCATAAAGGTTGATCTTGTGCGCCGGAAGCTCGGGCAAGTGGCCGCTTGAATCGATCTGCTCAAGATGCGCAGCTTCGGTTCCGTCCAGCATGGCGTGAACAGCCAGGTCTGCGCTGACGGTGGCTTCGATGGTTCGGTCATTTTCGGTTTCCACCGACAGCTCCCACGGAATGCCCGCCGCATCCAGCGCTGCGATGACCTGCGGGCGGAACAAACAGCGCCGCCCCAGTGCCAGCGGAAGCGGGTCTTTGCGCCAGGCCGAACCACCCGATGCACCGATCCAGCGCAGCGGCAATTCAGCCACGGTCTCAGCCCCCTCGCCATCCGAAGCTTCTGTCGTCAGGATCAGGTCGCATTCGCCGCGCTTGAACATCTCTTTCAATTGCAGGGAATAAGACGATACCAGTTGCACGCGGACGCGCGGAAAATCGGCGTTAAAGCGTTGCAAGACGCGCGGTACCGCCGGATAGACGATATCATGGGGCACCCCCAGCACAACCTCGCCCTCGAAGGCCTGATCGGTCAGCTTCGAAATCACCTCATCGTTCAACGCAACCATACGGCGGGCATAGACCAGCAGTTGCTCTCCGGCGGCGGTCAAGGCGATTGTCCGCCCGCTACGATCAAGCAATTCCAGATCCAGAAGGTCTTCGAGGCGCTTGAGCTGCATGGACACCGCAGATTGCGTCAGGTGCAGAAACCCCGCCGCCCGTGTAACCCCGCCGTGATCCGCCACAGCCACAAAGGACCGCAAGGTGGTGATATCAAGATTTCGCATCTTCACGATCCTTTATGAGACAGTTCAAAAACATTCATTTTAAAAATATGTCATCATCACGCATATAGATCAAGGAAATTGATTGAAACGCGATGTCTCATCGATAACTCAGGAAAGGGCAAAACACATGACCCATATCGAGATCACAAGACGCTGCACCGCCGCCCGCCGCGCACGCCCGGGGCTTTGGGCACTTTTGCGTCTGGCACGGCAACGACGACAGTTGGCCAAGCTTGAAGACCGCGCATTGGACGACATCGGTGTCACCCGCCAACAGGCCCGCTCAGAAGCCGCCCGCCCATTTTGGGATGCCCCTGAAAACTGGCACAAACAGCTGTATTAAATGGCAAATGTCCACGATTCGGCGGCATGAAGGCCATAGCCGCCGAATTTACTGACAGTTTTGCTGAGTTTTAGGCGTAAAACCCTTGAAACACGAGGCGCACTCTCCGATATTTGCTGAGGAAACCAGCCCGTATCAGTGGGCTGAGAGCAGAATTATGGAGGGAGACCCTTTATGGCACAATTCGACACGATCCGGACAGCGGCCGGTGCGCGCGCTGCCGAGATTGATGAGGGCCTGCGCGCCCATATGAACAAGGTCTACGGCACGATGTCCGTAGGCATGCTGATTACATTTGCCGCGGCCTGGGCCATTTCGGGTCTGGCAACAACAACCGATCCGTCGGCGGCGGTTGCTGAACTGGGTGGCGGTAAATACCTGACTCAGCTTGGCTACTCGCTGTTCGCGTCGCCGCTGAAATGGGTCATCATGTTTGCCCCGCTGGCCTTTGTCTTTGGCTTCGGCGCTGCGATCAACCGCCTGTCCGCTGCCGGTGCGCAAACCGTGTTTTATACCTTTGCTGCCGTCATGGGCGTTTCAATCAGCTGGATTTTCCTGGTCTTCACCGGCCAGTCGATCATTCAGGTGTTCCTGATCACCGCCATCGCCTTTGCCGGTCTGTCGCTGTACGGCTACACCACCAAAAAGGATCTGTCCGCGATGGGCACATTCCTGATCATGGGTGTGATTGGCCTGATCGTGGCTTCGATCGTCAACATCTTCATCGCATCTTCGGCAGTTGCCTTCGCTATCTCGGTGCTGGGTGTTCTGATCTTCGCAGGTCTGACGGCTTATGACACGCAGAACATCAAGACCACGTACCTGCAGATGGCACATTCCGGCGATCAGGAGTGGCTGGGCAAAGCCGCAATCATGGGCGCGCTGAGCCTGTATCTGGACTTTATCAACATGTTCATGTTCCTGCTGCAACTGTTCGGCAGCCGCGAATAACACGAACTTGTATATATCTCTGAAAGGGCGGGTCAGTTTTGACCCGCCCTTTTTTGTTGAACACCGTCACCTGATCAGCAACGAAAAAGCCCCCACCAATCGGCGGGGGCTGATGACGGGTTAAGCTATCGAATCGTCAGCTACAGTTCAAAGGAACCGCAAAGCCCGAGCTGCGCCTGGACGATCCTTTACGGAACACATCTCCCGCTGGCAGGCATCCGGTAAACTGCTCTGCGTTCTGCCCAAACGCCGCTCCGACCGAATTGTCGACCTTGGTCTCGCCTTCGGGCGTTCTGAGAACACCATACAAGGTACCGTTCACGCGGACTGTACTCAGGAACAGGCTGGTATCCTGACCGGAGACCAAGACGGCGTCCGTGTCAGAACGTCCGCCGTTTTCAATGGCCACGCGGGCCACTTTCTCGGGGTCGACCTGATCCGTTGTCACAGGAACCGTGGGCAGTGCGGCCAACTCTGCAGGGATATTCGTAGCGGGCGGCAGGATTGCGGCAGCGCCATTGCGGTCAGTTGCAACGCGGGGCTCACCATCAATACCGGTAAAACCGACGCCTTCACGGTTGAATGGATCCTCGCAGGCTGACAACGTCAAAACGGCGAGAGCGGGCAAGATGATTTTTTTCATGACGATCAACATTTTGGAACGGTTAGCTCAAGCGTAGCGGTACGATGCTGAAAAAAGCAAGCCGTCCGGCGGCAGAATGCCTGCCGCGCTGATGCGCCTCTGCAACGCCCGGAATCGGCTTGGACAGCAGATTTGGCGCATTTCTCTCACCTCACGACACATGAAAAAAGGGACCTTGCGCTGGCAAGATCCCTTTCGCATTTCATGTCCGAAGGTAAATTACTTGATCTTGCCTTCTTTGTACTCGACATGTTTCCGAGCGACCGGGTCGTATTTACGAATGGTCATTTTCTCGGTCATGGTGCGCGCGTTTTTCTTGGTCACGTAGAAGTGGCCCGTGCCCGCGGTCGAGTTCAGACGGATCTTGATTGTCGTCGGCTTCGCCATGGTTATCTCCTGCGTCCGAAAAGGCAGGGGCCTTTCGGTTGAATCCTTATGAGCGTGCGCTTTTACCCGCTCGCGCGCCCGAGTCAACCGGAATCGGTCGCCAATCTCGACAATTCCTGCCCACGTCAGCACGCGTTACCGGGTCCCGATTTGGCAAGATCACGGTTTCGTGATAGCCTGCCCCGAGCGCACCCTGCCAAGAGACCGATTACAAGCTCGATGCGCGAGGCACAAATCTCAGGCCAGCCTATCACTTAGCAGTATGTTTTAAGTGGAACTTTTCTGGGGGCAATCATGACAGAATGGGAAATTCACGGCGAAGAGCTGGCCAATTGCAACTGCAATTTCGGTTGTCCGTGTCAGTTCAGTGTTCTTCCGACACATGGCAACTGCGCGGCGGTGGTCGTCTATGATATTCAGGACGGCCATCATGGCGACACGGATCTGGCAGGTGTGCGCGCCGCCGGGGTGTATCACTGGCCGGGGCCAATTCACGAGGGCAACGGTCAGATGCAATTGATCATCGACGAAGCAGCAAGCCCCGATCAACGAGCGGCCATCGAAGCTATTATGACCGGCAAGGATACGGATGAGATGGCCACTTTCTGGTTTGTCTACAGCGCCATGGCGCCGACCAAGCACGAAACGCTGTACCGTCCCATCGAACTGAAATGGAGCCGCGAAGAGCGCACCGGCTACGCCAGTGTGACAGGCATTTTCGACCTCGAGGTCAACCCGATCCCGCATATCGTAACGGGCGCGCCGCATCGGGCCTCGATCCAGTTGCCCAACGGGTTTGAATATCGCCACGCGGAATCAGCATCAGGAACGGCAAGAACAAAGGGTGGGGCCATCGATCTGCAATTCGATGCCACGCACGCACATCTGGCACATCTCAATATCTCGGGGCACGGCGTTCTTGGCGCTTGAGGCTTTGAAAGCATGACCAGAGAGACCATCCAGCCGTCTGTCAGCGCGGTCGACACCCTGATGCGGCAAGACAGGCGGATCGTCCTGTTTTGCGTTCTGCTGATCGTGTTGGGCGCGTCCTGGTATACGGTGGCGGGTGTGGGGATGAACATGTCCGCGCTGGACATGACGCGCATGGCCGGGCCGATTGGGGCCCCTATGCAAATGCCAGGTGGCGTGTCGTGGAGCGCATCCTACGCCGTACTGATCTTCCTGATGTGGTGGGTCATGATGATTGCGATGATGACGCCAAGTGCCGCTCCGGCGGTTCTGCTATACGCCGCGATCAAGAGGGTGGGCCCGGACAAGCATCGCGCAGCGCGCCTGAGTCTTGTGTTTCTGAGCGGGTATCTGGTGGCTTGGGCTCTGTTCAGCATTCTCGCAACCGCTGGTCAATGGGGGCTGGAGTTGATCGGGCTGTCGGACGGCCCGATGATGACGATCCGGTCCAAGGTTTTCGCTGGCGGCGAAATGCTGGCGGCAGGGCTCTATCAGCTCTCCAGCCTGAAATCCGCGTGTTTGCGTCATTGCCGCAGCCCCGCCCGCTTTTTGACGGATCATCACCGTCCCGGGGCTTTTGGAGCATTTCGCCTGGGGGCCATGCATGGTGCATATTGTCTCGGTTGTTGCTGGGCATTGATGCTTTTGCTGTTTGTGGGCGGTGTGATGAACCTGTGGTGGATTGTCGGGATCGCGCTGTATGTCGGTCTCGAGAAGCTGTTGCCGCAGGCCCGCTGGCTGGTTCCGACGACCGGAATCGGGCTGATGGTTGCGGGGACATGGGTGATTTTCGGTGGGGTTTTGACCCCGACCTGATCGACAGATATGCGCGGAGGGCCTGTAAGCCGGATCCTGTTCCGGGGTTGCCCCCTTCGATGACCATTCATCTGGGCCGTGCATTGCTGCGCGGCTCAAGCTGCCAACCCGGTCCCTCTTGGCCAGAACAGGCCTAGCGGCGGTATCGGCTGACGCCGACCGGCCCGCGCGGGGACCCTATTTGGCATTGCTCCCGGTGGGGCTTGCCGTGCCACCGCTGTTGCCAGCGGCGCGGTGGGCTCTTACCCCACCGTTTCACCCTTACCCAGCCGCGTCGGGCGCTGCCCGAGTTGGTTGGGCGGTCTGATTTCTGTGGCGCTTTCCGTCGGGTTGCCCCGCCCGGGCGTTACCCGGCACCGTTGTTCTGTGGAGTCCGGACTTTCCTCCGGGGCCGTAGCCCCGACGGCCATCCGGCCCTCCGCGCGTGGGCGTGGGTAGGCCCTGTGCCCGGCGACGTCAAGGGTGCAGAGGGCGGGAAGGGGCCAGCCCCTTCTTGGCCTGCGGCCAATTCAACCCCGGGATATTTTTGGCCAGATGAAGAGCGGATCGGGTCTAAGGTCTTGTATGCCGCAAAGGGGTGAAATCTGCCGGTTCGAGAGGGCCCTTTGCCCAGGGACGGAATCTGAGCCGGACCGCGGCCAACAGGGTTGCGTCGTCGGTTTCGGAAGTGAAACCGACCTTTTGCGCCAAAACGCGGAAACTGTGCATCGGTGCGTTTTGATACGCGGTTTCGGAGCCGCGATTTTGAGCCAGGTTCTGGCGTTCCAGTCTCTGCCAATCGAACCGGGGGCCGGGATCGATCTTGCGGCCCGGTGCCATGTCGGAATGGCCGATGACACCGCTTTCATGGATGCGCCACCTGTTTTGAATGTCTAAAAGCAGGGCTTCAAGGGTAGCCATCTGAGCCTCGGCGAACGGATGATCGCCGCGATTGTCGAGCTCGATTCCAATTGAACGTGAGTTGATATCACTGTGCCCGCACCACTCCCCTACCCCGGCATGCCAGGCACGGTCTGCTTCCCGCACCATCTGCCAAAGCGTGCCATCCGAACCGATCAGGTAATGTGCCGAAACTTCGTAAGACGGGTCACATAACCGCTCTAGCGCGGCCAGTGCGCTGTTCATCGCGGTATAATGGATCACGATCAGCGTCGGGATCAGCCCATCCCGGCGCGGGCCGAAATTGGGTGACGGATGCCAGACCGGTTGCAAAGCGTCAGTTGCTGACGGCACTACGGAACGGGCTCGGGTCCCAACTGCAGGCATACCCGTCTCCATCGGGGTCCAGCCCTTTGCGGTCCCGTTGCGGGCCGCCTGTCGAAAGGAACTCGATCTGGGCCTGATCCGGGGATGGGAAACGGGCGCAATTGCGGTCGGCCTTGGCCTGAAGGTTGAACCCGGCGCGGCTGTATAAAGGTGTCCCGACAGGGTTCGATGTACTCAGCGCGTATTGCACGATGTTCGGTTGACCATCCGTGCCGCGTTCGGGCACGGCGGTGGGGGCGACAACCTCATAGGTCTGGCGATTTTCCGCGATCCGGGCGGCGTCCGACTCGATGCTGCGACGGTTGGAAACTGCGGCGAAGTCCTGTTCGTCGGAAATCGAGGCGGTATTGGGCGCAGGCACGGCAGGAGCGGGTTGCCCGGACGTACTGGCCAGCGCCGCCGCTGTCTGGTTGGCGATATCTGCGGCGCTGTCTGAGGTTGCGGGCTGAAGCTCTCCGCTGGCGGTCAGGGGAAGTTCGGACACGGGTTGCGGTGGCCCGAACGGGTTGCCGGCATAGCCCTGCCCGGCAAGCTGCGCCTCGCGCTGCGCCTGATACTGCGGTGTGTTGAATCCGGTGCCTTCGACCGGGGCGACCGTTTCACAGGCTGCAACCGCGCCAAGGGCAGGAATCAGAAGCAATTTGCGCATAGGGCTGCTCCGCTTTTCGTTGTCTTGCCTGACCCGAGGCTTACCACCATTTACCGGGCTTGGCCACAAACCCGGCCGCATTTTCGAGCGCATAAGCGGTGTTGAGCAAGTCGCCCTCTTCCCAAGGACGCCCGATCAGCTGCAAACCCAGCGGCAAACCCTGTTTGTCCAGACCCGCGGGCACCGAGATACCCGGCAAGCCCGCGAGGTTCACCGTCACGGTGAACACGTCGTTGAGGTACATCTGAACCGGATCGGCCTCGGTCATTTCGCCCAGACCGAAGGAGGCCGAAGGCGTGGCCGGGGTCAGGATCGCATCGATTCCGGCGGCAAACACATCCTCAAAGTCTTTCTTGATCAGGGTGCGGACACGGCGGGCGCGGTTGTAATAAGCGTCGTAAAAGCCTGCCGACAGCACATAGGTGCCGATCATCACACGGCGCTGGACCTCATGCCCGAACCCCTCGGCGCGGGTCTTTTCGTACATCTCGGTAATGCCGTCACCCTGCGCCAGATGCGCGCGGCGGCCATAGCGGACACCGTCATAGCGGGCGAGGTTCGAGGACGCCTCGGCGGGCGCAATCACGTAGTAGGCGGGCAGCGCGTATTTGGTGTGCGGCAGCGAGATATCGACGATCTCGGCGCCTGCGTCTTTCAGCATCGCGGCCCCGTCGGACCACAGCTTTTCGATCTCGGCGGGCATGCCGTCCATGCGGTATTCCTTGGGGATACCGATTTTCTTGCCCTTGATATCACCGGTCAGCATCGCTTCGAAATTCGGCACCGCCAGTTCGGCGCTGGTCGAATCCTTGGCATCGTGGCCACACATGGTTTCCAGCATGATCGCCGCGTCGCGCACGTTCTTGGTCATCGGCCCGGCCTGATCGAGCGAGGAGGCAAACGCGATGATGCCCCAGCGCGAACAGCGGCCATAGGTCGGCTTGATGCCGGTGATGCCCACAAAAGCGGCGGGTTGGCGGATCGAGCCGCCGGTGTCGGTGCCGGTTGCAGCCAGACACAGGTCGGCGGCCACAGCCGAAGCGGACCCACCCGAAGACCCACCCGGCGTCAGTTGCGCATCGTCATTGCCGCGCCGCCACGGGCTGACGGCATTGCCGTAGGTTGAGGTTTCGTTGGACGAGCCCATAGCGAATTCGTCCATGTTCAGCTTGCCCAGCATCACTGCACCGGCATCGGCCAGTTGCTGCGAGACGGTGGATTCGTACTCCGGCTTGAACCCGTCCAGAATTTTCGAGGCCGCCTGCGAGGGCACGCCCTTGGTGCAAAATAGGTCCTTGATGCCGATTGGCAGGCCGCACATGGACGGTGCGTCGCCCGCCTTGATCCGCTCATCCGCGGCCTTGGCGCGTTCCAGCGCAAGCTCGGGTGTTTTGTGGACAAATGCGTTGAGCGCATCGGCGTCGTCAATTGCCTTGAGACAGGATTCGGTCAGCTCGACCGAGGTCACATCACCCTTACGCAGCGCATCGCGGGCCTCGGCCAGGCCCAGTTTGTTCAGATCGCTCATGTCTTACTCCACCACTTTGGGGACGGCAAAGAACCCTTCGCGCGCGTCGGGGGCGTTGGCCAGAACCTTGTCCTGCTGGTTTCCGTCGGTGACCACATCCTCGCGCCGCTTCAGGCGCATCGGCTCGACCGAGACCATCGGCTCGACGCCTTCGACATCCACTTCGTTGAGTTGCTCGATGAACCCAAGAATGGTGTTGAATTCGGATGCCAGCGCCGGCAGCGCATCATCCTCGACCTTGATCCGGGCCAGTTTGGCCACCTTGGCGGCGGTGCTTTGGTCAATCGACATCGGTAACCCTCATATACGCTTAGGGGGCGTTTACCTGTCCGGGGCAGCACTCGCAAGACCATGGTCGAACGCGGCCCTGTCGGTCACGCCGACCCACCGCAAAAAGGCGTCAAAAGTGCCATTCATTTTTGCATAGCCTATATGCAAAAAAGTAAACTGATTAGTTCATTTTTTGCCTTGAAAAACTATACCGAACAGTTCATTTCATAGCCATGGCACAGCCACTATCGGAGTTAAGACTATGAAAACGTTCATGACAGCCTTTGTATTGGCCACAACTGTATTCGCGGCACAGGCCCACGCGTTCGGGCCAACCATGAACAGCCTTGTACGAGACCTGAACATCCCCGAAACGGTCTCGGAACCAGCCACAAAGAGCATCACGCAACAGGGCAACTGACCCCTCGCCCTGTATCCGGGTCGGGGACTCCTCACCCGACCCGGAATTTCTGCAAATGGCTGCTGCGCTGACGGCGTCGAGTCGCTACCATGGTTCTGCAAGACCAAGCCGGTTTCAGATCGGCAAACCTACGGAGCAGAGAATGGACGCGCGCAAGCAAGCAGTTCTGGACGCAATTGATGCGGCCAATACACAAGACCCCACCCTTGAAGACGGCCAGCCCGCGGCCTTGCTTTATGGCCAACGGATGAGTGCCGAATTGAACCGGCTGTTTCCCGACGCCTCGGACGCGCTGCAAATCGCCGCGCGGGGTCAGCACGTAGAACGCTGGAAGCTGAAGCGCACCGAATACCCCGAAGGACGCGCCGGATACCTGGCGTGGCGCAAGGCGCAGGGCGTCTACCACGCCGAAGTTGTTCGCGGGTTGATGGAACAGGCGGAATACGGCGCAGATCAGTTGGAGGCCGCCGAGCGGATGCTGCGCAAGCAGGGGATCAAGCGCGACGACGAGGTGCAGGCGCTTGAGGATGTGATCTGCTTTGTCTTCCTCAAATGGTATTTCGCGCCCTTCGCGGCCAAGCATTCCGACGAGAAAATCCAAAGCATTGTGGAAAAGACCGCACGCAAGATGTCAGCCGGGGGGCGCGCGCGCGTACTGTCAGAATTTGATCTGCCCGATCATCTGGCGGCGGCATTTCGCGACTGAGAGCCCCGGATCAGGAACCGCCGGTAGACCTCGATCATCCATCCCAACATGATGGCATTCAGGATGTGCCACATGAAATGCGTGCCTAATGGAAGCTGGTCGCACAGGGGCATGTCCGTGGATCGAAAGGTGATGGACGCAATCAGAATGGCGGCACCGACCGCCATTCCCCGGGCCAGCGCGGGGTCCCGGTGCCGCAGCAGAAACGCGTAAATCAGGATCAGCAGCGGAACCGGCGCGTAGGCGGATGACCCGCCCAGCCCCGGCACGAACCGGAACAGCGGAACCGTGGCCACCGCATAGGGCACGAACAGCAGGGATCCGATCAGGGCATAGCTGGCCCTCATCCCCCAGACGTCGCGGTTGATGGCGAAAATGTAGACAAGAATGAACAGCAGAATCGGCGTTGTGTCCGCGATGGCCGCCCAGACCTGCGCATGTGTGTGGAACAGGAAGCTGCCAACACCGATAATGGCCAGTATGGCGACCAGAAGAGAGGCCATCGGCATCCCCTGCCCCCGCACCCGCTGCCACATGATGAACGCCGCAATCAGAAAAGCCGCGTTGGTCACCGCATTGATCGGCTCGGCCCAATAGTGGGGGGACAGCCGCTCACAATAACCGTCAATTTCTCTGGTCCAGTCCATGGATTTTTACATAGCGGATGCTAGGCTGTCTCCAAGCGAATTCTGGGAGGGAATGTTCATGAATATCATATGGCTGGGTCACGGTAGTTTTCGGATCGAAACCGCGGGGCAGGTTTTGCTGATCGATCCATGGCTGACCGGCAATCCTGTCCTGCCCGAGGACCGGCACGACGATGCGGTTGATGGAGCAACGCATATTCTGCTGACCCATACACATTTTGATCACGTAGCCGATGTCCTTCCGCTGGCCAAACACCTGAAGGTGCCGGTCGTCGGACAATATGATCTGATGGGGTATTGGGCCGAAGCCGAGGGCATTGAAACGGTCGGCTTCAACAAAGGCGGTACGGTTGACCTGAACGGCGTCAAAGTGTCGATGGTCCCCGCGTCCCACAGCTCGACCTTTTCCACGCCTGACGGGCTGCGGTCTGGCGGGACCGAGGTCGGGTATATGATCGCAGCCGAAGGACATATGCTTTATGTGTCAGGCGACACCGATATCATGGCCGACATGGACTGGATGGGTGATTACTACAAACCCGATATCGGAATTCTGTCGGCAGGCGGACATTTCACCATGGATATGACGGGCGCGGCCTATGCAGCCAAACGTTACTTTGACTTCAAAACCGTGATTCCCTGCCATTACAAAACCTTTCCGATCCTCGAACAGTCGGCACAACCTTTGATCAACGGTTTGCCCGGCGTCGACGTGATCGAACCGGAGGTGATGCAGGCGATCACACTCTGATGCCTGCATCTGACTTTTCTGCGCAGGAATACGCCCAGCGCATTGCCAAAACCCGTGCCGGGATGGACCGGTACGGAATTAGCACTCTGCTGGTCGCCGACCCGTCAAACATGGCCTGGCTGACCGGGTATGATGGATGGAGCTTTTATGTTCCGCAGATGGTGATCCTGCCCGCCAGCGGTGCGCCGCTGTGGTGGGGTCGCACGCAAGACAAGGCGGGGGCGGCACAGACAACCTGGCTTGAGGCGTCCGACCTGCATGACTGGCCCGAAGAGCATGTGCAACACTCCGAGCACCACCCCGTCGACTCGCTGGTTGGGTTGCTGCGCGCACGCGGATGGACCTCTGGTCTGGGCGTCGAAATGGACAATTACTACTACTCTGCCGCCAGCCACCGCATTCTGGAACGCGCCTTCGGGGCCAAGGCTTTGATCGATGCAACGGGCCTTGTGAACTGGCAGCGGGCAGTCAAAAGCGACACCGAGATCGCGATGATGCGCAAAGCTGGGCGTCTGACTGGCCATATGCATTCAGTATTACGCGCGGCCTTTCGCGAAGGGATGCCCAAGAACCAACTGGTGGCCGAGGTTCAGGCCGCCGGTGTGGCGGGTCTGCCCGATCTGCCCGGGGATTACCCGGCAATCGTGCCCATTGCGCCTTCGGGGACCGAGGCCTCCGCCTCGCACATCACATGGAACGACCGGCCTTTGAAGCGCGGCGAGGCGACATATTTTGAAATTTCCGGTTGTTTCAGGCGCTATCACTGCCCGGCCAGCCGCAGCCTGTTTCTGGGCGAACCGCCGCAGGACATTCGGCGCGCTGAAACCGCTGTTTTGACGGCCATCGACGATGCTCTGACCGCCGCGCGCCCGGGCACTGCTTGCGAGGACGTGGCGCAGTGTGTCTATGACAGCTTCGCCAAGGCGGGCTACGTCAAGGCCAACCGAACCGGATATCCTATCGGCCTCAGCTATCCGCCAGATTGGGGGGAACGCACCATGAGTTTGCGGCCCGGCGATCAGACAATTCTGCAAGAAAACATGACGTTTCACCTGATGCCCGGCCTTTGGACGCCGGACTGGGGATTGGCCATTACTGAAAGCTTCGTGGTGACACCGGATGGAGGGTCCGCTCTGGCCGATATCCCGCGCGAAATGGTGGTGAAAGCGGCCTGAGTCACGCACGCTGCGCAGCAAAAAAAGCGCGCAGCATGGCGGCGGCCTCATCAGCGGCGATCCCGTCGTAGATTTCAGGACGGTGATGGGACTGAGGATGCGAGAATACGCGCGCGCCATGGGCAACCCCGCCCGATTTCGGATCGGATGCACCATAATAAATCCGCCGTATGCGCGCTGCGGCCAGGGCTGCGGCGCACATCGCGCAAGGTTCCAGAGTCACGTAAAGATCGTGATCCGGCAGGCGCTCTGATCCGGCCTCGGCACATGCGGCACGCAAGGCCAGAATCTCGGCGTGCGCCGTTGGATCATTCAGTTCCCGCGTGCGATTGCCAGCCATGGCGACAATTCGCCCGCCCGGCGCCACGATTACGGCTCCAACCGGCACCTCGCCACGGTCAGCTGCGGCCTGCGCCTGTTCCAGCGCCAGTTTCATATGCGATCTGAACTCCATGCTTCTGACTGCCCCAGAAACCTGCCTTTCGCAAGCCGCGCGGATGCGCTATGGCCCGGGGATGAGCAACACTCCCCCACCCGGCGACCGGATCGCCAAAGTACTGGCCCGTGCCGGTGTCGCCTCGCGCCGCGAGGCTGAACGCATGATAGAAGCAGGTCGTGTCACCGTGAATGGCAAGGCCATCACCAGCCCCGCGCTGAACGTCACGCCCAAGGACAGGATCACCGTGGACGGCAAACCGGTATCTGAGCCCGAGCCCGCGCGGCTTTGGCTGTATCACAAACCTTCGGGTCTGGTGACAACCGCGCGCGATGAAAAAGGGCGCGAGACGATTTTCGACAAACTGCCCGAAGACATGCCCCGGGTGATGAGCGTCGGGCGGCTGGATCTGAATTCCGAAGGGTTGCTGCTGCTGACAAATGATGGTGGCATCAAGCGCAAGCTGGAACTGCCCGCGACCGGCTGGCTGCGCAAGTATCGCGTCCGGGTGAACGGTCGACCCAAGGATGAAGATTTTGAACCGCTGCGCAAAGGTTTGGTGATCGGGGGCGAACGGTTTCAGCCCATGACAGTCTCGCTGGATCGTCAACAAGGGGCCAACGCCTGGCTGACCATCGGCCTGCGCGAAGGCAAAAACCGCGAGATTCGTCGCGCCATCGAAGATATCGGATACGTGGTGAACCGTCTGCTGCGGGTGTCTTACGGTCCATTTCAGCTGGGCAATCTGAAACCCGGCGAGGTCGAGGAAATCCGCCGCCGCGTTATGCGCGATCAATTGGGGCTGGATGCCGAGGAAAAACCAACCTCATCCGCAAAGCGCCCGTCGCGCCCGCATCGAAATCGCGCGCCGATCGGCAAGAAACCTCGCAAGTGACGCAGGTTAGGCAACCTTTCCCCTAGCACCGCGCCCCCTGATACCCTAAATTTTTCGTGAATGTGGTCAAACTAGGGGGCGATATGTCCGGGACCGGAGTGCAGAAACTGACCTATGTGGTCTTGCTTTTGCTGTTGTTTGGCCTTTGCACTGGCGTGTTGGGAGGGCTGTAGGGTCATGGCCAAACGCTATGGCGGCAAATTCAGCCCGCAGGGCGACAACTCGGAGCCCGATGCACAACCGCGGGGGCAGTTTGACGGTGCACGTGTCGAACCTGCAGGCGCGCGCGCGAACATTCTGTTTCTGCCCGCAATTCCTCTGGTGTTTTTATCCCTCAACGATGGCGCAGTTGGCATGACCATCGGGCTGGTGGCTGCCGGTTTGCTGACTGCCGCAGCCTTTTTGTTGCGCGAAGGATTGCGCGCCGAGGCGGCGTATCATGCGCGCCGGACAGCCCGCCGCCCGGCGTTTCCGCGCAAGATATTCGCCAGTGTGCTGACCGGGCTTGGCGCTGCTTTGGCCTCTTACCGAACCGAGTATCTGGATGCAGACGCTGTCGCACAGGCCAGTCTGTTGGCCCCGCTGCTGTTCGGCGCTGCCGCGACCGTATTGCACTCTGTTTCCTTCGGGCTCGATCCGTTGAAAGACAAAGGCATGGAGGGCATCGATACCTTCCAGCAGGATCGCGTCGCGCGGGTTGTGGAAGACGCAGAATCCCGCCTGACCGAAATGAGCGATGCAATCAAACGCGCGGGTGATCGCAAGATCGAAGCGCGTGTGGAGCGGTTTCAGAATACCGCCCGTGATCTGTTTCGCACGGTCGAGGAAGACCCCCGGGACCTGGCCGGTGCCCGCAAGTACCTGACGGTTTACCTGCAGGGCGCCCGCGATGCGACGGTCAAGTTTGCGGATGTTTATGCGCGCACCCGCGACAGTCAGGCGATGGCCGATTACACGGCCCTGCTGGACGATCTCGAACAGAATTTCGCAGCCCGCACCCGCAAGCTGCTTTTGGATGACCGCAGTGATCTGACGGTTGAAATTGACGTGCTGCGCGAAAGATTGCAGCGCGAAGGCGTCCGGTTGGATTGACCGGCCAATATTTGAGTGAGGATTGCCCCCATGTCCGAAGATATCAAAAACAAAGCGGTCGAGGCCGAAGCTCTGGTTCAGGAAGTAACAGCAGTCACCCTGCCCGAGCCAAGTACAGCCGTGGTTGCGTTGGAGGAAGCCGATGAACCCGTGGGTGCGGAAATCCGCAAACGCATGGATGAGATCGACATGGGCAACACCAACTCGATCGTGTCCTTCGGCTCTTCCGCGCAAGCTGAACTGCAGGAGATCAGCCAGGCCATGCTGGCTGATGTGCGCAACAAGGACGTGGGACCGGCTGGCGACAGTCTGCGCAATATCGTCACGACGATTCGCGGGTTTTCCATCAGCGAACTGGATGTAAGGCGCGAACGCAGCTGGTGGGAAAAGCTGATGGGCAAAGCCGCACCCTTTGCCAAATTTACCGCGCAATTCGAAGAAGTTCAGGGCCAGATAGACCGTATCACCGATGATCTTCTAAGCCACGAACATACGCTGTTGAAAGACATCAAGTCATTGGATGTGCTGTATGAAAAGACGCTGGGGTTTTATGACGAACTGGCGCTTTATATCGCGGCGGGCGAAGAAAAGCTGACCGAGCTGGACAGCCACGACATCCCCGAAAAAGAGGCCGAGGTTCAGGCTGCCCCCGAAGAAAACCAGGTGATGAAGGCGCAGGAATTGCGCGACCTGCGTGCCGCACGAGATGATCTGGAGCGCCGGGTGCACGACCTGAAGCTGACACGGCAGGTGACCATGCAATCGCTGCCGTCGATCCGGCTGGTGCAGGAAAATGACAAGTCTCTGGTAACCAAGATCAACTCGACGCTGGTGAACACCGTGCCTCTGTGGGAAACGCAGCTGGCACAGGCGGTCACCATCCAACGCAGCGCCGAAGCGGCCTCGGCCGTGCGTGACGCCAATGATCTGACCAACGAATTGCTAACTGCAAACGCCGCCAATCTGCGCGAGTCGAACAAGATGATCCGCGAAGAAATGGAACGCGGCGTGTTCGATATCGAGGCCGTCAAACAGGCCAATGCGGACCTGATCGGCACGATCAACGAAAGCCTTGCGATTGCCGATGAAGGCAAAGCCAAACGTGCAGCGGCCGAACAGGAATTGCAGAAAATGGAAGCTGAACTGCGCGACACGCTTGCCTCTGCCAAGGCACGGCAGGACGGGATTGGGGACAATGCCGGAACGGCAGTACCGGGCTGAGGACGGATTGGTGATCCCTGCGGGGAAGTTCAGATCAGCTCTTGCTGTGGTCGGCCTGCTGGGCCTGGCCGCCTGCGAGACTGCGCCGGTCACCTCGATCATACCCGAGGCCCGGCCGACGCCCTCGCAAACTGCAGCCAATGCCTATGTTCCGGCCTCGGCCGCCAGTCAGGATCTGGCCCGGTTCTATGATCGCATTCAAACTGACCTGCTGACCCGTGGATTGCTGCGGATTGATGGCGGCGGGCCGGACACGCCCTACGAGGCCGACGATCTGGCCCGCAATTTCGAAACCATCGCGTTTTACAGCGAGTATCCCGATGACGCGATTGCTATCGGTTCCCGTCAGACCGATGGACAGCTGAGCCGCTGGACGGGACCAGTGCGCATCCAGCCGGAATTTGGCCCCTCGGTCCCGCCGAACGTGCGCGACGAAGACAAGGCCCGCGTCACCGCCTATGCCAAAAGACTGGCAAAACTGACAGACCATCCGATCTCGACCGTCAGCCGGAACGGGAACTTTCACGTGTTCTTTGCCGGAAAGGATGACGCAAGTTATCTGGTCTCGCGCGTCAAGCAACTTGTTCCGAATATCGGGCAATCCGCGCTGGAACTGATTGCCAACCCGCGCGCCTCGTTCGACTGTTTTGTCTTCGCCTCTGCCACAAGCACCGCCCCAAATGTCTATGTACGCGCGGTTGCGCTGATCCGTGCAGAACTGCCGGATCTGGTGCGCCTCAGCTGTATACACGAAGAAATCGCACAAGGCCTGGGCCTGCCGAATGACAGCCCCGCCGCGCGCCCGTCGATTTTCAACGACGATGACGAATTTGCGCTTTTGACTAGCCACGACGAAAAACTTCTGAGCATGCTGTACGATCCGCGTCTCGAACCCGGCACAACTGTCGAGCAGGCCCGTCCCGTGGTGCGCATCATCACCCGAGAAATGATGGGTCAGCCGCTCTGACCCCGTGAACAGGAGAACCCCAATGGGAATATTCGATTTTCTGACCGGAGAATTCATCGACGTCATTCATTGGGTCGATGATACCCGCGACACCATGGTCTGGCGTTTCGAGCGTGAGGGTCACGAGATCAAATACGGCGCCAAGCTGACAGTGCGCGAAGGCCAGTCGGCGGTGTTTGTGCATGAGGGGCAACTGGCGGACGTGTTCACGCCGGGTCTTTATATGCTTGAGACCAACAACATGCCGATCCTGACGACGTTGCAGCATTGGGATCACGGGTTCCAGTCGCCCTTCAAATCCGAGATCTACTTCGTCAACACGACCCGGTTCAATGATCTGAAATGGGGCACCAAGAACCCGATCATGCTGCGTGACCCCGAGTTCGGCCCGACACGTATTCGGGCATTCGGCACCTATACGGTGCGGGTGAAAGATGCGGCGAAATTCCTGGTCGAGATCGTCGGCACCGATGGTGAGTTCACCATGGACGAGATCAGCTTTCAGATCCGCAACATCATTGTGCAGGAGTTCAGCCGCGTCATTGCCGGATCGGGTATCCCGGTTCTGGACATGGCCGCGAACACTGCCGATCTGGGCAAGCTGATCGCCGCAGAAGTTTCGCCCGTTCTGGATGGGTACGGGTTAGAGATGCCCGAATTTTATATCGAGAACATCTCGTTGCCGCCTGCAGTCGAAGCGGCGCTGGACAAGCGCACGTCGATGGGGCTGGCCGGAGATCTGGGTAAGTTCACCCAATACTCCGCAGCCGAGGCGATGACGGCGGCGGCCAATAACCCCGGTCAGGGCGGTGGTATGGGGGCCGGTCTTGGCATGGGCATGGGGATGGCAATGGCGCAGCAGATGTCGAACATGGCAGCGGGTCAGCCGAGCGGCCCCTGGGGCGGTCCCGCCCCCGCTGCCCCGCAACCCGCGGCACATACGGCACCGCCTCCTCCTCCGCCCGTTGAGCATGTTTGGCATATCGCGGTGGATGGGCAGACCAGCGGGCCGTTCTCGAAGGCCAAGATGGGGCGTATGGCGACCGAAGGGCAACTGACCCGCGACACCCATGTCTGGACCGCCGGTCAGGACGGCTGGAAAAAGGCCGGAGAGGTGCAGGAGCTGGCACAATTGTTCACGATCTTGCCGCCTCCGCCTCCGGGGGTGTGATTGTTTCAAAGTCTCAATCAGCTAGGCTGTTTCATGACATCAAGCGAACACCGTTTCCCCTGCGAGCAATGTGGCGCAGATTACCGGTTTGATCCCGGCAACGGCACGCTCACCTGTGATCATTGCGGGCATTCAGAACAGATTGGCTCTGGCCCATGGGGCGGGGCCAGTCTGCGCGAGCTGGATTTCGACGCGGCTCAGTCGGATACCTTGCCCGAGACCGAAATTGAAGAAACGCGCGTTCTGACCTGCCCGAACTGTGCCGCGCAGGTTGAGTTTGACCCCAACACTCATGCCGCCGAATGCCCGTTCTGCGCCACACCGGTTGTGACCGATACCGGGATTAGCCGTCATATCAAGCCACGCGGCGTGTTGCCTTTTGGCGTCGATGAGCGCGCGGCACATAAAGCCATGGAAGACTGGTTGGGCCGGTTGTGGTTTGCTCCGAACGGGCTGAAGGAATACGCCCGCAAGGGGCGAAAGATGCAGGGGATTTACGTTCCGTACTGGACCTTCGATGCGGATACGAAATCCGCCTACCGAGGGGAACGTGGCGTTGTCTACTATGAAACCCGCACGGTCACGCGCGACGGCAAGCGCGTGCAGCAACAGGTGGCCAAGGTGCGGTGGTCCCCGAAATCGGGCCGGGTCGCGCGGTTTTTTGATGATGTTCTGGTTCTGGCCTCGCGGTCCTTGCCCAAAAGCTACACCGATGCGCTGGAGCCCTGGGACCTGGCGGCCCTTGAACCCTATCAGCCGGAATATCTGGCCGGGTTCAGGGCCGAAGCCTACACTGTCGATCTGCAGGACGGGTATCAGGAAGCAAGGGCACATATAGCGCGGGTGATTGAACGGGATGTAAGGTTCGATATTGGCGGCGACCGGCAGCGGATCCACGCGGTTGAAACCGATATGCGCGATATCACGTTCAAACACATCCTGCTGCCGGTCTGGATGGCCGCCTACAAGTATCGCGGGCAAAGCTATCGCTTCGTCATCAATGGACGGACGGGCCGGGTTCAGGGCGAACGGCCCTGGTCGGCGATCAAGATCACCTTGGCCGTGTGCGTCGGTCTGTTGGTGGCCGCCGGTGTCGGGTATCTGGCCGCAACCGGCCAGTGACGGATAATCACGTCTTGCCTAATCGGGTTTCGGCGTTCATTTTCCCCGAAACTGATGGGGCGCGACGTGACACTCTCTGTTCTAGATGACCTGCTGAAACAGCGGCATTCGTGTCGCGCGTTCCGACCTGATCCGGTGCCTCGGGACATCATAGAACAGATCGTGCGCAGCGCCCGGCATGTTCCCAGCTGGTGTAATGCACAACCCTGGCAGGTCGTCATCACCGACCAAGCCGAAACGGACCGGTTTCGGCAGGCCCTGATGGATGAAGCAAGCCATGGCGCACCCGCGCCGGATCTGCCCTTTCCGACCGGATATTCCGGTGTCTACGCCGACAGACGCAGGGCATGCGGATGGTCTCTTTATGACGCGGTCGGGGTTGCAAAAGGTGACCGGGCAGCCTCGGCGCAGCAGATGATGGAGAATTTCTCGCTGTTCGGTGCGCCACATTGCGCGATCATTTCCAGCCCGTCCGAGCTTGGCCCCTATGGCGCGATGGATTGCGGAGGCTTTGTGACCGCATTTTCGCTGGCTGCACAAGCGCTGGGGGTTGCAACCATCCCACAGGCAGCGGTGGCCAGTTACGGACCATTCCTTCACCGGTATTTCGGCATTGGGGATGATCGGCTGATCCTGTGTGCGATCTCGTTTGGGTATTCGGACACGGACCACCCCGCCAACGGGTTTCGCACCGACCGCGCCGGTTTGGACGAAATCATCGACTGGCGCGATTAATCTGTTGAAACAATAAAGGGCGAACCCGACAAGATGCGTGCGCTGTTGCAAAGAGTTTCCGGTGCCTCGGTTTCAACCGGCGGGGCGGTGATTGGCAAAACCGGGCCGGGTCTGATGATCCTTGTCTGTGCGATGCAGGGCGATGACGACGCACAAGCGGGTCAATTGGCCGAGAAAATCTCGAAACTCAGGATCTTTAAGGATGAGGCTGGTAAGATGAACCGGTCGATCATGGATATCGGTGGTTCGGCACTGGTGGTCAGTCAGTTCACTCTGGCGGCTGACACGTCGCGCGGCAACCGGCCCGGATTTTCCGGCGCAGCCCCCGCGGCCGAGGGCGAACGGCTTTACAATCGGTTTGTCATCGACCTGAAGGCGCTGGGGATACCGGTCGAAACCGGTGCTTTCGGGGCCGACATGGCGGTCGAGCTTATTAATGACGGGCCGGTCACAATCTGGATGGAAAGCTGATGCAAGACAAAACACACGCCCTGGAAATCTGGCGCGCCGGAGTGGCGGCTGTCGATGGCTATACCGCAACCCAAAACGCACTTGGCACGGTGGAGAAACCCGACTGCGTTCTGGCCGTAGGCAAAGCCGCAGCTGCAATGGCGCAGGCCGCGCTGGACCAGTTTGGCCCGGTTCCGGCCCTGATCGTCACCAAGGATGGCCACGCTGATGATCTGCCCTCGGGCACGCGGGTCATCGAGGCATCGCATCCGGTTCCAGACGCACGCAGTCTGACCGCCGGCAAAGCCCTGCGCGAAGCGGTCGAAGCGTTAGGTGCCGAAGCCCATCTGTTGCTGCTGGTTTCTGGCGGGGCGTCTTCTCTGGCCGAGGATCTGGTCGCGGGCGCGGAACTGAGCGACCTCGCCGCCCTGAACAAAAGCTTGTTGTCCGAAGGTTTGGACATCACCGCGATGAACGCCCAGCGGCGCCGGCTGTCGCGGATCAAGGGCGGCGGGCTTTTGTCATTTTTCAACGGCCGGCAGGTCACGGTACTGGCGATCTCGGACGTGCCCGGAGATGATATTGCCGTCATCGGCTCGGGGATCGGCGCATTGCCTGAAAATCACGACTATCAGGCGACAACCCGGATCGTCGCCTCCAACGCCATCGCGCGGTCGGCAGCGGCGAAATCGGCCGCGGATCGTGGCCTCACGCTGTTGGCGAAAGAGGAATCGCTGCACGACGACTTCCTGGCCATCGCTGCCAAGCTGGGTCCGCGCCTGCGGGACATGGCACCGGGCACCATGATCTTTGGCGGCGAACCCACCGTGGTTCTTCCGGAAAACCCGGGACGTGGGGGCCGCAATCAGGCGCTGGGCCTCGCGCTGGCCCGCGAGATCGCCGGGTGCGACGGGATCACTCTGATCGTGGGCGGAACAGACGGGACGGACGGACCGACCGAGGCTGCGGGGGCCATTGTGGATGGCAGCACATGGGACGACGGGGCAGAACAGGCTTTGGCCCGCGCCGATAGCGGAAGCTTTCTGGAACAGGCTGACGCGCTACTGGTCACAGGCCCGACCGGAACAAACGTAATGGACCTGATTGTCGCGATCCGAAGATAGCGCGGCGGTTGTGTTCCTCAGAGTGAAAGGCCGTTCAGACCATGACGCTTAACGCCAATTCCCTGCGGGACATCGAAGACCTGCCGGATATGGGTATCCACATGCCCGATGGGTGCCGCCTTTCGGCCCGCGTCTGGAAACCAAGGGATGCCGAAGCAAACCCTGTCCCGGCCATTCTGGAATACCTGCCCTATCGCAAGCGCGATGGCACCACCACGCGGGATGCGCTGACCCACCCCTGGTTTGCCCGGCGCGGCTATGCCTGCATCCGCGTCGACATGCGCGGCAATGGCGACAGCGAAGGGACGATGGAGGACGAATACACCCAGCAAGAGCTGGACGATGCCGTGGAAGTGATCCGGTGGCTGGCGGATCAGCCGTGGTGCACGGGTGCGGTCGGCATGATGGGGATCAGCTGGGGCGGCTTCAACGCACTGCAGGTCGCCGCAATGCGCCCCGTGGCGTTGAAGGCGATCATCACGCTCTGCTCTACTGCAGACCGATATGCGGATGATATCCATTACAAAGGTGGCTGCCTGCTCAATGAGAACCTCGGCTGGGGCGCGACGATGTGGTCCTATTCTTCCCGCGCGCCGGACCCGGAATTGAGACCGGACTGGCGCGAAATCTGGCTGGATCGGTTGGAGAATGAGCCGTTCTTGCCCTCGGTCTGGCTGCGTCATCAGGCACGGGACGCGTATTGGCAACATGGCTCGGTCTGCGAAGATTTCAGCGCGATCCAAGCCGCAACTCTGGCCGTGGGCGGATGGGGTGATGCTTACAAGAACACGGTGCCCTGGCTGGTTGAAAGCCTGAGCGCTCCGGTCAAGGGGATCGTTGGACCCTGGGTGCATAAGTACCCCCATTTCGCCGTACCCGAGCCCCGCATAGGGTTCCTGCAGGAAGCCTTGCGTTGGTGGGACCGCTGGCTGAAAGGGAGAGAGACCGGTGTCGAAAATGACCCCGACTACCGCGCGTATTTGATGGACGGTGTCAGGCCTGCCCGCTGGTACGCCGAGCGATCGGGGCACTGGATCGCCGAGGACTCGGGGGCCTCCTCGCATATCCCGTGTCAAACCTTTGCGTTGACAGACGCTGGACTTGGCAGTGACGGCCCGCTGGACACCCGTATTCGCTCGCCACACAATTGTGGTATGGAAAGCGGCGAGTATTGCGCAATCTGGCTGGGCCCGGACATGCCCGGAGATCAGCGCGGCGACGACGCGTTGTCCGCCTGTTTCGACGGTGCGCCGCTTGAAGGTGATCTGGACATTGTGGGCGCCCCACGCATCCAGCTGAAGATCAGCGCCGACACCCCTCAGGCTCAAGTGGCCGTGCGCCTGAATCATCTGCATCCCGATGGCGCATCTACCCGGATAACCTATGGCGTGCTGAACCTGACGCATCGTGACAGCCACGCCCAACCCACCCCGTTAAGACCGGGTCAGGTATATGATGTAGCGCTTGATCTGGACCACATCGCCTATCGTGTGCCCAAGGGTCACCGCCTGAGGGTTGCCATCTCAAGCGCCTATTGGCCGCTGATCTGGCCGTCACCCGAAAGCACCGAACTGCATCTGACCGGCGGGCAGATCACCCTTCCCACCCGCGATGCGGCGACATCGGATGAGTGCCACTTTGCGCCTCCGGATTCGGCCGAGCCCCGGTCGGTGACGCAGTTACACGATGCCAAAAACGTGCGGCGCGTTGAGGTGGATATGAACACCGGAACCGTACACCTGACTATCGAAGACGACTTTGGCAAAGTGCAGGACGAAGATCACGGTTTGATCAATGGCAGCACGGCTTCCGAGATATGGTCCATTCATCCCGACGATCCGCTGACCGCCCGTGGGTCTTGTCAATGGACGCAAGAGTTGGAGCGCGATGCGCATAAATTGCGCACCCAAACCAGTTGCGAGATGTGGTCAGACAAAACCCACTTTTACCTCAGAGCATCAGTAAGCGCCTTTGAGAACGAAGAATTGGTGTTCTCAAAAAATCTGGAGGACAAGGTACCACGCAACCAGATGTGAATTCCGACCCCGGGTGACAGGACATTAGACCTTGCCCGGTGGACCGAAATGCGCCAACGTTGACTCATGCGTCAATAAAAAGCCCGACAACGGGCAGAACATCCATACAACTGGGAGATCTCTGGATGAACGATCAACTCACTCACATGTCTAGACTGGTTGCGACGGGGAAAATGTCGCGCCGTGAATTCATGGGCAGGGCGGCGGCCCTGGGTGTGTCCGTCGCCATGGCAGGTAGCGTCTTTGCAACGGCCGCACGTGCAGCAGGACCCGTCAAAGGCGGTACCATCCGCGTTGGAATTCAAGGCGGCGGGTCTTCCGACAGCCTGGACCCTGCCGTTGCTGCAAACTCGACCGCGACACAGGTTCTGCGCCTTTGGGGCGAGCCTCTGCTGGAACTGGCACCAGGAGGTGGACTGTCGAACCGCTTGGCTGAAGAGTTCGAAGCATCCGACGACGCACGTGTCTGGACCTTCACCATACGCTCGGGCGTCAGCTTCTCGAATGGTAAGGAATTGACGGCTGACGACGTATTGGCCACGATGGAACGACACTCCGGCGAAGACACCAAATCCGGGGCCTTGGGCATTATGCGCGGCATCCAGAATATGCGCGCCGAAGGTAATCAATTCATCATCGAATTGAGCGAGCCGAATGCCGACCTGCCATTCTTGCTGACCGATTATCACTTGATGATCCAACCCAACGGCGGCAAGGATGATCCGACCGCTGCGATCGGCACTGGACCCTACATTCTGAAAGATGTCGAGCCGGGCGTGCGTTTTGTCGGCGAAAAGAATCCTAACTATTGGGACGATTCCATCGGTCATGCCGACACTATCGAGTTAATCGTCATCAACGACGACACCGCGCGGGTGGCGGCGCTGCAATCCGGACAGGTGCACATGATCAACCGTGTCCCGCCGCGGACAGCGAAGCTGGTTGAACGTGCACCCAATATCAACGTGCAGACCACCGCTGGCCCCGGCCACTATGTATTTATCATGCACTGCAATACTGCGCCGTTCGACAACAAAGACCTGCGGCTGGCGCTGAAATACGCCATGAACCGTCAGGAAATGGTCGACAAGATTCTGTTCGGCTATGGCTCGATCGGCAACGATATTCCGGTTAACGCATCTTATCCTTTGTTCACCGCGTTGGAGCAGCGCCAATATGATCCGGACAAGGCCAAGTTCCATCTGAAGGAATCCGGTTTTGACGGCTCGATCCTTTTACGAACCTCGGACAACTCGTTCCCAGGTGCGCCGGATGCAGCGGCACTGTTCCAACAATCCTGCGCGACCGCAGGCATCAACATCGAGATCAAGCGCGAGCCCAATGACGGGTATTGGTCAGAAGTGTGGAACGCCCAGCCTTTCTGCACCAGCTATTGGAGCGGACGCCCCACACAAGACTCGATGTATTCGACTGCGTATCTGTCTTCGGCAGACTGGAACGACACCCGTTTCTTCAACGAACAGTTCGATCAGTTGCTGTTTGCTGCGCGTGGAGAGCTTGACAACAACAAGCGCAAGCAGATGTACGCGGATATGGGCACCATCGTCCAAAACGAGGGCGGGCTGATCTGCCCGATGTTCAATGACTTTATCGACGCATTTTCAGTCGAATTGGACGGTTGGGTCGAGAACCACCCCGGCTTTGACCTGAATAACTTCTACGCTCCGATGACCATGTGGGTTGCTGCCTGATATGGGAATCGCGATGAAACTTGTGGTCCAGCGCGTTGCGCTGGGCCTTTTGCTTTTGTTGGCCGTATCCGTGCTGATTTTCGCCGGTACGCTTATCCTGCCCGGCGACGTGGCCCAATCGATCCTTGGCCAGTCCGCAACCCCCGAAGCGCTCGCCAATCTGCGTGCAGAACTGGGCCTGAACGAACCCGCTGTGTCCCGCTATTTCGACTGGCTGTTCGCCGCGTTGCAAGGCGATCTGGGAACTGCGCTGACCAATGGTCGTGACATTGCCGAGAGTATCGGTCAACGCATGTCGAATACCCTGTTTCTGGCCTTCTGGGCCGCCATTATTTCGGTGCCGCTTGCCATCCTGCTGGGTCTGATCGCGGTGCGGTACAAAGATCGCTGGCCCGACAAGCTGATCTCGGCTGTGACCCTTGCCTCGATCTCGATCCCTGAATTCCTGATCGGCTATCTGCTGATGTATTTCATCGCCGTGAAACTGGGCTGGTTCCCCTCGGTCGCGATGATCGGCGATCATATGAGCCTGCTGCAGAAGCTTCAGGCCATCGCGCTGCCTGTCATGGTGCTGACGCTGGTGGTTCTGGCGCACATGATGCGCATGACCCGCGCGGCGATTCTGAACGTGATGCAATCGGCCTATATCGAAACAGCCGAACTCAAAGGTCTGACCGGGTTTCAGGTGATTGCGCGCCATGCCTTTCCGAACGCCATCGCGCCCATCGTTAACGTCGTGATGCTGAACCTCGCCTATCTGGTGGTGGGCGTCGTGGTGATCGAAGTGGTCTTTGTGTATCCCGGCATGGGGCAGTATCTGGTGGACCACGTGGCAAAACGCGACGTTCCGGTGGTACAGGCCTGCGGGCTGGTTTTCGCCGCCGTCTATATCGGCCTCAACATGATCGCCGACATCGTTTCGATCCTGGCCAACCCGCGTCTGAGGCATCCGAAATGAAGAACATTCCTATCTCTGCAATGATCGGGTTGTTCCTGACGGCCCTCTACTTTCTCATGGCGCTGCTCGCGCCGCTCATCGCGCCTTACGGCATGGCCGAGGTGGTTGGCGATGTCTGGGAACCCTCGAAGATCGAAATCATGCTTGGGATCGCCCCTGCCGGTTTCACTGAATCAAATTTCTGGCTGGGCACCGACAATATCGGACGCGATCTTCTCAGCCGCATGATCTATGGCGGGCGTACTACCATCTTCATCGCGACAGCCGCGACGATCCTATCGTTTGTGACCGGCTCGGTCCTTGGCTTCTTTGCCGCCGTGATGGGCGGCTGGGTCGATCAGGTGCTGTCCCGATTTGTCGATCTGATCATGTCAATCCCGACGCTGATCTTTGCCCTTGTGGTCCTGTCGGTGATGCCGGTGACCGTGCCGATCCTGATCGTGGTCATGGGCCTGCTGGATTCGACCCGCGTCTATCGTCTGGCCCGCGCCGTGGCTGTCGACATCACCGTCATGGATTATGTCGAAGCCGCGCGTCTACGGGGCGAGAAAACCGGCTGGATCATCTTCCGCGAAATCCTGCCCAACGCCCTGTCGCCGCTGGTGGCCGAGATGGGCCTGCGGTTTATCTTCGCCGTTCTGTTTGTCTCGACCCTGTCGTTCCTGGGCCTCGGCGTACAACCGCCCGAGGCAGACTGGGGCGGCATCGTTAAAGAAAACAAGGAAGGCATCGTCTACGGCATTCCTGCCGCCCTGTTGCCCGCCGTGGCCATCGCAACTTTGGCGATCTCGGTCAATCTGGTGGCTGACTGGGTTCTGAACCGTACCACATCGCTGAAAGGAGGCCGGGGATGAGTGATACCCTTCTCAAGGTCCGCGACCTCAAGATCGGCGCGACCGTCTATCCGCCGGGTGAGAAACCCCATGACATCGAGATCGTGCACGGGGTCAGCTTTGACCTCGAACGCGGCAAGGTGCTGGGGCTTATTGGCGAATCCGGCGCCGGGAAATCCACCATCGGTCTGGCCTCGATGGCCTATGGCCGGGGCGGTGTGAAGATCACCGGAGGCGAGGTCTGGGTGAACGGGCGCGATATCCTGAAGACATCTCTCAAGGATATCCGCAAACTGCGCGGGGGTGAGGTCACCTATGTGTCCCAATCCGCTGCCGCGTCGTTCAACCCGGCCAAGAAGATCATAGATCAGGTGGTCGAGGCTGCGGTCGAACAGAAAAAGTTCAGCCGCAAAGAGGCCGAGGCCCGCGCGCGTGAACTGTTCGCCAAGCTGGGTTTGCCCGACCCGGACAATATCGGTGAGCGGTACCCGCATCAGGTTTCGGGCGGCCAGTTGCAACGCTGCATGACGGCGCTTGCGCTGTGTCCTGAACCCGATCTTGTGGTGTTCGACGAACCCACCACGGCGCTGGACGTGACCACGCAGATCGACGTTCTGATGGCCATCAAAGAGGCCATCGCCGATACCGGTGTTGCAGCGCTCTATATCACCCACGACCTTGCCGTTGTGGCGCAGGTCAGCGATGACATCATGGTTCTGAAGATGGGAAATACCGTCGAATACGGCACCACGGATCAGATCATCAACAACCCGCAGGAAGAGTACACACAGGCGCTGGTGTCGGTGCGATCCATTGAACACGAGGAAAAACAGCCCACGCCCGACCCGGTGCTGCAGGTCGATGGTATCACCGCGCGCTACAAGGGGCTGAATTTTGATGTGCTGCACAACGTCAATGTCGAGCTTCATCCGGGGCAGACGCTGGCGGTTGTGGGCGAATCCGGCTCGGGTAAATCCACGCTGGCGCGGGTGATCACCGGTCTGCTGCCACCCCGCGATGGTGAGATCACCTTTGCCGGGCGCAAGCTCAGCCCTGATCTGGCCGGACGCACCCGCGAGGACCTGCGCGAGTTGCAGATGATCTATCAGATGGCCGATGTGGCAATGAACCCGCGTCAGACCGTCGGCACCATCATCGGTCGCCCGCTGGAGTTCTACTTCAACATGCGCGGGTCCGAAAAGCGCAAGCGGATCATCGAACTGCTGGATGAGATCGAGCTGGGCGAGAAGTTCATGGATCGCTATCCGGCAGAGCTGTCGGGCGGTCAGAAACAGCGTGTCTGCATCGCGCGGTCGCTCGCGGCCAAGCCCAAGATGATCATTTGTGATGAGGTCACCTCGGCGCTGGACCCGCTGGTGGCGGATGGCATCCTGAAACTGCTGCTGGACCTGCAGAAGATCGAGGATGTGGCCTATCTGTTCATCACACACGATCTGGCCACGGTGCGCGCGATCAGCGACAGCATTGCGGTAATGTATCAGGGTCGCGTGGCGCGGTACGGTTCAAAATCGCAGGTACTGAGCCCGCCGTTTGACGATTATACCGACCTGCTGCTCAGTTCGGTTCCCGAGATGCAGTTGGGATGGCTGGAAGAGGTCGTCGCCCATCGCAAGATGGAAAGCGCCGGGAACTGACTGCCACGTGCGCCAGTTTCAGGAAACTTCGAGATCCCGGCGCAACCGTGTCGGGATTTTGCTATCCCGGACGTGAACAGGCATCCCTCGGGCACCGAAACCCATAGGGTCCCGGCACATACGATTTCAGAGAGGCCAAGCGATGGACCGCAAACTTCTTCTCATCATCCTCGACGGTGTCCCATGGCGCAATTTCCGCCGTCTGTTCGGCAATCTCGAAGGCTGGGTCGACAGTGGTGAGGCGCGGGTTTGGAAGCTGCGCGCGGTGCTACCCTCGACCTCGGCCAGTTGCTATGCCTCGATCCACACCGGGGTCTCGCCGCAGGAACATGGCTGCACGGGCAACGGCAACGTATTTCGCCTGAGCCACAAGGACGTGTTCAGTCAGGTGCGCGAGGCCGGAGGCGTGACCGGGGCCGTCACCCACAGCTACTGGTCGCAATTCTTCAATCGTCACCCGTTCGATTATGTGCGCGACGTGGAATATGACGAACCCCAGAGTAAAACCATCAACCATGGCCGGTTCCACTCGATGACCGGGTACAACGCGGCCAACCAGATGACGCCTTGCGACGTGGATCTGTTCGCCACGCTGACCAACCTGTGCCTGCGCTTTGGGCTAGACTATGGCATACTGCACACCTGCACACTGGACAGCATGGGGCATCGTTTCTTTCACGACTGCCAAGAGATGGACCACGCCTGTTTCGTGATGGACGAGATGCTGGCCCCCTTCATTCCCCGATGGCGACAGTTGGGGTACGACGTCATCGTCACCGCCGACCACGGACAGGACGAGCGCGGCCACCACGGCGGGCGCAGCGCGCTGCAGCAGGAAACCGCGCTGTATTATTTTGGTGGTGCGGAAGGTCCCGAGGCAGATGTGGTGATTGACCAGTTGCAATTGGCACCCACGATCCTGACCCGGATGGGTGCCCCGGTGGCAGAGTCGATGAAAGCCCAACCGTTCCTACGGTAGCTTAGCCATAGGGCCAAATCTGCTGGCCCAAGGCCTCGATGGCAACCGATATGCGCTCGAAACTGTCCGCAGCACGTTTGACCGAGGTCCGGGCCCTCAGATACCCATGCACAAGGCCCGCTTCGGTGATGCAATGCGCCTGCCCCCCAGCATCGGTTATTTTTGCGCAATAGGCAGGTCCGTCATCCCGCAAAGGGTCACACTCGGCCGTGACTACCACAGTCGGCGGCAGACCAGAAAAATCGTTGTCTTCAAGCGGCGCAAAAGTCGGATCGCCCTGCGGCACTGTTTCGCCGCAACGCAACTTTTCATAGAAAACGATATCTTCCAGCGTCAACAGAGGCGCATGGGTATGTTCTAGATACGAGCCTACAGAACGGTCGCCGCCCAAACCGGGATAGATGAGCACCTGTCCCAAAGGGGCCTCCAGCCGTCCACGTGCATAATGTGAAACGGCCGCAGCCAGGTTCCCTCCGGCGCTGTCTCCGGCCAGAACCATCGGATCGCCAAAGGTCCCGGCAACCCAGTTCACTGCCGTCCACGCATCCTGAAATTGCGCCGGATGGAGGTGTTCGGGGCACAGACGGTAATCAACGGCAATCACCCTGTACCCGGTCTGCGCACAAATCTCGGCACAAACGTCATCGTGACTGTCCAACCCTCCCACGACAAAACCACCGCCATGCAGGTAAATGACAGACCGGGTCGGATCGCCTGCGGTATAAACGCGAACAGGCACGCCATCGGCCTGCCTGTCTTCCACCTCGACCGCCGAAGGGCGGGGCTGGCGAAACGCCTGGCACATCGCATTGTAAACACGGCGTTGATCCTCGACAGGAAGATCAACCGCATCATCAGGATAGCTTTCGGCGGTTCGTCTTATGAACGCCCAGGTTTCTTCATCAATCAGGCGTTCATAGTCCATATCCCCTCCCGGTCAGGCAACCCATTCCCATGGCCGGGTGAATGATCCCAGCACTTTGCTGACATCGTCCTCGGAAGACCCGTTCGCGTCAAGCTGCGCGACAAGCCCCCGCTTTTTGTCGTCGGTCACAGAAACCACACGCGCCGCGACACCCGCCTTTTCCAGAGCTCCGTTATAGACACGCGTGATCGCCTGTTTGCGCAGTTCCGGCTTGAATACCTTGCCCACAGCAGTCTTTGGCAACTCGCCCAGGATGGTCATGTGCTTGGGCTGAGCCGCCCGTTCATGCACATGCACGTCGCAGTATTCCATCAGCTCTTTCTCGGTCACACTGGCCCCTTCGACCAGTTCGACAAAGGCGCAGGGCACCTCGCCCGCATAGGCATCCGGCTGACCAATCGCACCGGCAAAAGCTACAGCATCATGTCCCAGCAGCGCCTCTTCGATTTCGGCAGGATCGATATTGTGACCGCCTCGGATGATAAGGTCCTTGGCGCGGCCTGTGATCCACAAGTAACCATCTTCGTCAAACCGGCCCAGATCTCCTGTGCGCAGGTATTTCTCGAAATGATACAGGTTCTCGTTCTTGTCCGCTTCGGTATAGGTGTTGCCCGCAAAAACTCCGGGGTTCGAGATACAGATCTCTCCGATCTCGTTGGTGGCGGGTTCAACCGGTCCGTCGGGCCCATCCTGCAGAATTTTGACATCCGTATAGGGGAACGGAATCCCGATCGATCCGATCTTCTTCTCACCATCCACCGGGTTGCAGGACACCAGGCAGGTCGCCTCGGTCAGGCCATACCCTTCGACGATGGTCACGCCAGTTGCCTCTTCGAACCGACGAAACAGCTCGACCGGCAAGGGGGCAGAGCCGGAGAAGGCCGTTTTGACGCTTGAGATATCGGCATCCACCGGGCGCTGCATCTTGGCGGCGATTGCTGTGGGCACGGTGATGATAAAGGTCACTTTCCAGCGTTCAATCAGCTTCCAGAAATTGTCGAACACCCCGTCGCCGCGATATCCTGCCGGCGTCGGGAACACCACATGCGCGCCCGAGGACACGGCGGCCATGACAATCACATGCACCGCAAAGACGTGGAACATCGGCAGCGGGCACATCACAACATCCTCTTCCGAGAAGAGCAGTGTGTCGCCCAGCCAGCCATTGTAGATCAGGCCCGAGTACTTGTGCTGCGCGACCTTGGGCATTCCGGTGGTGCCACCGGTGTGAAAATAGCAGGCAACGCGGTCTTCCTTGCTGTCTTCAAACGTCAGCGTGGTCGGCTGTTTTGCAAGTTCTGCGTTGAAATTCTTATAGTCCGCATGCGCCAGATGTTCCTTGTCACCCATCTTGGGGCGCAGGAATGGCACCAGCCACGACTTTGGCGGGGTCAGATAACTGTTCAGGTCGATTTCCAGAATCGTATTGACCTTGGGCGCATGGCGAACGGCTTCTTCCACCTTTTGCGCGACATCCGTCTTGGGAAAGGATTTGAGCGTCACAACCACCTTGGCGCCGGTCTCGCGCAGGATGGCCGAGATCTGCTCGGGCTCCAGCAGCGGATTGATCGGATTCACGATCCCCGCCACGGCGCCACCCATCATGGTGATCAGCGTCTCGTTACAATTCGGCAGGATGTAGGCCACCACATCCTTTTCACCGACACCCAATGACCGGAACAGGTTCGCCGCCTGATTGACCTTGCCCAGCAGCTCGGACCATGTGAGCGTTTCGGCCTTGTCGGTGGGGCCGGACAGCAGCTGAAAGCTGATTGCCTTGCTATTGGGATATCTGCCAGCTGTCCGCGACAATAACTGGTGAAACGTTACCGGGACATCCCGGTCCGCCCACGGCATTTCCTGCTCAAGCTTTACCTTGTCGTCAATTCCCACAAAGGCCATGCGTTTCCTCCCTTTTGTCCCGCACGTCTCGCGAGCATTTCCCCAATAGGATGGGAGCAAATCCGCGCAGGTTCAAGCAACGGGTTAGTGGCCCGGGAAGCGAAAAACACAATTACGCTACGGCGGAAAGAAATTTCCCTTGCGTCAGGCTATTCGGCGGCAACACCGTCGGTGAACTGCAGACGCGCCAGACGCGCATACAACCCCCCCTGTGAAACAAGGTCGTCATGCGTGCCCTGTGCCACGATCTGACCAGCATCCATAACCACAATCCGGTCCGCCTTCTTCACAGTCGCCAGACGGTGGGCCACGATCAACGTGGTCCGCCCTGCGCGCATCTGATCCACGGCCCCCTGAACAGCCCGCTCGCTTTCCGCATCAAGCGCCGAGGTCGCCTCGTCCAGCAACAGCACAGGCGCGTCCCGCAAAATCGCGCGGGCGATGGCGATGCGCTGTTTCTGCCCGCCCGACAACATCACCCCCCGTTCACCGACGAAACTGTCATACCCCTCCGGCAAGGCCGAGATGAACTCATGCGCGGCGGCGGCGCGGGCAGCAGCTTCCACTTCGGCATCAGTGGCATCCAGACGACCGAACCGAATGTTCTCGCGCGCCGAGGTCGCAAAAATAGTCGGGTCCTGAGGGACAAGCGCCACGTGTCGGCGAAACTCGGCGCGATCGAGGTCACGCAGATTGATGCCGTCCAGACTGACCTGCCCGGAATCGGGATCGTAGAACCGCTGGATCATCTGAATGACAGTCGTCTTACCAGCCCCCGACGGGCCCACAAAGGCCACGGTTTCACCCGGGCTCACCTGAATCGACATGTGATCCAGCGCCACCACATCGGGGCGCGCGGGGTAATGGAAGGTCACGTCGTCAAACCGGATGTCACCCCGCACGGGGCTTGGCAACGCTTTGGAATGCGCGGGGTCGTTTACGGTATCCTGGGCATTCAGCAATTCCACCAATCGCTCGGTCGCACCGGCAGCTCGCTGCAGTTCACTCCAGATTTCCGACAGGGCCGCGACCGAGCCTGCCATGATGATCGAATATATCACGAACTGGATCAGAACGCCCTCGGTCATCACTCCGTTACGGACGTCGTTGGCCCCCATCCACAAGACACCCACGATCCCCGAGAACACCAGAAAGATCACGATCACCGTCAAGATGGCGCGCGTCTGGATGCGGCGCAGAGAAACTTCGTACGAAGTTTCTGTCATATCTCCGAACTGTTTGCGGCTTGCCTGTTCATGGGTAAAGGCCTGAACCGTCTGCACCGCGCCCAACGCTTCGCCCGCGTTGCCCGACGAGGCGGCGATCCAGTCCTGATTTTCCCGGCTGATGACGCGCAGGCGGCGGCCCAGAACCAGAATTGGGACGATCACCAGCGGAATCAGCAACAACACCAGCCCGGTCAGCTTGGCCGACGTCAGCAGCATCAGAACCAGTCCGCCGAAGAACAGCAGCATATTGCGCAGCGCGATCGAGACCGATGATCCCAGCACAGATTGAATCAATGTGGTGTCCGTGGTGATCCGGCTCAGAACCTCTCCGGTCATGATACGTTCGTAAAACTCGGGGCTCATCCCAATGACACGGTCAAACACGGCCTTACGGATATCGGCGACCACACGTTCGCCCAGCCGGGTGACCAACGCGTAGCGGATGCCGGTGCCGATGGCCAGAATCGCGGCAATTCCAAGCGCTGCCAGAAAGTACCAATCCAGCAATTCGCCGTCTTCGATCCGGAAATTATCGACCACACGGCGTACAGCCAATGGCAGGGTCAACGTCATGCTGGCAGTCAGGATCAGCGCCAGTGTGGCGCCGATCATCAGCAGCCGGTAAGGCTTCATAAACGGCCAAAGAGACGCCAAAACGCCGATTTTCTTCGACCGCGCGCGCTCTTCGGCGGCACCAGGCGCGGGTTTTGCTGATGGACTGGCTGAGGCGGTTCTTGCCATGACTGGCCCTTACGTCGTGTTCGCACTTGAGTGTCAGCTTCTTGACCTCCGCGACCCGCGCGGTCAAGCGCGCCGCACGAAATGGCACTCTTTAAGGGCCTTTTGACGCAGAATTTTCGGGCTGATCTGGAGCGGGCGGCGGGAATCGAACCCGCTTCATCAGCTTGGAAGACAAGCGCTTAGTTGAGTATTTGCATAATTTTTTCAACCACTTGGAAAGCGGGTTACTCAAATTTTGTAGGTTTTGTGTCGGAACAAATTTCTTGGAGCGGGCGGCGGGAATCGAACCCGCGTCATTAGCTTGGAAGGCTAAGGTCTTACCACTACACAACGCCCGCTCTGTTGTTTCACCACCTATTTCAAACAAAATTTGACGTCAAGAGCATGTTTCATCGAACCTTCGGCACTGAGCTTTAAACTTGCATTTGGCATAGACCATACATAACAAAATTTGTGGTCGATTAGGCTTCCACTAGCTTTGTCTCGCGACATTCGTTGCCCCCACTGATCGGCAAGTAAAGTCGTCATCTGCCGGGCAAAGTGGTTTTAACGCGGGACCTCTCGAACTGCGGTCA